>NZ_JBSFUO010000039.1:0-36012 GCF_053591835.1 Streptomyces sp. NPDC002911 | reverse complement strand
GAACTTCTCCCGCAACCCCGACCCCACATGATGCGCATGCGCACTCAACACCGCCCCCCCCCCCCCCCCCCCCCCCCCCCCCCCCCCCCCCCCCCCACGCAAAAACCCCCCGCGGCCCCCCAACATTTTATAGGGTCGCGGCCCGCGGCTCTTGATCGGTGCGGTGATACGCGGTCAGGCAGACTTCCTGCTGTCCCGCGGGTGCACGGCGATGTTCATGGCACCGGAGCGCAGAACCGCCAGCCTCTCGGCCAGCACCTCCTCCAGCTCCTCGCGGGTACGCCGCTCCATGAGCATGTCCCAGTGCGTACGCGCAGGCTTGCCCTTCTTCTCCTCGGGGCCGTCCCCGTCCACCAGGAGTGCCGTGGCGCCGCACGCCTTGCACTCCCACTCCGCCGGAATTTCCGCCTCTACCGAGAACGGCATCTCAAAACGATGTCCGTTCGGGCATGCGTACTCCACCGCCTGGCGCGGGGCCAGATCGATGCCGCGGTCCGTCTCGTAGCTGGTAACCACGAGTCGCGTACCGCGGAGAGCTCGCTCACTCATGAATCGTGCCTCCCGGGCTTGTCGCCCACAGGACAGGTGTCGCTGTCGTCGTCATCCGGTCAACGTCCGGTCGGCGGTAAAGATTCCCGTTGCCGGTCATGCGTCGCCCGTCGTGCCGCTGCTTGTCTGGGTGTACTACCCACCGGTGCCCGGTTTGTCACCTCTGGTCGAAGTTGTCACCCTAGGGTTCGGCTTCTTCCGCTCGCAGTAACGGTCCTCCGGGCAGGCCAAAGACGTATACTACCGGCCTTTCACTTCAACGTCTAAATCCGGTCCGGAACGGGATTGCCCGCGGCGGCCACCGCGGCCCGTACGGGAACCCTCGCCAGGAGTACGGAGCCGAGCGCGAAGAAGAGCACCAGGGACAGGATCGCATCCCGGTAACTGCCGGTGAGCTGGTAGCCGAGACCGAAGACCAGGGGCCCCAGCCAGCTGAGTCCCCGGTCACTCATCTCGTAGGCGGAGAAGTACTCCGCCTCCTTCCCGCGCGGCACCAGGTGCGAGAACAGCGACCGCGAAAGCGCCTGGCTGCCGCCCAGCACGAGCCCGATCGCGGCCGCCAGAGTGAAGAAGAACACCGGCGCGTCGGCGGGCAGCACGTACGCGGCGGCGAGGATCAGCGTCCAGACGGCCAGGGAAGCGAGAATCGTGCGCTTCGCTCCGTACCGCCGGGCGAGTCGTCCCATCCCCAGCGCGCCCGCCACCGCGAGCACCTGCACGAGCAGCACGGCGACGATCAGGGTCGTCTGGTCGAGGCCGAGCTCCTCGGAGCCGTAGAGCGAGGCCTGGGAGATCACCGTCTGGATGCCGTCGTTGTAGACCAGATAGGCGAGCAGGAAGGACAGGGTGAGCGGGTGGCGGCGCATGTCGCGCAGCGTCGCCCGCAGCTGTCGCCATCCGGAGCCGACTGTACCGTCGCCGCCGGGCGCCGCCCGGCGGTCACGCAGCCGCCGCAGCGGTACGAGGGCGAAGGCACCCCACCAGACGCCGGCCGAGGCGATGCAGATCCGGACCGCGTCGGACTCGGACAGCCCGAAGGAGTCGTGGCCCGTGTAGAGGACCAGATTCAGGACGAGAACCAACGCGCCCGAGGTGTACCCGAAGGCCCAGCCGCGCGAGGAGACCGCGTCGCGTTCCTCCGGGGTGGCGATCTGCGGCAGGTACGCGTTGTACAGGGCCATCGACACGGAGATCGACGCGTTCGCCACGATCAGCAAGAAGGCTCCCAGCAGATAGCGGTGGCCCTCCAGGAAGAACATGCAGGCCGTTGCCGTCGCACCCGTGTACGCGGACACCGCGAGCAAGGGCTTCTTGCGTCCCGTGCGGTCCGCCGCCGCGCCCACGACCGGCATCAGGACCACGGCCACGACGATGGACACCGACACGGTGTACGCGAAGAGGGAGCCCGCCCGCACGGGTATGCCCAGCGGATGCACGAAACCGTCCGTGTCGGCGGCCGCCTCGGCTATCGACGTCAGATAGGGGCCGAGGAAGACCGTCACGACGCTGGTGGAATACACGGAACAGGCGAAGTCGTAGAAATACCAGCCGCGTTGCTCTCGCCTGCGTTCGGCGGCCTCGGCCGGCTGCCCGGCCGGCTCCGCAGTTCCTGCTGTACCGGTGCTCACACGCGCCCCCTCGTTCGTCGCGTGCGGACGCGCCAGGCCCCGGCGTCAGGCCCAGGCCCCCCGCTCGCCCAGCACCGTGCGCAGCGTCTCGATGTGATCGGTCATGATGCCATCCACCCCGAGGTCCAGGAGCGCCGCCATCCGTTCCGGTTCGTTGACCGTCCAGACATGGACCTGCAGGCCGCGGGCGTGCGCCGTACGGACGAAGTTCCGGTCCACGACACGGATGCCGTTCCGGCTCTCCGGGACCTGCGCGCAGACCGCGCCCGCCCGGAGTGCCGCAGGGATGCCGTACGAGCGCAGCCGCAGACCGAGCACGCCTCGCACCCCGTAGGAGGTGGCCAGGCGGGGGCCCGCGAGGCGGTGTGCCCTGGCCACGCGCGCCTCCGAGAACGAACCCACGCACACCCGGTCCCAGGCGTCGGTCCTGCGGATCAGGTCGATGAGCGGCACGAGGGCGGGCTCCGCCTTGATGTCCACGTTCCAGCGGGCGTCCGGGAACTCCTCCAGCAGCTCCTCGAAGAGCGGCAGCGGCTCGCTGCCCGCCACCCTCGCCCGGCGCACCTCGCTCCAGGGCAGCCCGGCTATCCGCCCCCGGCAGTCCGTCACCCGGTTCAGGGTCGGGTCGTGGAAGGCGACCAGGCGGCTGTCCGCCGTGGCGTGGACATCGGTCTCGAAGTAGCGGTAGCCGACGCCGGCCGCACGACGGAACGCGGCTGCGGTGTTCTCCAGGCCGTCCGCAGCCCCGCCGCGGTGGGCGAAGGGAATCGTCGAAGGATGGTCCAGATAGGGGTGGCGCCCCGAAGTCGCTGCGGTCACCGCGGAAGTATCGCCCCTTGCGGTGTCCGCCCGGCAACGGCCGGGGTGCGGGCGTCCGGCGCGGGGACGTGGAAGAGACGCAGGAAGAACTGGGCGAGCGGGCCGATGGCCAGGGCGTACAGAACCGTGCCGACGCCGAGCGAACCGCCGAGCAGGAAGCCGGTCACGACCACGGCCAGCTCGATCGCCGTACGCACCAGCCTGATGGAACGACCGGTGAGCCGGTTCAGGCCGGTCATCAGGCCGTCGCGCGGCCCCGGTCCGAAGCGCGCGGAGATGTACAGGCCCGTGGCGACGCCGTTGAGCACGATGCCTGCGGCCATCGCGGGGATCTGCGCTCCGAGGCCGTGCAGATCCGGTACGAGGGCGAGCGTGCCGTCCATCGCGATGCCGACGGCGAACACGTTGGAGACGGTGCCGAGCCCCGGGCGCTGCCTGATCGGGATCCACAGGAGCAGGACGACCGCTCCGACGAGAATCGAGACGACCCCGATGGAGATGCCGGTCCGCTCGGCGAGCCCCTGGTGCAGCACTCCCCATGGTTCGAGTCCGAGCCCGGCGCGGACCAGGAGCGCCGAGCTCGCCCCGTACAGGGCCAGGCCCACGTACAGATGAATCAGCCTGCGGGTGAACCGGGCGCCGCTCCGGGCGGTGGTGTCGGACAAGTGGTGCCCCCTGTGTGGTGGTGGTGGTGGTGGACTGCTTCGTGTCACTCTGTGGCGGGGGATCGGCTGCCAACTATGGCCAATCCGAGGAAGGTGGACTGATTTGCATGGCGCAGTGGACTTCGACCGTCGGCGCGGCGCAGCTCGCCCGTCAGCTCCAGGGCCAGCGGGCACGTCCCCTGGCGCCGGGCGCCCGTAAGCCGCCCGCCTACCGCGCGCTCGCAGACGGGGTGCGTCTGCTCGTCCTGGAGGGCCGGGTCCCGGTCGCCGCGCGGCTCCCCGCCGAACGGGAGCTCGCACTGGCCCTGTCCCTCAGCCGGACCACTGTCGCCGCCGCGTACGAGGCGCTGCGCGCCGAAGGGTTCCTGGAGTCGCGCCGCGGGGCGGGCAGCTGGACCGCCGTCCCAGCGGGCAACCCGCTGCCCGCCCGGGGCCTCGAACCGCTGCCCCCGGAGTCGCTCGGCTCGATGATCGACCTGGGGTGCGCCTCGCTGCCCGCCCCGGAGCCGTGGCTGACCCGGGCCGTCCAGGGCGCGCTGGAGGAGCTGCCGCCGTACGCGCACACGCACGGCGACTACCCGGCCGGCCTTCCCGCGCTGCGGCAGATGATCGCGGACCGTTACACCGGGCACGGCATCCCCACGATGCCCGAACAGGTCATGGTCACCACCGGGGCGATGGGCGCCATCGACGCCATCTGCCATCTCTTCGCCGGGCGCGGTGAGCGCATCGCCGTGGAGTCACCGAGCTACGCCAACATCCTCCAGCTCATGCGGGAGGCGGGCGCCCGACTGGTGCCCGTGGCGATGGAGGAGGGCCTCGGCGGCTGGGACATGAACCGCTGGCGTCAGGTCCTGCGGGATGCCGCGCCGAGGCTGGCCTATGTGGTCGCCGACTTCCACAACCCCACCGGAGCCCTGGCCGGCGAGCAGCAGCGCCGCGCCCTGGTCGAGGCCGCCCGGTCGGCGGGCACGGTCCTGGTGGTCGACGAGACCATGCACGAGCTGCACCTGGACGCGGAGGTGGGGATGCCCCGCAGGGTCTGCGCGTTCGACCCGGCCGGCAGCACCGTCCTGACCGTCGGCTCCGCGAGCAAGGCCTTCTGGGCCGGTATGCGGATCGGCTGGGTGCGGGCCGCGCCGGACGTCATCCGCAGCCTGGTCGCGGCACGCGCGTACGCCGACATGGGGACGCCGGTGCTGGAACAGCTCGCCATCAACTGGCTGCTGCGGACGGGCGGCTGGGAGCAGGCCGTGGCCATCCGGCGTGAGCAGGCGCGGGAGAACAGGGATGACCTGGTGCGGGCGCTGCGCCGGGAGCTCCCGGAGTGGGAGTTCGAGGTGCCGGCCGGCGGCCTCACCCTGTGGGTGCGCACCGGCGGGCTCTCCGGCTCCCGGCTGGCCGTGGCGGGAGAGCGGGTCGGCGTCCGCGTCCCGTCGGGGCCCCGCTTCGGGGTCGACGGGGCCTTCGAGGGCTATGTGCGGCTGCCCTTCACCGTGGGCGGTCCGCTGGCGGACGAGGCGGCGCTCCGGCTCGCCGCGGCCGCCGAGCTGGTCGGCTCAGGGGCGAGCGCGGGAGCGGAGGCGCCCCGGACCTTCGTGGCCTGAGGCGCTCACCCCTCCGCGACGGCCGGCGTTGCGATCAGCTTGTCCGTGTGCACGGACACGGGCTCGGCGGTGGGCTCCGGTGGCGCGGCCTGCTCCACCGCCGGAGCCCCGCCGGGCAGCAGGTCGAGCACCGCCCGGCGGTGCGCCTCGCTCGTGGCCGCGTCGTACGGGTCCGGGGTGGCGGGCACCTGGAGCCGCACGACCGGCCCGCTGCCCAGCCGGGTGTAGCCGCGCCCCGGCGGGACGTCGGGGATGGGCGTGGTGTGCGGCTGGGCGCCCAGGACCGCCTCGACCTGGTCGCGGTCCGCCGGGCCGAGGACGGCGCGTGCCCTGGTGTGGGTCCGTACGGTCTCGGTGAGGGCGTCCAGGCTGTCGAAGGCGTCCGCGACGACCACCGTCACCCCGGCGGCGCGGCCGTGCCGCAACGGCACCTGGAGAAGCTCCTGAGGGTCCTGCCTGTTGTCGACGGCCGCCAGGTGACCCAGGGCGCTCGGGCGGTCGAGCAGGATCCAGAGGGGGCGCTTGATGTCCTCGGGCTCGGGGTGACCGGCCTGACGGGCCCGGTTGGCGGCGATGAGCCGCCGCTCGGTCTCGTGCACGGCCCATTCGAGTGTGGCGAGGGCCCCGGCCAGACCGCACTCCACCGCCAGTACGCCGTTCCGGCCGACCAGGAAGCCGTACTCGCCCGTGCCGCCGCCTTCCACGACGAGGATGTCGCCGTGCTGGAGTGCCTGCAGGGCGAGGGAGCGCATCAGGGTCGTGGTGCCGCTGCCGGGGTGCCCGGCGATCAGCAGATGGGGCTCCGTCGAGCGGGCGCCGGTCCGCCAGATCACCGGAGAGGCGTTCCGCGTCACCTCGCCGTCCTGAACCGGCACGGTGCGCCGGACCGCGTCGGCGTCAGTGAAACCCAGCACGGTCTCGCCGGGCGCGGTGACGAATCGTTGGGCGGCGATGGTGGCCGGGAGCGCGGCGAGCACGGTCATGAGGAGGTGGTTGCTCTCCTCGTCCCAGGCGAAGTGGTACTCGCGGCCCCGGCCCGACTTGGCGTGGAGCACCTGTTCGACCCGGGCACGGGACGCGGGGTCGCCGTCGGTGAAGTGCGCGGGGTAGTTCACCTGGAGCCGGGTGAGACGCCCGTTGTCGTCGAATTCGTACGACGTGCCGAAAACCTTTTCCCAGTCGCCGCCGTGGGAGAACAGCGGACCGGGGTCGTCGGCCACGGAGAAGTGCGGCACCAGCGCCTCGTAGAGCGCCTGGAGCCGTGCGGTCCCTGCCTCGCCGGGGCCGGTCTTCGCGGGGGTGCGGTCGCGCCCCCGCCATGTGGCAGCGCCCATCACCGAGATCAGGGCCAGCAGAGGCCCGTAGGGGATGAGCGCCACCACCAGTACGCAGGCCGCGACGAGGAACAGTACGTGTCCGCGCCGGTCCTTGGGTGTCGCGGCCCATTTCTGCCGCCCTGCTCCCGTCAGCAGCCGCAGACCACGGGTGACCGTGATCAGTGGGTGGAGGACGTCGGTGGCGTTGTCGGCGGCCGTGCGCACGATCTCGCGACTGCGGGTGATCGAAGCGTTGCCGCTGGTCAGAATGCGGGGGAGTGGTCGCCGGGCCACGTCGGTCTCCTGGAGTGGTGAGGAGCGGTTTCGGAGCGTCAGAACTTGATCCCGCCCAGCATGCTGGCGAGGCTCGCCCCGCCGGCGGTGATGCTCGGGGCGATGGCCGTGCCGGCCAGGTAGAAGCCGAACAGGGCGCAGATGAGGGCGTGGGAGGCCTTGAGTCCGTCCTTCTTGAAGAACAGGAAGACGATGATGCCGAGCAGTACCACGCCCGAGATGGAGAGGATCATGAGCGGTTCTCCTGGTTGAGGGGACAGTCACCATGAGTACTTCCAGGATCACAAGATGTATCTATACGATTAAAGGTGCAAACGGGTGAATATCGCTTCATTTCACTCGAATGGTGGATGAAAAGTGGTTACTCATGAGCTTCGGGAGCTGCGCGGGCCCCGTCCCTGCCGGAATGTGAGGCCGACGCCGTGATCTCCAGCCGCTCCGGGGCAGGCTGACGACCGTCCCGGAGCAGTACGCTGTCGATTCACCCGTACGGCCCCCGCCGTACCCCCCCACCAGGCCGGTAACGGCCCGAAACGGCCATGGAAGGCGGTCCGTCCCATGAGTGAAACCCCCGATCACGAGGTGGTCGAGCTGGCGACCAAGGTCTTCGACCTGGCACGCCGGGGCGAGAGTGACGCGCTCGCCGCCTACGTCGACGCGGGCGTCCCCGTGAACCTCACCAACGACCGGGGCGACTCCCTGCTCATGCTCGCCGCCTACCACGGGAACGCCCCCGCCGTCGTCGCACTCGCGGCCCGTGGCGCCGACCCGGGCCGGGCCAACGACCGGGGGCAGACCCCGTTGGCCGGAGCCGTCTTCAAGGGTGAGCGCGAAGTGATCGACGCACTGCTCGCCGCGGGCGCCGATCCCGCCGCCGGGACGCCCTCCGCAGTGGACACCGCACGCATGTTCGGCAAGGGCGACCTGCTGGAACTCTTCGGTGCGCGCTGAGACGCGGTCCGGTCCGCCGGCCGGCCGGTGCGTCGTAAATGTGGTCGCGTCGGCGAAATGGCTGGGTCATCATGACGTCGCGGGTCCGTTTCGGGCCACCGACGAGAGGCAGAGGAAGATGAGCACCAGGCAGAAGACGGCGGTCGGCCGATCATGTTGCTGCGCGGCCTAGGGGATGTCGCCCCGGCACATGGAACAGCACAGTCCCGGTTGCGTCGACAGCTTGATGTGAGGCTTTCCCCATGTTCGATCCGTTCATAGCGCCGAGCGGCACGCTGCTCGGCCTGCTGCAGAGGGGCCGCGGCGACGGCACGCTCCACGCACTCGCCGCCCCGCGAACCGAGGCCCTCGAGGCTCTCAGCCACTGCGTCCTGAGCGATCCGCGCCACGACTGGCAGGTCGAGAACCGCTCCCTCTACTACGCCCGCCTCTACCTCGACCTCGACGGTGGCACCGAGGAGATCGAGCGGCACCTCTGGGATCCCGAGGACCACCTCGACACCGATGAAGCACGCACGGGTCTCGCACTCGCCGTGCTCGGGCACCTCGCCTCCTACGGACGCGAAGAGGCCCTCGTACTCCTGCGCCGGTACGCCGCGACGGGGGCCAACTGGGCCTGGGCGCTCGACGAACTGGCCCTGCGTGACGACGACGCCGGGCTGCGCTCCCTCGCGGAGCCGGTGCTCGCCCGTTTCCCCGCCACCGCGGAGGGCGCGGCCGAGCTGGCCGCCACCGTGCGGGACGCCTTCGAGCCCCGCCCCTGGCGGCTCTGGGCCGACGACCCGCGTGAAGCGGTCGGCGCCCGGGTCAGGGCGGCGACGGAGCAGGGCTCCTTCGACCGATGGCAGCGGCAGATGAGGCCCGGCGGACCGCGCCCAGGCTGGAGCGTCCAGGCCGTCTTCGACTGGGCCCAGGAAGGGCTGGAACGCGGCAGCGCGCTCCACGTCCCCGCGGCCCGCTGCCTCTCCGCCGTCGCCGGGACCGAGGACCGTCCCCTGATCGTCGAGGCTGCCCGCAGCGGCTCCGAGGGTGCGCGCTGCGCCGCCCTGCACTATCTGGCAGAAGTTCAGGACCCTGCCGTGCTCGACCTCATCGAGGAGGCTGTCGTCGGCCCGTCCCGCAAGGTCGCCGAGGCGGCCGTTGCCGCCTTCGAGCGTATGTGCGGAGAAGCAGCGGTCGACAGGGCCCGGCGCTGGGCCCACCGGCCCGACGCCCTCGGAGCCTCGGCGGCCGGGGTCCTTGCCTGCCGCGGCGCCGTACAGGACGCCCCGCTCGTCCTCGCCGCGCTGCGCGAGGCGGTCAGGGGCGAAGGCCCCGACGCCCCGCGCCTGTGGACCCTCGTCGACGGCACGGGGCGCCTGGGCATCGCCTGCGCCGCACCCGTGCTGCGCCATGTGTACCGGGAGACGTCCTCCTCGCACCTGCGCGGCCGCGCCGCCCGTGCACTGGCCGCCACGGACCCGTCCTTCGCCAGCGGATTCGCCGTCGAATGCCTCTGGGACTGCGAGGAGACCACCCGGGAGCTGGCCGCACACCACGCGGAGACCGGGGACATCCGGGTCGCCGAACGGCTGAGGCGGCTCGCCGCCGACCCGGCCGAGGAGGCCGAGGTCCAAACCGCCGTACGCAGCAGGATCGGACCGGACGCACCCGCCGTCTGAGCCCGACCCGGCGGCACAGGAGTACTGACCGGCCTGCCCGTACACCGCCCCTGCGGGGGTCCGAACCCCGCGCCAGAATGGAGGGATGACCGGACGCTGGGAGTTCTGGATCGACCGCGGCGGCACCTTCACGGACGTGGTGGGACGGGACCCGTGCGGCCGGCTGATCTCCCGCAAGCTGCTGTCGCACGACCCCGGCCGCTACCGTGACGCGGCTGTCGCCGGGATCAGGCTGCTGCTCGGTCTCCGCCCCCATGACCCGGTGCCCGCCGACCGGGTCGCGGGCGTCAAGATGGGCACGACCGTCGCCACCAACGCCCTCCTGGAGCGGCGGGGCGAGCCGACCGTCCTGGTCATCACCGAAGGCTTCCGGGACGCCCTGCGGATCGCGTACCAGAACCGGCCGCGTCTCTTCGACCGCCGCATCCTGCTCCCCGAAGCCGTGTACGACCGGGTCGTCGAGGTGCCGGAGCGCACCGATGCCCGGGGAAGGGTCGTGAGAGCCCTCGACCGCGCCGCCGTGGCCGAGCGGCTGAGGGCGGTCGCGAAGGACGGGATCCGCAGCGCGGCCGTCGTGCTCATGCACGGCTACCGTCACCCCGACCACGAGAGGGCCGTCGCGGAGGAAGCCAGGGCGACGGGCTTCACCCAGGTCAGTTGTTCGCACGAGGTCAGCCCGCTGATCAAGCTGATACCACGCGGCGACACCACCGTCGTCGATGCCTACCTCTCGCCGATCCTGCGCCGCTACGTCGAAGAGGTGGCGGCCGAACTCCCCGGGATCCGCCTCATGTTCATGCAGTCCAACGGTGGGCTGCGCGAGGCCGCCCACTTCCGGGGCAAGGACGCGGTGCTCTCCGGCCCGGCAGGAGGCGTCGTCGGCATGGTGCGTACGTCCGGCCAGGCGGGCTACGACCGGGTCATCGGCTTCGACATGGGCGGCACCTCCACCGACGTCTCCCACTACGCGGGAGAGTTCCAACGCGAAGTCGGGACCCAGGTGGCGGGGGTGCGGATGAGCGCGCCCATGATGAGCATCCACACCGTCGCCGCAGGCGGCGGGTCCGTCCTGCACTTCGACGGACGGCGCTACCGGGTCGGCCCCGACTCGGCCGGAGCCGACCCCGGCCCCGCCTGCTACCGCCGGGGCGGGCCGCTCACCGTCACTGACGCGAACGTGATGCTCGGCCGCATCCGCCCGGAGCACTTCCCCGCCGTCTTCGGCCCGGAAGGCGACCGGCAGCTCGACGCCGGTCTCGTGGAGAGGTGCTTCGAGCGTCTGGCCGAGGAGGTCTCGGCCGCCACCGGTGGCAGGCGTACGGCTGCCGAGGTGGCCGCGGGTTTCCTGGAGATCGCCGTACTGAACATGGCGAACGCCGTCAAGAAGATCTCCGTCCAGCGAGGCCATGACGTCACCCGTTACGCCCTCACCGGCTTCGGCGGCGCCGGAGGACAGCACGCCTGCGCCGTCGCGGACGCCCTGGGCATCGACACCGTCCTCGTGCCGCCGCTCGCCGGTGTCCTCTCCGCGTACGGGATCGGTCTCGCCGATGCCACCGCGATGCGCGAACAGTCCGTCGAAGCCGGGCTGGACAAGGAGACCGGGAACCAGGTGCGCGCCATCTGCGAGGGCCTGGCGGAGCGCACCCGCGCCGAACTCCGTGCCGACGGAGTCCCCGACAGCGCCATCGGCACCCGGGCACGGATCCTGCTGCGTTACGCCGGGACGGACGCCGCCCTGCCCGTCGCCCACGGCACCGTCGCCGCCATGGCCGGGGCCTTCACCGACGTCCACCGGGCGCGCTACGGATTCACCATGGACAAGCCCCTGGTGGTCGAGGCCGTGTCCGTGGAGGCCACCGGAACGGCCGCATCGCACACCCCGCCCCGGGCGGGTGCGCGCACAGGGGAAGGACCTGCCCGGCCTCTCGGCACGGTGAGGATGTTCACCGGGGCCGGATGGCTGGACGCCGGCCTGTACCGCCGGGCGACACTGCGCGCCGAGGACACCGTGAACGGACCGGCCGTCGTCACCGAGGACGACGCCACCACCGTCGTCGACCCCGGCTGGCAGGCGACGGCGGGACCGGCCGGGCACCTCGTGCTGCGCCGGGCCGAGCCGCGACCCGCCCGGACCGCCGTCGGCACCCGGGTGGACCCGGTCATGCTCGAAGTGTTCAACAACCTCTTCATGTCGATCGCCGAACAGATGGGCGTACGACTGGAGAACACGGCCCACTCCGTCAACATCAAGGAGCGGCTGGACTTCTCGTGCGCGCTGTTCGACGCGGACGGCAACCTGGTGGCCAACGCCCCGCACATCCCGGTCCACCTGGGATCGATGGGCGAGTCCATCAAGGAGGTGCTGCGGCGCAACGAGGGGACCCTGCGGCCTGGCGACGTGTACGCCGTCAATGATCCGTACCACGGTGGAACACACCTGCCGGACGTGACCGTCGTGACGCCCGTGTTCGACGAAGCCGCCTACGGCCAGGAGAGCCGGCTGCGCTTCCTGGTCGCGTCACGCGGGCACCACGCGGAGATCGGGGGGATCACCCCGGGCTCCATGCCCGCCTTCAGCCGCACGGTCGACGAGGAAGGCGTCCTGTTCGACAACTGGCTGCTGGTACGCGACGGAAACCTCCGCGAGGCGGAGACCAGGAACCTGCTCACGGCCGCCGTCCACCCCTCACGCGACCCGGACACCAACCTCGCCGACCTGCGCGCCCAGATCGCGGCCAACGAGAAGGGGATCACCGAACTACGGCGCATGACACGCCAGTTCGGACAGGACGTCGTCGAGGCGTACATGGGCCACGTCCAGGACAACGCCGAGGAGTCCGTACGCCGCATCGTGGCCGGACTGCGCCACGGCTCCTGCCGCTACGAGACCGACAACGGCGCCGTCATCGCGGTGAGCGTGACCGTGGACCGCGACGCCCGCAGCGCAGTCCTCGACTTCGAGGGCACCTCCCCTCAGCAGACCGGCAACTTCAACGCCCCCAGATCTGTTGTCATGGCCGCCGTCCTCTACGTGTTCCGTACGCTCGTCGAGGACGACATCCCCCTCAACAGCGGCTGCCTGAACCCCCTGGACATCCGCGTCCCGGAGGGATCGATGCTCGCCCCCGTCCACCCGGCGGCGACCGTCGCCGGCAACGTCGAGACCTCCCAGGCCGTCACCGGCGCCCTCTACGCGGCCCTGGGCGTCCAGGCCGAGGGGTCGGGCACCATGAACAACCTCACCTTCGGCAACGACCGGGTCCAGTACTACGAGACCGTCGCGAGCGGTTCCGGTGCCGGCGACGGCTTCGACGGGGCAGACGCCGTGCAGACCCATATGACCAACTCCCGGCTCACCGACCCCGAGATCCTCGAGTGGCGCTATCCGGTGCTGCTGGAGAGCTTCGGCGTGCGCGAGAACAGCGGAGGCCCGGGCCGGTGGCACGGGGGACGCGGGGTGGAACGCCGGATCCGTTTCCTCGAACCCGTCACCGTGGCCCTTCTGTCGGGACACCGCCGGGTACCGCCGTACGGCATGGCGGGAGGCGGGCCCGGAGCTCTCGGCGAGCAGCACATCGAGCGGGCCGACGGCACGACCGTGACCCCGCTCGAAGGCTGCGACACCGCCGAGCTGGACACCGGGGACGTCCTGGTGCTGCGCACCCCCGGAGGGGGCGGTTACGGGCGCCCGTGACCCGTCGCTTCTGCGCCGTTTCGACCGTCGTCGGTGCGAGGACCTAATCTGTGCAGCGTGACTTCGCCTGCCGACACCCAGACCGCTGCGCCCCAGCTCAGCGCGGGACCGAGGCCCGCCCCGGGACCCGCCGCCGATGAGGGGCTCTCGCGTCGGCTGCGCGCACTCGCCTGCACCGCCCCGCTGCACGACCTCGACGTGCGCAAGACCAGTCTGGCCGGCGAGTACACGGTCTACGCGATGGCCGAAGTGGCCCTCGCCGCGATCGACCTGGTCACCCTCAACATGGACTTCGACACGGGCGCCGACCACGACCAGATAGTGGCCAGGCTCCTCCCGCGCGTCGCCGCCCAGGCACCGCGCCGGCCCGTCACCGAGCACGAACGGGTCGCGCGCTGGGTCCTGGAGAACCTGATCAACGTCGGCAGCGTGGACCGCGGCTTCCGCGCCGTGTACGGCACCTTCGGGCCCGACGGCGCATACGTCCGCAGGGACTACGACTTCAAGCTCATCGAGGAAGTCCCCGGCCAAAGCGGCACCGTCTACCTCCGCGCCACCGACGAGGCGGTCAACGTCCTGGTCGGCGCCCTGGACACAGACGTCACCAGTGCCCAGATCGCCGCCGAGGTGAAGCTGGAGGTCCTCATCAGCAGGGGTCGCCTCGCCGACGCCCAGCTCGCCGCCGAACAGGCCCGCTACCGCACCGTCCAGTACGCCGAGACGCTCCGCAGGACGCTGGAGGCGACCCGGCGCAACGTCCGCGCCGTCGACTGGCTCAACGCCGTACCCGACATGATCGCCGAGGCGCTGGACCACGTCGCCGACCGCTACCGTCACGAGAACGCGATTCTCACCAACATCCGCAAGGCCAGGGACGAGGCGGAGGAACCCGAGCACAAGCGCCGCGCCGCCGAGCTCGTCGACATCGTCAAGGACTGCATCCGCCGCCACACCCAGCTCCAGTCCAGACTGCTGGAGGCGGGGCCCCTGTTCCGGGCCGAGCAGGACCGGCAGGCATTCGCCGCCCCCGCCGCGCAGGCCGGCCTCGACCTGTACGGACAGCTCGTCGTCCCGCTGCTGCCGCTCCCCGTCGAGCAGGCAACGCGCGCCACCAACGCGTTCTTCGCGCACGGCACCGGGCTGCGCACGCCCACCTCGGTCCGGGTCGGCGACCTCGTCGACCTGCTGCTCATGCCTCCGGTGGAGCGCGAGCACCTGGGCGCCGAGATGCCCGAGCCCGACCTCATCGCCACCCCGGACGACAGCCGGTTCAGCGAGGAGCAGCTCGGATACGCCATGGAGCTGCTCGACCTGGAGCACGACGCCCCCCGCAGGCTCTCCGGACTCCTGGCCGAGGCCCGGCTGCGCGACCCCGAGCTGCCCTACCTGGTCGCCCTGCTCGCCGTCCACGCGGCGAGCCCGCCGGTCGGCACGGCCTACCGCCAGGGCGAGCGCCGGCTGCTGTTCGCCGTCGACGACGGCGTCCCGCTCGAGGACCAGGAATTCGGCGGAGCCGACCTGATAGTGGGCATGGCCCTGCTGGACGCGGCGGGCATGGCCGCGGACCGCAGGGACGCCTCGTGAGCGTCCCCGGCCCGACCACCCACCCACTGCCGCCCGGGAGCGGCACCCGTACCGAGGAGTCACCGAGTTGAGCGAGCAGCACGCCGAGCACACCGACGCGTGGGGCGACCCGTCCTTTTTGCACGCGGCCGACGCCGCACGGCCGGCCGCTCCCACCGCTGTCACCCCCGCGGACGCGGCCGACGCGGCCCGGCTGGTCTCGTTCGGGCTGCAGCCGAAGCTGATGCCCGCCCGCGACACCGAATACACCGAGCTGCTCCGCCGGTACCGTGAAGAACCGGCCTTCGCCCGTCTCACCGATGCCGTGGCCACCGGCCTCGGACTCATCGTCCTGGAGGTCTCCACCCGCGCAGGGATGGCCGTGACCGCCGGCGAGGACTCTGTCTTCGCCGTACGCATGGGCGACTACGCGCGGCGCGCGTCCTCCGACTCAGCCGACCGCTTCCTGCACGGCCTGGCCCACCTCGCCGTGGCTGCCATGGCCTTCCCCCGGCCCGAGGACCTGGCCGACGACTCCTACATCGGCCGCATCACGGTCAACGGTGTCGACGCCTTCGTCCGCCAGGCCTGCCTACGGCTGGAGCAGCGCGCCGAGGAGCAGGGCGACAACACCGACCCGGCCACCGACGCCCCCGGCCTGGAATCAGGGTGGAGGGTCTACGCCCGCCGCAGTTCCACCGGCGCCACCAAGGACGCCCGCAGGCTCGCCGGGTCCACGACCGGCATCATCGGCAAGGCCGTCGCCTTCCTCACCGACTCGGGCTTCCTCCAGCGCACCGGGGACGACGCGGGCGGCGCCTACCGCACCACGGCCCGCTACCAGCTCCAGGTACGTGACATGGCGGGCAGCGCCGCCATGGCCGAGCTGCTGGAGCTCGGCGTCGTCCCGGTCACGGACGGTTCGGCCACCCTGCTGCCCCCGCCCGATCCCGACAGCCTGGAGCTGGCCGCCGACGCGGGACTTCCCTTCCACTCCTGAACCCGCACCGCCTCCCCCGAACCGTCCCACCCCCGCTGCCACCTCAGCCGCCCGCCCCGCCTGAACGACGAGAGTCCGCCGCCATGTACGAGTTGTCCCGGGTCCGCCTCTACTCCATCGGGCCCGCCGGTGCGCGCTACGCCGACACGGTGCTCGACCTGCGCGGAGTAGGCAAGCCCGTGCCCAGGCCGGCCCCGGCCCAGGCGGAGTTCTTCGAGGACGAGCCCGTCGGCCCGCCGCGCCGCCCGGCACCCGCGGGTGTGCTGTTCCTGGAGAACGGCGGCGGCAAGTCCGTCCTGCTGAAGCTGATCTTCTCGGTGATGCTGCCGGGGCACCGCAACACCCTGGGCGGCGCCAGCTCCGGCGTCCTGCGCAAGTTCCTGCTCGCTGACGACTGCGGACACGTCGCCCTGGAGTGGCAGCACACGCTGACCGGCGAGTGCGTCGTCGTCGGCAAGGTCAGCGAATGGCGTGGCCGACAGGTCTCCAACGACCCGCGCAAATTCGCCGAGGCCTGGTACTCCTTCCGCCCCGGGCCCGGTCTCAGTCTCGACAGCCTTCCCGTCGCCGAGGCCACCTCGGTGGGCCGCCCCGTCGAAGGTGTCTCCGGCGCGCGAGGCAGGCGCCGGACCATGAAGGGATTCCGCGACGCCCTCACGGACGCCGGCAAGTTCTACCCGCACCTCGATGTGCACTGGGAAGACATCCACGACCGCTGGAACGAACACCTCGGCGACCTCGGGCTCGACCCCGAACTCTTCCGCTACCAGCGGGAAATGAACGCCGACGAGGGCGAGGCCGCCGGCCTCTTCGCCGTCAAGAAGGACTCCGACTTCACCGACCTGCTGTTGCGGGCGGTCACCGACACCCGCGACACGGACGGTCTCGCCGACCTCGTCAGCGGCTTCGGAAACAAGCTCGGCCGCCGCGCCGAGCTCACCGCGGAACGCGACTTCACCGCCGGTTCCGTCGACCTGCTGGGCCGGATCGTCGAAGCCACCGCGGCACGGGCCCGCAGCCGTGACATCCACGCCGGGGCCGAGCGGCGCACCCGCACCCTCGCCCGCAGGCTCTCCGGCCGCGCCGCCGAGGAGCGCGGCCGCACCGCCGAGCTCGCCCAGCAGGTCACGGCCGCCGCCCACACCGTCACCGAAGCCGAAGCCACCCGCGGTCACCGGAACCTGATCGCTGCCGAACTGGCCTACCGGCACGCCTCCCTGGCTCTGACCGCGGCTGAGAAGAGCGCGGCGGCCCAGCGCCGCGAGCTGGGCGAGGCGCGCACCCTGCACGCCGCGTGGCAGGCAGCCGAAGCGGTCCTGCGCCACCGGGCCGCCGCCGACCGCTCGGCTCGTGTCGCCGTCGCCATCCGGGAGGCCGAGCGCGACGCCGCCCCCGCCCTGGCCGCGCGCGCCACGGCCGCCGGCGACCTCGTACGCGCCCTGCACACCGCCGCCGAGGCGGGGGAGCGGGTGGCCGACGAGGAGGAGGAGCGCTCCGCGACCCTTCAGTCCACCGGGGAAACGGCCCACAGGGACGCCACCACCGCCGCCACCGAGGCTCAGCGTGCCCGCAGCGAGGCAGGCCATCTGCGCCAGCGTCTCGCCGAGGTCGAGCAGGAGACCGCCGAGGCCGTACGGGCGGGCTGGCTCGACGACACCGCGCCGGACTCCGACCCGGCCCGCGCGGCCCTCGCCGCGAACGACGCGGAGAAGGCCGCGGTCGCCGCCTGGGACACCGCACGGGAAGCAGCCCGGTCCACCGCCGACCAGGCCCGGGAAGCCGCGGCGGCGGAAAGCCGCACGGAGCTCGCCGCGGCCCGCGCCGCCGACGGCGCACAGGCAGCCGAACAGTCCTACGAGGCCGAGCGCAGGGGCGCCGAGTCGATCGCCGCCGACCACCGCCTCGCCGATTTGTTGGGCCTCCCGGCAGCAGCCGGGGCAGCCGTCCCCCGCCCCCGCCGTGCCGCCACGGGGACGGACGGCACCGCCGACAGCGCGCCAGAACCGGCGTCCTGGGACGCGCCGTCCCTCACGGCCGAGGAGTTCGACAACAGCGCCGACGAGCTGAGGGAGCTCCTCGACCAGGGCATCGCCGCCGCCGAGCGCCGGCTCTTCGATCTGCGCACCGCCGCCGCCGACGACTCCCGCATCCTCGGCGCCCTGGGGGACGGCGGGCTGCTGCCCCCGGGGCCCGATGTCCTCGCCACCGTCGAATATCTCGGTGAGCACGGCATCCCGGCCCTGCCGGGCTGGCGCTATCTGGCCCAGGCCGTCGACCCCGCCGACCACGCGGCGGTCCTGGCAGCACGCCCCGAGCTCGTCGACGGTGTCGTCATCACCGACCCGGACGCGCACACCCGCGCCCGCGAAGTCCTGGCCGCCGCCGCCCTGCTGCCCCGGTCGGCCGTGGCCGTCGGCACCACCGCGGCCCTTCTCGCCCCCGTACCGGCGCCCGGCGGGGCCGGTACCGGCGACGACGTGTTCCTCGTGCCGCCGAACCCGGCGATGCACGACGAACACGCCGCCGACGAGGAGCGCCAGGCACTCAGGACCCGGGCCGCGGCACGCGACGAGGACATCAGGACGCTCGCGGCACGGCTCACCGCCGACCGCTCGCTGGCCGCCCGTATCGGCTCCTGGCGCGCCGACTGCCCGCCCGGGATGCTCGCCGAGCTCGGCGAAGCCGCCCGCACCGCCGTCGCCGCCGCGGAGACCGCGGAGGCGGCACTCGCCGAGGCGCGTACCGTCCGCGCGGAGGCCGACCAGGCCGCCACCGACGCCGCGCGCGTCCGCGACGACCGGCAGGAGGCGGCCCAGCGCGCCCGCCGGGCCGCCGACGCGCTCGCCGGCCTCGCCCACCGTCTCCGTGACCGGGCGGGCTGGCAGGCACGACTGCGTGAACTGACCGACGAGGCTGCCGAATCCGAGGCACGCGCCACGGCGTACCTGGAGCGGGCACGCGCCGCCGACGAGGACCGCCGGGCCGCCCAGCGTGCCGCGGACGACGCCCACCGCACCGCCCGTGCCCTGCGAGCCGAGCGTGCCGAGATCGCGGGAGCCCCGGAGACGCTTCCTGAGCCCGACGCCTCCACCGCACGTACCTCACTCCCCGCCTTGCGCGAGGCATACCGGGCGGCCTCCCAGCTGTACGAAAAGGTGGGCGTCGGAGCCGACCTGCGCGCCGAGCAGGCGCGCGCCGAGAGCGACGAGAGCGCAGCCCTGGCCGAACTCGACCGCCTCACCAACAAGGTCCGCACCCGCGCCGCCCAGCTCCTCGAAGGCACCGACGGAGCCGACGGGCCGTCTCGGCAGGCGGCCGCCGCCCGGGCCGAGTCCCACGTCCAGCTCCTGGAGACCCGGGCTTCCACGGCCAGCGAGCAGCTCGGCCGGCTGCGCGGCGAAGCCGAACGGCTCGCCCCCGCCGACGAGGCGCCCCACCACACCGAGCTCCCCGCCGGCCTGGCCCCGGCCGACGCCGACCAGGCGCAGACCCTGCTCCGTACGGCCACGGCCGAACTGGCCTCCGCCACCGCGGCGCTGGACACCGCGCGCGCCGCGCACGCCGAACTGCTGCGTGCTCATCGCACCGCCGAGGACTCGGCGAGCGGCTTCGACGAGACCGCCGCGCTCCTGCGCGACCTGCTCAGGGACCACGGCGCGGAGGGCGAGGCCGAGACCCCCGACCCGTACCCGGGCACTCTGGAGGAGGCCAGGCAGTCGGGTGCCGAGGCCCGCCGCTCACTGCGCGGCTGCGCCACCGACCTGTCGGCTGCGGAGAGTTCCGTACGGGAGGCAAGCGACGTCCTCGTACGGCACGCCAACTCCACCCGCTACGAGCAGGTCCGCACCCCGGCGCGGCAGCAGATCCGGGAACTCCCGGCAGCTGCCCTGCCCGACCACGCCGAGAAGTGGGCGGTGGCCTTCGCACCCAGGCTGCGTGTGCTCACCGACGAGCTGGCCCAGCTCGAGCGCAACCGTGAGTCCATCGTCGACCGGCTCCGCGGGCTCGTGGAGTCCGCCCTCACGACGCTCCGCTCGGCCCAGCGGCTCTCCCAGCTGCCCGAGGGGCTGGGGGAGTGGTCCGGCCAGGAATTCCTCCGGATCCGCTTCGAGGAACCCGACCAGGCCACGCTCACCGAGCGGCTGGGCGAGGTCATCGACGAGGCCACGCACGCGGCCCTCAAGAAGAACTCCGACCTGCGCAGGGACGGCATGTCCCTCCTGCTGCGTGGTGTTCAGGCGGCGCTGCAGCCCAACGGCATCGCCGTGGAGATCCTCAAACCGGACGCGGTGCTCCGCGCCGAGCGCGTCCCGGTCGGACAGATGGGCGACGTCTTCTCCGGCGGTCAGCTGCTGACCGCGGCGATCGCGCTGTACTGCACGATGGCTGCCCTGCGCAGCAACGACAGGGGCCGCGACCGGCACCGCCACGCGGGAACGCTTTTCCTCGACAACCCCATCGGGCGCGCCAACGCCACCTATCTGCTGGAGCTGCAGCGCGCCGTTTCCGACGCGCTGGGAGTCCAGCTGCTCTACACGACCGGGCTGTTCGACACCACGGCGCTCGCCGAATTCCCGCTCGTCATCCGCCTCCGCAATGACGCGGACCTGCGGGCGGGGCTGAAGTACATCAGCGTGGAGGAGCACCTCAGGCCGGGACTGCCGCAACAGGATCCCGAGGGCGAGACCGTCCACGGCGAGATCACCGCGACCCGCATGTACAAGCGGACCGGCGACGCGTCCGGCACCGCGGGCGGGACGGCGGTCACGGAGATGCGTACGGAGATGACGGACACCTACACGGACGCGGCACAGGCCTGAGCGACAAGGGACGCCGGGGCGCAGGCGGTCAGGCCCGGGAGAGCCGGCCTTCGCCCCGGCGTCGTATCCGGGCCTCCCTGCGCACCTGGGCACGGGTGGCACGCCTGGCCGACCGGCGCTCCCGGCGCATGCGGCGCGCCGTGCTGCTGGGTACGGACACCACGCCGTTGCGCTGGTTCCACACCTGCCGCGTCACCCAGACGTCCAGCACCGACCACGTCGCCACCACCGTGCCCGCGACTCCGCCCAGCACCATCGGGAAGGCGAGCCAGGACTCGGCGAGTGTGCACAGGAAGGCCACCACGGCCTGAATGATGGTCAGCGACATGATGAGGACGGCGCGCACGGCGGCCGTCCGCACAGGATCCGGCATCCGCAGCCGTATCGCGGGTTCCTCCACCCACAGCTGCCGCGGGATCCGGGCACCGGCCGCGGACGCATCGAGCACGGACGCATCAACCACAGACATACCGGCTGCAGACGCACCGGCCGCAGACGGTGTCGCCGTATTCCGGCGCTCATCCGTGTCCAAGACCTTCAACTCCCCACCACTGTCCGACTCAAGGGTGGCTGCCCGGCTTGCGCCCATTCTACGCGGACTGAGCCGTTCGCCTGTCGCACATACCCCCGTGAGGTTCTCCCGCCCCGTACGTCTGGACGAACGCCAGGTCGCGAAGATTCCCGCCGGGGGCCTCGGCCGGCTCCGAAGGGGCAGGGAACGAAGGTTTCCAGCCACTGCCTTGTGTGGACGCAACGCGTTCGGCGAGGAGTTCTCTGTCGCTTTCGCGAAGTTCTTCACCGGGAATACCGGGACAAGTGGTGAGCAAATCGAGGAAGAACGACCGGAAATCGTCCGGACACGTCTTCGAGTTACCGGCAGGTCAGTAGTAAGCTCACGCCGTTTGTTGACGGAACACCGGCCGACACCCGGTGGGCCGCGTCAGGAACACCGCGACAAGCACGAACGCCGTACGGCCGAAAACACCGGAAATTCCGGAAAACGGGCAGACGGGCACGCAGACACAACCACCCCCGCGGTGCGGGGCCGAGCTGGGGGAGGCCATGCGCTTTCGCGGGAAGTCCATCCGCAGGAAGATCGTGGCGTTGCTCCTGGTGCCGCTCGCCTCTCTCACAGGTCTCTGGGCCTTCGCCACCTATCACACGGGCCGTGAGGCCGCTGAACTGATGGGCGCGAGCGCCATCGTGGAGCAGGTCGGCCACCCGCTGGAAGACACCATCCGCGCCGTCCAGGACGAACGCCGCCAGACGCTCGTCTTCCTGGCCGACCCCCGCTCCTCGGACGCCCTGCCTCTACTGCGCCGCCGGCGCGCCGCGACCGACCGGGTCGTGGCCGACGTGAGGCAGAGCGCGAAGAGCCAGGACATCCGGGAGAAGCTGAGCGCGGAGTCGGAGGCCCAGCTCGACTCGATCCTCGGCGAGGTCGACGGCTTGGACGCGCTGCGCGGGTCCGTCGAGGAGCGCACCATCGACCGGACCAGGGCCCTCGACTTCTACAACGGGCTCGTCGACCCCTGCTACCGTTTTTTGAACGGTCTCCACACGATGGAGAACGTATCGATGGACAAGCAGGTCCGGGCCCTGGTCGGCATCTCCCGCGCCCGCGAGATGCTCTCCCGTGAGGACGCCCTCATCGCGTCGGGCCTCGTCGCGGGACGGCTCGGCGCCGCCGAGCTGCGCGTCGTCTCCGACCTCGCCGCCAGCCGCACGCTCCTGTACGAGGTCAACCTCGAGCTCCTGCCGGCGAGCGAGCGCGGACGTATGGAGCAGTACTGGCGCAGCCCCGACACCGAGCCGCTGCGAACGACCGAGCGGAGGCTCATCGCCGCGGGCCCGGTCACGAAACCGGGCGCCGTCGACGCCGCGCGCTGGGAGGAAGTGGCTCCGCCGGTTCTGGAGCACCTGGCCAACGACGGCACCGAGATGTCCAACCGCTTCCAGGACCGTGCGGAACCCGCCGGCTACCGGGTCCTGATCCAGGCCGGCGTCGCCGGTGTCCTGGGGTTCGTCGCCCTCCTCGTGTCCGTCGTCGTCTCCGTACGCGTGGCACGCGAACTCGTCCGCGACCTCTCCCGGCTGCGCAAGGACGCCCACGAGGTGTCCGGCGTACGGCTCCCCAGCGTGATGCGGCGCCTGGCAGCGGGCGAGCAGGTGGACGTGGAGACCGAAGCCCCCCACCTCAGTTACGAGCGTGACGAGATCGGTCAGGTCGGGCAGGCTCTCAACACCCTCCAGCGGGCCGCAGTCGAAGCCGCCGTCAAGCAGGCGGACATGCGCCGCGGCGTCTCCGAGGTCTTCGTCAACCTCGCACGCCGCAACCAGGTGCTCCTGCACCGCCAGCTGACGCTTCTGGACACCATGGAGCGGCGCACCGAGAACGGCGACGAACTCGCCGACCTCTTCCGCCTCGACCACCTCACCACCCGCATGCGCCGCCACGCGGAAGGCCTCGTGATCCTCTCCGGGGCGGCCCCGTCCCGGCAGTGGCGCAAGCCGATCCAGCTGATGGACGTGGTGCGTGCAGCGGTCGCGGAAGTGGAGAACTACGAGCGGATCGAGGTCCGGCGCCTGCCCCGCATCGGCGTGGGCGGCCCGGCCGTCGCCGACCTCACCCACCTGATCGCGGAACTGCTGGAGAACGCCACGGTGTTCTCGCCCCCGCACACCGCGGTCCAGGTGCACGGCGAACGCGTGGCCAACGGCTTCACCCTCGAAATCCACGACCGCGGCCTCGGCATGGCGCCGGAAGTCCTCCTGGACGCCAACCTGAGGCTCGCCGAGACGCCCGACTTCGAGCTCTCCGACACAGACCGGCTCGGCCTTTTCGTCGTCAGCCGGCTCGCCCAGCGGCAGAATGTCAGGGTGTCGCTGCAGACCTCACCGTACGGAGGGACGACTGCGGTCGTCTTCATCCCGGCGCAGCTGCTCACCGACGCCCCCGACACCCACGGCACCGGCTTCCGCCTCGACCGCCGGGCCGAGAAGGCGATCGGCGGTGGCCGGCCGGGCAGCCGGACGCATGGCAGCGACAAGGCCCGCAGGGACGGAGTCGCGGACACGGGCATCCAGGGCAGGACTGCCGGGCTCTCCCCGGTTCCCACGGGTCTCACCGACCCGTCCGTGCTCGACGGGCCCGTCGAACTCGAAGGCCCGGTGGGCACACTCGGGTTCACCGACGACCCGGCACTCGACCGGGAGCTGGATCCGGCACTCGGCCCCGTCCTCGACGGCGTATCGGATCTCGAGGACACCGAGAGCGAACGGGGCGGCATCTTCCGCGCCCGTGATCTGCGCAGGGACAGGGAACAGCACCAGCAGGCGTTCGACGCCCCGGACGGCCGCTCCGCGGACGTCCGGCCGATGCGGCCCGCCGGCCCCGTCCCGCTGCCGCGCCGCAAGCCGCCGAGACTCGTCGCCGACCGCGGCCGCCGGATCAGCGACGGGGGCCGTCCTCATCCCAGCACACCCGACGGACCCGCCTCCGGACCCGAAGCCGTCGACGTGGAGCCCGGCGCGGACACGGTGGGTGGCCTCCCGCGCAGGGTCCGGCAGGCGAGCCTCGCCCCACAGCTCCGGGAGGACGCCGCAGGGCGGACTTCCGGCCACGCCCCCGCAGGCACCGACGACGACCTCGAACGTGACGCGGACGAAGTACGCAATCGCATGGCTTCGCTTCAACGCGGCTGGCAGCGCGGCCGTCGGCAGAACGCCGAGGACGTGGCCGGCACCGGCGAAACAGCACCAGGAACGACTCCGGGAGGGGACGGTCGATGACCGCACCGAACGCCGCAGCACACAACGCCGCACGCCAGGGCTCCGGCCAGCTCAACTGGCTACTCGACGAACTGGTCGAGCGCGTCGCCAGCATCCGTAAGGCGCTGGTCCTCTCCAGCGACGGTCTCGCCACCGGCACGTCCCAGGACCTGAGCCGGGAGGACAGCGAGCACCTTGCGGCCGTCGCCTCGGGGTTCCACAGCCTCGCCAAGGGGGTGGGCCGCCACTTCGACGCGGGCAGGGTCCGCCAGACCGTGGTCGAGCTCGACGAGGCCTTCCTCTTCATCACGGCGGCCGGCGACGGCAGCTGTCTCGCCGTCCTGGCCGACTCCGACTCGGATGTCGGACAGGTGGCGTACGAGATGACCCTGATGGTCAAGCGCGTGGGGGCGCACCTGGCCAACGCCCCCCGGACCGACGGTCTGCCCGCCGGAGGGTGAGGTGAGGGGATGAGCGCAGACTCCGCCCGGGACACCGTGTCCGGATCACCACCCGCTCGTACCGGAGCGGGCTCCTCGCGCTGGTACGACGCCGAAGCGGGGCCAGTGGTCCGGCCCTATGCGATGACCCGGGGGCGTACCAGCAGCGCTTCCCGTCATCGTCTCGACCTGATCGCGATCGTCATCCCCGAACCGGCGGCGGACGATCCCGGCCGGGACCAGACGCTCTCCCCGGAACACGTGGAGATCGTCGAACTGTGCAGCGACATGCCCCAGTCGATCGCCGAACTCGCCTCCGGGCTGGATCTCCCCGTCGGGGTGGTCCGTGTCCTGGTCGGTGATCTCGTCGAGGACGAGCTGGTGCACGTCACCCGTCCTGTTCCGCCGGCCGAGCTGCCGGACGAAAGTCTTCTTCGCGAGGTGATCAATGGCCTTCGGGCGCTCTAGCCGCAGAAAGCGGCACGTCGAGCCCGTCACCCTGAAAATTCTGGTGGCGGGAGGCTTCGGCGTGGGCAAGACGACCCTGGTGGGCGCGGTCAGCGAGATCAGACCGCTGCGCACGGAGGAGAGACTGAGCGAGGCGGGCCGTCCCGTCGACGACGTGGCGGGGGTCGAGGCCAAGAAGACCACCACGGTGGCCATGGACTTCGGCCGGATCACCTTGCGCGAGGACCTGGTCCTCTATCTGTTCGGGACTCCCGGGCAGGACCGTTTCTGGTTCCTCTGGGACGAGCTCGCCCAGGGCGCCCTGGGCGCGGTGGTCCTCGCGGACACCCGGCGGCTGGAGGACTGCTTCGCGGCGGTCGACTACTTCGAGCGCCGGGGGATTCCGTTCACGGTCGCGGTCAACCTCTTCGACGGCGCCGAGCAGTTTTCCACCGAGACGGTCCGGGCAGCACTCGACCTCGACGCCGAGGTGCCGGTCCTGCTCTGTGACGCGCGCGACCGGGCGCCCGTACGGGATGTACTGGTCGCGGTCGTGGAGCACGCCATGGTGCGTGCCGACCGGCTCCGGGAACCCGCCAGGACCTGACGGCCGCACGAGACGCGGTCCGTACCCCCGCCGACCGGGGTACGGACCGCGCGTACGGTGCGGGGGGCAGCGGGCGTGCGACGAGTCTTCACCCTGGGTGACGGGGCGTCAACCCTGGGCGCGTCCGGAGGTCACGGGTTCTCGGCCAGCCACTCGGCCGCGGTCCCGGCCAGTTCGCCGTCCCGTCCGGCGAGCATCATCCGAATCATCTGCACATCGCCGCGCAGCGACCACGCGGGGTGCCCGAACGTCGCCGGATTGTTCTTCTCGATGAGGAAGTGGGCGGGCCACGCGGTGCCGTATCCGATCAGGGGCAGCGCCAAGACGTAGCGCTTACGGCCGCGCGCCAGGCCGTACGCGGTGACCGCGAGGCCGGTCAGGGTCCCGGTCAGATGCACCCATCGGGTCGCTGCCCTGGAGTGCATGGCGACGTAGTAGGGCCAGAACTCTTCATACGAATCGAACGTCTGTGGGGACATGAGGGCACGGTAATGGCTCGGTCGGCAACCGGATACGGCGGCTCCGCGTCCGACACCAAGAACGGGCGGCCGGAGCCCACGGGGGTGGTCCGGGTCGCCCGTTCTCCGTCCGCTCTCCGCCCAACCGTCAGTGCCCCGCGACCGACCGCCTGGCCACCGGGAAGTCGAAGTACGTGTCCGGGAAGAGCTCGGACCTGTGGGTGAAGTGCCACCACTCCTCTGCCAGATTCACGAACCCCAGGCCGGTGAGTGTCTCCTTGAGGAACTGCCGGTTGGCACGCTGCGCCCCTTGCACCCGAGGGTCGTCCGTGTGCGACAGGGTGTCGAAGCAGTCGTACCCCGTGCCCATGTCCACCGAGTTGTCGGGGAAGCGCTCGCCCTCCGGCGCGTAGCACGGAGCCAGTTCCTCGCCCGGCTCGTACGGCCTGGTCGGCTGCGCGGGCAGCTTCACCAGGGTGAGATCCACTGTGCTGCCCCGGCTGTGCCCGGATTTCTCCGCGATGTAACCGTCCTCGAACAGCCGCGTCTTGTCGACCACCGGATAGAACTCACCCTTCATGACCTGGTCGTCCAGATCCTTCGCCCAGCGCACGAAGTGGTCCACGGCACGCTGCGGCCGGTAGCAGTCGTACACCTTGAGCGAGTAGCCCTGACGCAGAAGGCCCTGCTGGGCCGTGCGCAGCGCGCGGGCGACAGGCCGGGTCAGGATGCAGACGGGCTGCCGGTAGCCGTCGACCGGCTCCCCCATGAAGTTGTGCGCGGTGGTGTAGCGCATCTCCGTGATGATCGTCGGGTCGACGGAGCGGAGGTCGACGAACTCCGGCGGTGCCTTGGGCTGGGGTTTGGCCGCCGCCACCGGGGCGGCGGCGGTCACGGCGAGCAGAACGGCGCCGGCGGCGGCCAGGATGCGAAGAGCACGAGCTATTCCTGTCATGGGCACACCGTCTATCAGTTTCGGAGCCGCAAGAGAAGAGTGATCGGATACAGTCCGCCCGTGGAGGATTCCCACTGCAACAGCTGCGGGGCCCCGTACGCCGCCGACACCTGGCCCCGCACCTGCACCTCGTGCGGCCACACCGCCTATCGCAACCCGCTGCCCGTGGCCGTCGCCCTGCTGCCCGTCACCGGACCGCACGGCACCGGCCT
Source organism: Streptomyces sp. NPDC002911 (assembly GCF_053591835.1). NCBI lineage: Bacteria > Bacillati > Actinomycetota > Actinomycetes > Kitasatosporales > Streptomycetaceae > Streptomyces > Streptomyces sp. NPDC002911. The sequence goes on along the minus strand of NZ_JBSFUO010000039.1, from coordinate 8,552 downwards.
CGTCGTCATCACCCGCACCGTCCCCCCGCACCGGGGCGGAATCGCGCTGCCCGGCGGCTACATCGACCAGGCCGAGGACTGGCGCCACGCCGTCGTGCGCGAACTGCGCGAGGAGACCGGCATCCGGGCCGACGAGACGGACGTACGCCTCGCGGACGCCCTGAGCTCTCCGGACGGCCACCTGCTGCTCTTCGGGCTGCTCCCCCCGCGCCCCGCCGGGGACCTGCCGCTCTCCGCCCCCACGGACGAGACCTCGGGACACGACGTGCTGTACGCCCCGGACGAACTCGCCTTTCCGCTGCACACCCGGGTCGTAAGCTCCTGGTTCGCCGGCGCCTACCGCTGAGCCGGCAGCCCCCGCACGCGGACCGGATACGGCACCAGCCCCTCGTCACCGTCACGCTCCACGACCACACGCCCGTCCCTGAGGCACGACGTATAGCGCTCCACCTCGGCCGGCGCCCACCCGTCTCCCACGTCCCGCACGACCAGCCCGCCCCCGGTACGCCCGGCGGGCGGAGCCCACACTTCGAGTTCGAGGCTCCCCGCCGGGCCCCGCACCGGGATCACCGCACCGGCACGCGCCAGCACCGGAATCCGTGACAGAGGCGTGGCAACCACCACCTGCCCCGGCCCCTCGTACGCCCGCCCGGTCGCCGTGTCGTACCAGCGTCCCTGCGGCAGCCGCACCGATCGGCGGTCCGTCCCCTCGTCCAGCACCGGCGCGACCAGCAGGGCGTCACCCAGCAGGAACACGTCCTCGCAGTCCCGCAACTCCCGGTCCCCCGACGCGCCCCACCACACCGGCCGCACATACGGCGCACCTGTCAGCCGGGCCAACTGCGCCAGCGTCACGAAGTACGGCAGCAACCGCTCCCGCTCCTCCAGCGTCTCCCTGGCATGCGCGAGCACCTCCGGCCCGAACTCCCACGGCTCCCTGCGCCCCGCACCGAGAGCCGCATGCGTACGGAACAACGGCATGTACGAGCCCAGTTGGAACCAGCGCAGATACAGCTCCGGCGTCGGCGACCCGTCGAACCCGCCGATATCGGGACCCGAATACGGCACCCCGCAGAGCCCGAGCCCCAGGACCAGGGCCAGCGACGCCCGGAGCCCCGGCCACCCGGTGGCCACATCACCGGACCAGGTGCCGCCGTACCGCTGCATCCCCGCCCAGCCCGAACGGGAGAACAGGAACGGCCGCTCGTCGGGGCGCAGCCGGCGCAGTCCCTCGTACCCCGCCCTCGCCATCGCCAGTGCGTACACATTGTGGGCCTCCCGATGGTCCCCGCCACGCCCCTCCAGGGAGTGCCGGGACGAACGAGGCAGCGAAGGATCTCCGAACGCCGAGAACGACACCGGCTCGTTCATGTCGTGCCACACCCCGGCGAATCCCTGGCCGAGCCGCTCCTCGTACAGCGCGCCCCACCATTCCCGTACCAGCGGATCGGTGAAGTCCGGATAGACGCACGCACCCGGCCACACTTCACCGAGTACCGGGACCCCATGCGGATCCCGGACGAACGCCCCGTCCGTACCGACCTCGAGGCCGCTGTCGTACACCGTGTTGCCCGCCGACGCCCGCACCGCGGGATCGACGATCGACACCAGCCGGACGCCCTCCTCGCGCAACTCCTTAGCCAGCCGGGGCAGATCGGGGAACCGCTCACGGTCGACCGTGAAGACCTGATGCGCGTCGTAGTGGTCGATGTCCAGATGCATCACCGACAGGGGCAGCCCCCGCTCCCGGTACCCCGTCACGATCCGCCGCACCTCCCGCTCGCTGTCGAACCCCCAGCGCGCGTGCTGCGGACCCAGCGCCCAGGAGGGCGGCAGCGCGGGCGCCCCCGTCAGCGCCGTCCAGCCCTGCAGCACCCTCGCCGGCGTACCCACGACGACCCAGCAGCGGAGCGGACCGCCGTCCATGCGCACCTCGCAGGTGCCAGGCCGGTCATGCCCCGAGCCGGCGCCCTCCTCGCCCTCCCGGAGCGTCACCCCGCCCAACCAGGAATTGTCGTGGAACGCCAGATGGGTTCCCGCGTCGGAAACCACCAGCTGCACCGGCATCGTCAGGTACAGCGGATCGTCCCCCGGACCGAAACGCCCGCCCGGATCGGTGTTCCACAGCCCGTACGTGCCCTCCCGCAGCCTCGGACCGCCGGCCCGCCCGCCCAGCCCGAAGAAGCGCGCGTCGGCAGGAACCTCGGACCGCTGCACCCACCGGGCCCCGCCCCCCTCCACCGGTTCCCACCAGCGCGGCGGCAGCTCCCGGCGCAGCAGTACCCCACCCGGCGTACGCAGCTCCACCGCTCCGAGCCGCGATACGACGACCGTCAGCCGCTCGGACACGACCTGCCAGCCGCCGTTCGTGTCCGGCTCTAGGCACGCCCGCGGATCAGGCTCCGGCTCGTCGCCCGGCAGGGCGTACGAGGGCAGCGGCCCGGCGCCGTCCCAGGACCAGAACACCGCACCGCCCACCGCCACCCGGACACGCAGCTGCGAGCGGACGAACCGCACGACTCCACCACCCGGCCCGGGCTCCGCACCGACGAGGAGACCGGGCACACGTGCCCGCTCCGCACCGCGCGGCCCCAGATCCCGCGCATCCGCACGCCTGTGCCGCCAGGCCGAGCGCACCGTACGCATTCCCTGTACGGAACCGACCATTTTCACCGAGCGCACCAGGTCACGACCATCCATGCAGGCCACCCTGCCATCCGCCGTGACGGAAACGTGCTCCGTTCAACTTCCGTTCATCTGCGGCCACGCCGCACAGCCGGACACGCTGCCAGGTCGAGGGCCCTGGTGCCCGGGACGATCACATGGCATCGTCCGTAAAAGCCGTTCACGCGCACACCCCAGCCCGTGCGCGCGACGCACGCACACCCCGCGTACACCCCGAAAGGCCAAGGACTCTCCATGACCTCAGCAGCCGGCGAAGCCCCCCTCTGGCAGCCCGAGCCCGAGCGCGTCGAGGCTGCGGCCGTCACCCGCTTCCAGCGATGGGCGGCCGGGCGCTACGGAGCCCCCGCCCACGGCGGATACGCGACCCTGCACCGCTGGTCGGTCGACGAACTCGACACCTTCTGGCGGGCCGTCGCCGACTGGTTCGACGTACGTTTCTCCACACCGTACGAGGCCGTCATCGGCGACCGTGCCATGCCCGGCGCACAGTGGTTCCCCGGCGCCACCCTCAACTACGCCGAGCACGCCCTGCGCACGGCCGACGACCCGCTCCGCACGGACACCCCCGCCCTGCTGTACGTCGACGAGACCCACACCCAGGTCGCCCTCAGCTGGTCCGAACTCCGGCGTCAGGCAGGCTCGCTGGCCGCGGAACTCCGCGCCCTCGGCGTCACCCCGGGCGACCGGGTCAGCGGATACCTCCCCAACATCCCGCAGGCGGTCGTCGCGTTCCTCGCAACCGCCGCGGTCGGCGGAGTCTGGACCTCCTGCGCACCCGACTTCGGCGCCCGCAGCGTTCTGGACCGCTTCCAGCAGGTCGAACCCGTCGTCCTCTTCACCGTCGACGGTTACCGCTACGGCGGCAAGGAGCACGACCGCACCGGCACCGTGGCCGAACTCCGCCGTGAACTCCCCACCCTGCGCGCGGTCGTCCACATCCCGCTCCTCGGCACGGACGCACCCGAAGGCACCCTCGAGTGGTCGGCTCTCACCGCGTCGGAAGCCGAACCGGTCTTCGAGCAGGTCCCCTTCGAGCACCCGCTGTGGGTGCTGTACTCCTCCGGCACGACCGGACTCCCGAAGGCGATCGTCCAGTCCCAGGGAGGGATCCTCCTCGAACACTTCAAGCAGCTCGGGCTGCACTGCGACCTCGGCCCCGACGACCGCTTCTTCTGGTACACCTCCACCGGCTGGATGATGTGGAACTTCCTCGTCTCCGGCCTCCTCACGGGAACCACCGTCGTGCTGTACGACGGCAGCCCCGGCTATCCGGACGTGAGCGCCCAGTGGCGCGTCGCCGAACAGACCGGAGCCACCTTCTTCGGTACCTCGGCCGCCTACGTCATGGCGTGCCGGAAAGCGGGCGTCCACCCAGGCCGCGACCACGACCTCAGCCGTGTCCAGTGCGTCGCCACCACCGGCTCCCCGCTCCCGCCCGACGGATTCCGCTGGCTCCACGACGAAATTGCCCACGACCTGTGGATCGCCTCTGTCAGCGGCGGGACAGACGTCTGCAGCTGCTTCGCGGGCGCGGTCCCCACCCTGCCGGTCCACGTAGGCGAGCTGCAGGCCCCCTGCCTCGGCACCGACCTCCAGTCGTGGGACCCCACAGGCAGACCGCTCACCGGCGCGGTCGGCGAGCTCGTCGTGACCGCACCCATGCCGTCCATGCCGGTCCGCTTCTGGAACGACCCCGACGGCCGCCGCTACCACGACAGTTACTTCGACATGTACCCCGGCGTCTGGCGCCACGGGGACTGGATCACGCTGACCGACCGAGGCTCGGTCGTCATCCACGGCCGCTCCGACTCCACCCTCAACAGACAGGGCGTACGGATGGGGTCCGCAGACATCTACGAGGCGGTCGAGCGGCTCCCCGAAATCCGTGAGTCACTCGTCATCGGCCTCGAAGAGCCGGACGGAGGCTACTGGATGCCCCTGTTCGTCCACCTTGCCGAGGGCGCCACACTCGACGACGGACTCCGTGACAGCATCGAACGAACCATCCGCGAGAACCTCTCACCCCGCCATGTACCGGACGAGGTCATCGAGGTCCCCGGCATCCCGCACACCCTCACCGGCAAGCGCATCGAGGTTCCGGTCAAGCGCCTCCTCCAGGGCACAGCCCTTTCCAAGGCGGTCAGCCCGGGTTCCGTCGACAACCTCGAACTCCTCCGCTTCTACGAGGACCTCGCCCGCGAGCGCCACTGATCCAGCCGGCGGGCCGACCGTTGTCAGTCCCTCTGATTACGCTGAGTGAGCATTCATCCACAGTGCACAGGGGGACTCATGGCGCACATCAGGCAGACCAAACGCAGCCGGCCACACTCCGGAACGTCCATGCGACGCGCACTGCGCCGCGAAGCACCCAGTACGGTGGGCCTGCTGGTCGACCCTGAGGACTTCGCGGCCATGCGGCACTACCGCAGCTTCACCTTCGACGACCACGCGGTCTACCTGCAGCAGGTCGAGGGCCTGCTGCGGACGCTCGCCGCCCAGGGGATGCACACCACCGTCGCGCTCTTCGACCCGGAGGACTACGCGGAATTCTGCACCGAGTCAGGCCTCGATCCCGACGAAAGCACGAGCCGAAGCCGCTTCACCGCGGAGATCGCCGCAGGCGGCGCCACCGTGGCCTACACCGGCCAGCCCATCGACACGCTGATCCCGCTGCTCGTCTCACGAGCGGTCCGCCGTGCGACATGGGAGTACGCCACGATGCTGCTGGCCGGCCTCGGCGACTGCGCGGACTGCGGGCAGGACATCGGGCGGTCCGCCTTCGACCGGGCTTCCCACCTGCTGATGCGCCTACTGGACGCGGCGGGACCGGGCACCCACCACGTCGTCTGCAGCGTGCCCACGGAGAGCGAACAGCTCCTCGCAGTCCTCCACACCGCCGGCGAGCTGGACGGCGCGGCCCGCATCGAGTCGTCGGAAGGGGCGGAGTTCGCCACGGTGCTCGCCGTGGGCGTCGCACTCGAGGCCCGGGGAGGCGTCGTGCTGCGCACCACGGCGCCCGGCGCCCCGGACCGGGTGCACGGCTGGCGCCTGCACCGGGGCAGCCTCCTCCCGCTCACGGCGGGCGAGGTCTTCAGCGCCTACTGCACCGACGCCGACACGGGCGAACCGGTGTCGCCGGAATCCGGCGTCGAGTACTGCGCGGGATTCGGCCTCGGTGCCGACGAACCGGAGCCCCATCACTGACAGACCGAAGGGGTTCCCACCGGACCGGAACCGGCGGGAGCCCCTTCACATCCGACTGCGTCCGGCGGACGGAGTCACTCGCCCGACAGCACCGCCTGCGCCGCGAGGCGTGCCTCGTCGGCGGAGTCCGCCGCACGCGCGGCGGAGGCAGCGCGCTCGCACTGCGCGAGCGTGTGCTTCGCCAGCGTGGCCCGGACATAGGGAATGGACGCCGCACCCATCGACAGAGAGGTGACACCCAAGCCGGTCAGCACACATGCCAGAAGCGGGTCCGAAGCGGCCTCTCCACAGACACCGCAGCTCTTGCCCTCGGCCCTGGCGGCGTCGGCGGAAAGCGCCACGAGGTCGAGCAGCGCGGGCTGCCACGGGTCCTGCAGCCTGGATACGGCGCCCACCTGACGGTCGGCCGCGAAGGTGTACTGCGCCAGGTCGTTGGTACCCAGAGACAGGAACTCCACTTCCCGAAGGATCGAGCGGGCCCTGAGGGCGGCGGACGGAATCTCCACCATCGCCCCGAACTTCGCCTGCAGTCCCGCCTCACGGCAGGCGTCCGCGAACGCCTTCGCGTCGGCACGGTCGGCGACCATCGGCGCCATGACCTCGAGGTACACCGGCAGCCCCTCGGCGGCCCTGGACAGTGCCGTCAGCTGGGTGAGCAGCACATCGGGGTGGTCCAGCAGACTGCGCAGCCCACGCACACCCAGTGCGGGGTTGGGCTCGTCGGCCGGTGTCAGGAAGTCCAACGGCTTGTCGGCACCGGCGTCCAGCACCCGCACCACGACACGTCCCTCGGGGAACGCCTCCAGCACCGCGCGGTACGCCGCGATCTGCTTCTCCTCGGACGGCGCCTGCTTGCTGTCGTCCAGGAAGAGGAACTCCGTACGGAACAGCCCGACGCCCTCGGCGCCGGCCTCCAGGGCAGCCGGTACGTCACCAGGACCACCCACATTGGCGAGCAGTGGCACCTTGTGACCGTCGGAGGTGGCCCCGGGACCGGTCACGGCCGACAGCGAGGCCTTACGGGCCGCCGAAGCGCTCTCCATCTCGGCACGCTTCTCCTGGCTCGGCTCGACGAAGATCTCGCCGGTGCTGCCGTCCACCGCCACGACCGTGCCCTCGGCGATCTCACCCGCGCCGGGCAGAGCCACGACGGCCGGCACCCCGAGCGCCCGGGCGAGGATGGCGCTGTGGCTGGTCGGCCCGCCCTCCTCCGTGACGAAGCCGAGCACCAGCGCCGGGTCGAGCAGAGCCGTGTCCGCAGGAGCCAGATCGCGCGCGATCAGGACATACGGCGCATCGCTGTCGGGCACCCCCGGCATCGGAACACCGAGCAGTCGAGCCACGATCCGGTTCCGTACGTCGTCGAGGTCGGCGACGCGTCCCGCCAGGTACTCCCCGGCATTGGCCAGCAGTGCCCGGTACGCGGCGAACGCGTCGTAGACACCGCGCTCGGCGGTGCTGCCGACGGCGATACGGCGCTCGACATCGGCGATGAGTTCGGGATCCTGCGCCATCATGGCCTGTGCCTCGAGCACGTGCTGCGCCTCGCCCCCTGCCAGATTGCCGCGCGCGATGAGGTCGGCCGCAACAGCTTGTACGGCCTGGCGGGCACGCCCCTGCTCGCGTTCGGCCTCTTCCGAGGGAATCTGTTTGGCCGGCGGCTCCAGCACCGCCGTACCCATGTGCCGAACTTCGCCGATCGCCACACCGTGGCTCACGCCGACGCCTCGCAGCGTTGTCTCCATTTCACCCGTCTCCGATTGTGCGGCGGCTGCACCGCCGCGGTGGATACCCGACTGGCTTTTACTGCGCCGAGGGTGTCACTGCCAGCCGAACAGCGTCTCGCCGACCTTGACGTCGCCGTCCTCGCGGACGTCGGAGAGGGACTCGGCGGTGGCCTCCAGGGCAACGACGGGGCAGATGGCGGACTTACCGGCTGCCTCGACACCGGCCGGGTCCCACCGGACGATGCCCTGTCCGCGGGCCACGGTGTCCCCCTTGTTCACGAGCAGCTCGAAGCCCTCGCCGTTGAGCTGCACGGTGTCGATCCCGAGGTGCGTCAGCACTCCGTGCCCCTGGTCGTCGACGACCACAAAGGCGTGCGGATGGAGAGAGACGACGATTCCGTCGACCGGCGAGACGGCTTCGGAAGGCTCGCGGACCGGGTCGATGGCTGTACCGGGACCCACCATCGCTCCGGAGAACACGGGGTCGGGAACCGCGGTGAGTCCGATGGCACGGCCTGCGAGAGGGGACGTCACTGTGGTCATGGAGAGCCTCCAGGGGGTGGGGATCCGTATGTCACCGCCATGGCTGATGGAGGGCGGCGTACTGATCAGCAGCGTAAGTCATATGAAGTCCCGGTTCGCCCGACAGCTACCGGTTGGCCGACCTGGAGGTACACCGGAAACGATTTGCCTCGTCTCGCAGCCGCCTGTACTGTCGTACCCCTGCCTGACACCGACACGACTTCGAGTCCGGGTCGGCAGCGACTCTCAAGCCCAGACTGTAACTCTGATTGCGCTCTCGCATGCTCGCGAGACCCTGGTCAAAGGAAAGGGAAAAGGCCTGATAGAGTCGGACTCGCCGGAAAGGGAAACGCGAAAGCGAAGAACTGGAAAGCGAAACAGCAGGAACCCGCTTCGGCCGGGAATCGGACACGA
>NZ_JBSFUO010000038.1:0-39719 GCF_053591835.1 Streptomyces sp. NPDC002911 | reverse complement strand
GCGTCTACGCGAAGCGGACCGGCACCTGAAGCGGCCGGACTCGAAGTACTCCTCCAAGCTCTCCTACCGGATCAACACCCGGGACCGGCAAGCCACACGCCGGGTCAAACCCAAGGTCATCACGCTGCACCCCGCGATAGTTCACTAACTCAAGCAACGGCATTGGGTGCCGGGCGGCAGATGACACACGGTGATCGTCAGTCCTGTTACGGATGCGAGCCGGGCCAGTTCAAGTTTCCAGGCCCGGGTGCGGTAGCCGTTCGAGCCACCCGCGTCTGCGGTGATCAGCAGCCGTGCTGCCTGCGGGTAGGCGTCCCGGCCCTGGCCGTGCCACCAGCGACGGATCGACTCGACCGCGAACGCGGCGGTGTCGTGATCCGTGCCGACGTTCACCCAGCCGGTGTTCGCCTCGATGTCGTAGATTCCGTAGGGGACGGCCTTGCCCAGCTGTGGGTCGGCGAAGTCGTGGACGCCCACCAGCACCGGATCACCCGCCGGCCGCCACTGTTGGCCGCTGTTCTTGAACTCTCCGACGAGTTCCTTCTTCTTGGTGTCCACGCTGATCACCGGCTGGCCGGCGTCCCGGTGCTCGCGGACCTGCTCGTTGAGATAGCGAAACTGGGCGTCACGATCCGGGTGCCCGCCGGCCTCCAGGGCCTTGACGTTGGCCTGCAGGCTAAAGCCTTCCTCCCGCAGCAGATCGGCGACGGTGTCAGCGCTGACCCTGTGCCCGGCCCGGGCCAGCTCCCGGGCAAGGGTGCGTGTCGACTTCACTGTCCACCGCAGCGGCGACATCGGATCCCCGCGCTCGTCCGGTTCGACCAGTGCCAGCAAGGCCGGACGCAGGCCCGGGTCGAGATCTGCGGCCCGCTTGCGTCCTCCGCCCGGTCGCCGCACCCGCCCCAGAGGCTCCTCGCCCGCCTCAAGCTCGAACACGCCCTTGCGGACAGTTGTCTCACCTATCGCCGCGGCCTGCGCGACAGCCCGGATGCCGCCATGGCCCAGACTCCGGGCCTCCGCGGCCATCAACAGCCGCCGTTGCCGTTCGTCCAGGTGCGGGAACAACACCATGAACTTCAACGCAAGTTGGTTGCGAGTCTCGTCCGGGATGCGCATACCACAACAACGACAACCGGAGCTGGAAGCAACACCTTGATTCCCTGCAAGCCCTAAGGGCTGTCCCGTAACTGATCTTTGGCACGAGAGTGGTCGGCTGAGATCGGATCCTGGGCCCCACCCTTTGGAAGAGGCGCCGACCTCGGTTCACCCCTGTGACCGCACGACACAGCAGCGGATGGCAGGGGCCGTCCTCCCGGCAACGTGTGGATCCACCCGCCCGCGGAGAGGAGCAGGGACCCTGCTAGTGTGCGCCGATGCCAGCGATCAAACAGTTCCAAGTGACCTTCGACTGCGCGGAACCTGCGCGCCTCGCCGCCTTCTGGTGCGAGGTGCTGGGGTACGTCGTACCGACTGTCCCGGAGGGCTTTGCCACGTGGGGGGAGTACCACCGCTCGCTGCCGCCCGAGGACGAGATCTACTTCGCGTGTACTGATCCCTCGGGTGTGGCTCCGCGCCTGCTCTTCCAGCGAGTTCCCGAAGGCAAGGTCGTCAAGAACCGGGTGCATCTCTGTGTGCGGGCCGGCGCCGGGCTCGTGGGTGACGAGCGCCTGGCCACACTCGAGGCTGAATGCGCACGGCTGATGGCGCTCGGCGCGAAGCACGTGCTGACGCAGCGCGCCGATGGCGTCAACGAGTCGTGCATCACGATGCAGGACATCGAGGGCAACGAGTTCTGCCTCGGCTGATTCTCCTCCGAGACTGCGAGGTGGGGAGCCGTTTCCAGTCGGGGAGATCCTCTCCCTTGCGGCGGCGGTGCGGCATCACGAGCCCAGTTCCTGGGTAGCCGCCATCGGCGATGGTCATCGTGTTGCCGACGGCGGCCTTGGCGCCGGACTCCGCCCAGGCCCGGCAGTCGTTGCGATTGCCCGGCAGCGGCCGGCCGACCACCACGACCAGGCGGGTGTCGGCGTCGATGACTACCTGGTGGTTGGTGGAATAGCGGTAGTTCTTCGACTGCTCGGCCACCTTGTGGTCCCGGGTGGGCACCAAGGTGAAACGCACGCTGTCCGGACCACATTCTGTGGAGGATCTGAAAGAGGCTTGGTGGAGCGGTCTCGAACGCCGGGACGAGTGACTACGCTAGCAGTGGGGGCCGTTCGGCGGTCTGCCGACGATGGTCGTCGGGGGTAAAGGGGCAGTTCAGTGGCGTGGGACGAGTGGGACCAACTGAAGACTGAAGCGCTGGAGCGCCAGCAGGCAGGCGCGACGAACATGCAGCTCAACCAGTACCCCGGTGATTCCGGCCCGGGCCCGGCCCCGACGACGCCCGGCAGCACGGGTGACCTCAGCGTCAACCAGCAGGACCTCTCCAAGATCGGCAGCCACGCGCATACGCTCTACGACCAACTCTGGGACCAGGCCCGTCTGGACAACACGAGCGTCGACAAGGCGGCAAGCGACCTGGTCTCACAGGGATTCGCGCTCGGTTCCGGGCTTCAGCATGTGTCGAACCGCTGGTCCACTCAGCTGAACACCGTCCTCGACGCCTGCGCGCACATCTCCAACCACATGCAGGTCACCAAGAAGATCCATAACGGTGACGAGGCCTACATCCTGCGGCAGGTGAGCAGCATCGACACTCTCGACGCCGGTTTCGACGAGCGGGTCGGAACAGCCGGGGACAAGAACCCGATCTACGGCGAGAAAAAGTAACCGCACAACGGGGGCCCACTCATGGATTTCGACACTCTGCGCCATGCCAACCTCAAACTGCTCGATGACGCAGTCGAGGACTGGTCGGTCATCGTCCGCAGCCTTCAAACCCTCGCCAGGGACGCCGAAGAAGGCCTGCACCAGGCAGCCAACAAGGCGAACTGGTCCGGTGAGAACTCACAGGTCACCAAGGAGTTCATCGGCAAGACGGCCGGCGAGATCAAGGACGCCCACACCCAGGGCAAGTCCATCCACAGCATCCTCAAGGACACTGCCGGGGAGCTGAGGGCCTACCACACCCAGCTGAAGGACGCCATCGACCGTGGCCTGAAGAAGAACCTCACCGTGACGAACACCGGTGACGGCGGTTTCACCGTCACCATGAACGTCCACCCGGACCGCGCGGCGGAGGGCCATACCCCGCCCTCCCACGCCCAGAGCGACGTCAACACCCTGCGCGACGAGATCCAAGGCATCCTCGGCAAGGCCACCGAGAGCGACGACTCCGCCAGCAAGGTCCTCAAGGCGCTCGCCGACCAGACCGACTACGGCTTCGGTGACGCCAGTTACAAGGACCGGGACGCAGCCGCTGAAGCACTCAAGACAGCCGACGACCTGGCGGCACTCGCCAAGAAGGACCCGGAAGAGCTCTCCACCGCCGAATTCGACCGGCTCAACGCGGGGCTGAAGCAGTACTCCACCGACCCGCTGTTCACCGAACGCTTCGCCACCACGCTCGGACCGCAGAAGACACTGGACTTCTGGGCCGGCGTCACCGACCCGAACACGGGGTGGGACCTGCGCCGTGACCGCCGGGAGCAGTTCGACGACCTCCAGAAGAACCTGAGTCTCACACTCGCCAACGCCACCCAGAGCGACAGCGCCGCGATGAACTCCTGGAAGGGCAACATGGTGGCCCTGGTCGACCAGCCCGTGGGTCGCGGCGGGGGCTTCCCTCTGGGCGGACAGGTCATGAGCAACCTGATGCGCTGGGGCGACTACGACGACCAGTTCCTGAACAGCTACGGCAACAAGCTCATGGCCACGGAGAAGGAGTTCACGGGCAACGGGCAGCACGGAGCCTGGCAGCGTCTGGGACCCGACGCGACGCTCAACCACACCGGCACGGATACCGGTTGGGACCCGATGACGGGATACCTCAAGGCCCTCGCCAACAGCCCGGACGCCGCGACATCCTTCTTCAACGACACCTTCCTCACCAAGGATGAGGACCACGACTTCACCGAGAAGAAGGACGACAAGGAGGTCAAGAAATCACTGACCAACTTCGACTACCTCTTCGAGGAGCGCGACTGGCCCACCGACTTCGACTCCGAACACGAGGAGAGCATCGCGGGACGGAACAACCTGGCGATGGCCCTTGAGGCCGCCACCACAGGTCACCCGGCCGGTGAGCGTCCGACGCTGGACACGCCGCACCACAACGCCGAGCAGACCAAGCTCATGGAACGACTCGTGTCGTCCATCGGTGAGGACCCGGACGAGCGTCTGCTCAAGCACGGACACATGCTCGACAGCGTGGGGCAGATCACCTCCGAGTACCTGCCGGACATCAATCGGTCCATCAGTGGCGCTGATCGGACCGATCCGGACTCGACGTCGTGGGAGCGGTCGCAGAAGATGTACCCGATGTACGGGGAAGAGGCGGTACTCGATCCGCGAGACGTGACCAAGCTCCTGTTCACCGTGGGCCAGAACCCGGACGGCTACGCGGCGGTAGAGGTGGGCCAGAAGGCCTACATGAGTCAGCTGATGGAATATCACCTCAACCCCGACCTGCCTGCCGACCGGGTCGTGGACGACGACACGGAAGACGTGGTGCGGCGGATCGCGGAGAAGTCGGGGGAGATCTCCGGCACCGTTGCCCTGGGCCGTCAGGAGGAGCTGGCGGCTGCCGGGAAGGAGGCGGACGAGGCCTACAAGGATTCGATGGACCTGGTCAAGAGCGGCATCTCCGGTGGTCTCGGTACGGCGGTCGGCGTAGGAACCTCCTTCGTCGCCACTCCCTGGATCGGAGCCGCCGCGGGTGGAGCCACCACCACCATCACCGGCACTGTCCTCGAATCTATGTTCCAGGACTTCAAGAGCACGGAACTGGAGGATTCCGAGGACGCGAGGGGCGAGCTCTGGCAAGGAAGCATGAAGGACAACGGCAATCGTTCGGGCCAGGCAGCCCGGCTGGCTGCGGAAGAGTTCGGCATGGTCGACCCCGCCGACGCCGAGGCCTGGGCCCGGGAAAGCGGCGCACAGGGCTTCTACAACGCCCAGGCGATCGTCGACGGCCGCACCCCGGGCAGCAGGACGACCTCCTGACCAAGTCGCCGAACCCACCCAGATACCGAGCAGCTCCCTGAGAGGTACTACCATGACCCGCCGTCGAGCGGTTCCCGGACCACGTTCCGGTCTCGCCTTCACCGCCGTCCTTCTCGCCGTCCTGGCCCCCATGGTCACGGGGTGCGGCACCGCCGAAGAGACCAGGGACTATTCCGTGCCGGAGACCTTCTGTGGCGCACGGATCGACGCCAAGGAGCTCACTCCGTTCCTCCCGCCAGGGAAGAAGCTCTCCGTTAAACCCGACGTCGACTCCTCGGCGGCCTGGTGCGATGTGTCCGTGGACGGAAAGCTCGCCGTCAGAACGATCCAGACATGGTGGCAGGGTGAGCGTGACACGGCGTACTTCCTCCGCAGCCAGACCCTCGACCAGGTGGAGAAGAGCGCGGACGCGGGACGGTACGTGTATTCCGACTGGCAGGCGTTCGGCAAGACGGAAGACTGCGTTGACAAGAAGTACGGGCAAGAGCTCTACACCGGAATTCAGGCCTACGGTTCCGACCACAGGGACGCCGACGCCATGAAGCGTCTGATCGTCGCCTTCACGAAGACGGTCGAGGAGTCGGATGAGTGCGACAGTAAAGCGTCGTGAGGGACAGGTCGTGTAATGCCGGTGACACTTCCGATGCCGTCGGCCCATGAAGGGCCGGTGTGTAACTCGCTCCAGCACGAGCATGTTGAGCGGATCGGCGGAGGCTTCTGTATCCGGTGCGCCACATGGGTGAAGGCCAAGACCGCTCTGTGAAATACGGCTTGCCGCCAGTAGTCCGGATCTGGAGGCCTGCAGTGTTCAGAGTGCCGGTGTGGAGTCGATGCCAGTGTCGCCGAACTGATGGACTCGGTAGAGGCGATTGCTGACACAACGCGACATCTGGCCGGGTTCGAGGAACCTGATTCCGCCGAGAGCGGCGTCGCCGCTCTCGGCGAGGGCGTCGCACGACCGAGCCGGAGACAGCCCTTGGGCCGTTTTCGTTCAGATCATCTGATCGTCGGCCCAAGTGTGTCGTTGACTGTCGCGCAGTGGGCGCGGATCGAGCCGTTGCTTCTGGACCGGTCGCCAAAGTGAGGTGGCCGGTGGCGTGACCATCGACAGGTGTCAGTGCGATCGCTTTCACGTTCCAGCCCGGATCGCAGCGGATGCGCCGACCGGAGAGATACGGCACCTGGGAGCGGGTGCTCATCGCTCTTGGCCCAGGCCGACGCCGACGCCGACGAGGACCTGAACTGGGCGGTCTCGGCGGACTCGACCGTCGTGCGGGTTCACCCGGAATGCGGCCGGGGCCCGCAGAACGAGGCCTCGGCGGCCGGCCGCTCGGCCATGCCATCGGCCGGTCCCCGCGGAAGACCGACCACGAAGTCCATCCCGCGTCCGACGCCCACTGTCCGCCTCTGGCCTTTGTTCCGGCAAGCCTGTTGATGTGTTTCGTCGCGGGTGCCCGGCAGCGGATCGGCCCGGTGGTCGGCGCGGCTTCCCAGGGCAGCTCGCGCCCAGGCCGCGGCAACGTCGTCCCAGGGGCAGCGCCCACCCCGCGCGGGTACTGTTCAGGACCGGCGTCGAAGCCGCCGAATGGCTCGCCGCCACGGTCGCGGGGGAGTCTGATCTGATCCGGACACACCGCACATCCCGGGGTCGGCCGTGGTATCCCCGGGGCCCGGCTGCGTGGAGGCGCGTTGTCCAATGACAGCACGCCCCTGAGAGTGAGCGGCGTCGCGTCCTTGACACTCTGAGCCGGATTCAGCTCCGGCTACCGCCCCTTTGGCCTGGCAATGACCAGACCCTACGTCTCGCTGCGGTTTCCGCGTCTGATAGCGGCATCGACCGTGGTACCGATGCGGCGCAACGCCGCCAGTTCGTGGGGTTCGAGCTGGTCCATCAGGTACTCGCGGACTGCGGCGACATGACCGGGCGCCGCAAGCCACGACCACCTCGAAACCGGCCTCGGTCAGCGTCGTGTAGTGCGCCTGCCGAGGCCGGGGATTTGGGCTCGCGCGAGCAGCCCGCGCTTCTCCAGCCGGTTGACGACCTGCGACAGCCGTGACAACGATGCCGACGTCCGCACGGGCAGATCGCTCATCTGGAGAGTGCGAGCCAGTTCCTCGGACAGGACCGAGAGCACCACGTACTCGAAGAAGGTCAGCTGGGACTCGCGCTGCATCCGCCCACGACCGTGAGCAGGTCCACGACGAAGATCAGCGTCGAGCCCGCCGGGATCAACGGAGAGGGTGACTGCCTGCCGTAACCGAGACGCGGGGGAACGATGATCTCGCGTCGGCCGCCGACCTTCATTCCTCTCACTCCCCGGTCCCAGCCCTTGATGACCCTGCCACCGCCCACGGCGAACTTGAACGGCCGGTCCCGCTCCCAGGAGGAGTCGAACTCCCTTCCGGATGCGAAGGTGACCCCTACATAGTGAACCTGGACGACCCTGCCCGGCTGCGCCTCGGGTCCGTCCCCCACCACGAGGTCCCGGATCGTCAGCTCGGTGGGCGCGCCACCCTCCGGAACCTCAATGATGGGCTTCGTCAGTTCGCTCATCACGGTCCCATCGCTCGCCACCGGAGTCCCCCGCACGGGCCGGCCGGACACATGGACATTCCATGCGGCAGGCGATCACACTACCGGCAATGCTGGGCCTGCATGAGGACCGGGCCGACCTGCTGGCTGACACGGTCGTGGCATACCTGCGTGAGCGCACCAGCGTCGAGGATTGAACCGCAGTAAACGCGCGGCGCCCAGGGCCCACCGCCCGGACGGCCGTGCCGCGGGGCAAGCTGATCCTGTTGCCGTCCGCCACGCTGTCCGCGTTCGTCCTGCTGATCGTCGCGGGTCCGGGCGATCACCGTGCTCATGCAGCCGGACCACTACCATTGTTTCACCGGTGATTGGCCGGACGGCCGGAGCGATCCGGTCGACCATGAGATCGCTTCCCCGTACAGCGGCCATGGTCAGCCCCCAATTTTCTGCCTGATGAAACATCACACATGACGGCGCAGTCATTCCCTGGTGTCCCTTCACGCACAACAGCTCTGCGCGGCGCGCCCTTCGGCGGAGCCATCTGCTATGCAGCTACTCGGAGTGACAGATGCGTGCCGCCCTGGTGTGCGGGATGGGTCAGGCGGGGGCGGGCTCCTCCAGCCTTACCACGACCATCACCGGAAGATCGGCGTCCTGCTGGATCACACCGGCGGTCAGAATCCGGCCGTCTACAATCCACTTCTTCACCCTGATGAACTCGTCCTTGTCAGCCGCCGTCTGCTCGGCCTCGACGAGGCGGGCGACGAGAGAGGATTCCTCGATCTCGGGTAGGAAGTCGACCAGCGCCTGCTCCCCCTGCACGTAGACGGCTTCCACGTCGTCGAAGTAGCCCGACTCGTCGACGTCGCGGATCCAGACGGCGAAGGAGACGCCGATCGGCCCACCGTCGAACGTCTGGATCCAGCCCCCGGCCCCGTCCTTGTCCCACGACGTCTCCACGCCGCCACGCGGCTTTCCCCCGGGCGTCCACTCCTGAGCCAAGAACCGCGCCGCCGCCCTCTCGGCAGTCAGCGGGGCGAGGCCCCCGAGCTCTTGCAGCATCGCGATTACTGCAGCCATGAACTCATCCACTCGTCCACTCATGCCACCGCCGGGCACGTGCCGCGTCTTCAGCTGACCGCTGACGTAGGCCTTGGTTCAGTGCTCGCAGAGGGAGAATTCTCGCTCGTAGAGCTGCTCGTTATGCTCGGCGACGAAGAACTTGCGTTCCTGCATGAGGAGTTCGCGATAGTTCTTGGCCTGCTCAAGCGTCATGGTCGTCGTGCCGGCCCATGGTTGTTGCGGAGGCACATCGGATGTCGAGACGATCCTTTCCGACGGGTCGACCAGGAAGAACGCGAGAATTTTGCGATATCCCGGGTGGGTGGGGTCCGTGAGGCGGAATGAGCCGACGCGGTGCTGCAGGATGTTCGGGAACGCCAGGCAGCGGCCGGCTGGGGTCGATGCCGATCCCAGCGCCTGGTTCAGAGCGTCTTCGTTCTCCAGGCCGTAGACCTCACGCAGACCGCTGTCGTCGTTCTGTTCGTAGTTCGGGTCGTCGAGTGCCGCCCGGAAGCTCAGCCGGCTTTCGGTGATGTTCTCGCTGTCCCAGTAGTAGATGCCGGTCGAGACGATCCGCTCGTTCATCATCCCCTCGACATGCCAGGAGCCGCCGGGGTACTCGGGCTTGTCCGGAGTGAGGTGAATGGTGGCGAGCTTGACGATGATCTGGAGGCAGCGGCCGCGCAGGTCTACTCGGGCGGATTCATCGGGCAGCTCGGGCGGAGTGAAGGCCGGGGCGTCGGGGATGACCGGGCGGCGGTTTTCCCACCAGTCGTCCTGGGCCTCCTCCCATGCACGGAGGGCTTCCGCGTGGGCCCCATCATCGCTGTACGATGATTTGTCCGGATACTCCGGCTCCGAGTCGTACCACCCAAAAGGATCAGCCTCGATCCGCAGCGGCCGCGGATGGCGCAGATCGCTAAGCACGTTCTCCAGCAGAGGGCGCATACGGGCGAACAAGTCCGGCAGGACCAAGGCTAGTTCGCGATGAGTCTCGGGGTCGACGTTGTTGACGTACGAACGGAAGGCGACATCGCCGTCGGCACTGACGTCTACGTCCGTGGGCAGCCACTGGAATTTTTCCGAGAACTCGTATTTCGAGTAGCGGTCCGTCGGGTTCTGCCAAGCCTGCTCGGGTGCGTCGCTCACCTCTCTCACCAGGCAGAACAGTGAGGGGTGAACCAGATCCAGTACCTGGCCGTCGGATCCGGGATGCCAGTCCTGCTCTGCTTCGGGAGCCTGCTCCAGGACCCGAGCCGCCTCGCGCAGCCGAGATCTGAGCTTGTCGTCGACCAGAGTGTCCGACTGCCACACCCCGTCGACTGCGGACACCTCGATGCCGGTTCGTCCGTCGCGCAGGGCGGCGTAATACGCGAGTTCAGCGAGAACGTAACGAACCTGCGCTTGGGTGAGCCCTTGGGCAACCGCTTCCTGCGTCCACCTGCCGACGATGTCGGCATCGTTCATCTTGTCGAACCACCCCGGCTTCGCCCGAATGTGCGAACTGCACTGCATCATCTGCAGTTCTCGCAGCGTTCGGGGTGTCGCGAACGGTATGGAACGGGCAGCGTGAAAGGGCAGCGGGAAAGCAGACAGGCCGGTCAAGTCTGAGAGTCCTCCGAGTCGGTGTGGTGGCGGGAAGGATACTTCAGCAGACTGACACCGCAGCCGTGGTCCTTGTCATCGCCGGCCCAGGAGTCAGGGTTTCGACGTAGTCGTTCGACGTCCGGTTCGCACTCATCCGAGCCCGAAGAGCGCGAGGGGGAGGTCGCGGGCGTCGCGGCGCAGGCCGGCGGTATGTTCTGCACTGCGGCCGTGCAGGGGCCCGGTGGCGGGTCCTGAAGCTTGCGCGGGTCTGAGTGGATGGCCTGCCACACCGTCACAGGTACTGGAAACAGCGTGAGTCGGGTCCTGAGTGCACGAAGCCCACGGTCATGGGGTGATCATGGTTGTTCTCTACGCGGCTTGATCACGTGGACACATCCGGACTGCCGCCATCCCGGGCGATGCCCTTGACCTGCTCCAGGCAGGCAACCAGCGTCTCACCGGCGGCACGCCCTGCCACCCAACCAGGACGCCGTTCGTTGTGCCGACACAGAGTCCGCCCAGCACCCGTCCGCCGTAGTGCTCGGATGGTCCGACTCGCGCTTTGCCGCCGAAATCATCCTCGACCAAGAGCTCGGAGACCTGTTCGTCTGCGCCAGATGTTTGGGCGCCTATATCCCTGCGGGCCGCGAGCAGGAAACAGGACTGCAGCGGCGGCGATGAAAGCTGAAACCGACGCTCGTAAAGGCCATGACCGTCTCGAAGGATGCGCCGGTGATCCGGGGGCGCCGCTGACGAGCATGAGGGTGTGGACGGACAGAAGGCCACAGGCACGCAGCCGCATCCCGTCTCGTCGCTTCCGCCCACACGGGGCTGACCGACAGGTCACTATCGCCACCGGCCCTCCCTTGGGGGTCAGCCCCGCGGCCAGGCCGGCTGACACGTCGTACTGCTGCTAGGGAAGGATCTTGCGGAGCGCGTCGAGATGAGCGTCGGTGCTGAGGTTTCGTACGAGCGGGAGTAAATCGGGGTCGATTCCGAGGCGTGTCAATGCTTTGCCCGCAAAGTCGGTGAAGAGTCGTCACTCCATCGCAGTCGGGGCATGGTTCACTTCGGCCGTGGTCTGCTCCCAGGCGACGTCGTCGCACAGGTCAATGCCCCGGCTTGCAGAGTTCACTGCTGCCCGATGACTCGATGCCCAGACGATGGTGTCCCTTGTGCGCCATGACCTTCGGGAGAAGGACACTGTCTCTGGAGTCTGGTGGGAGAACGACGCCGCGCGTGAACTTGCTGACGCGGATCGTACGGATCCGGGAGTCACGTGGATGCTCCAGTTCCTCCAGGTGTAGGCCGGCATGCCGGTGCTTGCGGAACGTGCCGAAGAACTCGTGGAACGCTCCGGCCAGGACGAAACGCCCTGGCAGTTTCCGTGCAGCTTGTCGACGAGCGCGAAACCGTCCGCGATCCAAGCCAGTTCGCTGCGGGCACGCGCGATGAGTCCTCGTAGGCGTACACCTAGTAGCGCACCGCGAGCGCTCGGTCAGCTCGGAGAGGCGGGCAGCCAGGGTAGGGCGGGTGTGGGTGACGAGCGCGGACCGGGTGGCTTCGAGCATGCTCAACTGCTTTTCCAGTACACCCTGTTGTCGGAGTTGCTCCAGCACCGACGCGGGGTCGGCGAAGTCGAGTAGGCGGCCTTCAGGAACCCCATGGTCGCGCTGTCGCTGTCGCTGTCGCTGTCGCTGAGGCGTCAGCGGGAGAGCCATCCATGCCCGGACGTCTGCAAGGCCGGCGTCGGTGACGTGGTACTCCTTTCTCCGCCCCCTTGTTGCCCCAGCACACCTCGACCGATGACCGGCTCGAGTACCCCGCCAGAGCGGCGCATCAGTTTTGTACTGCGACTTCGAGTTGGCAAGGTTGTCCGCACCCGGCTTGGCCATCGTGTACCTGCTGGGGACTGTTGCCGGTCGGTTAGGGTGCGCGCATGTCGAACGCACATATACCCGGCGGTTACCAAACAGGCGGCCTATGGATCGCGGCAGGGCTTTCGTTCGGTGTTGTGGTCGTTGGCTCAGGGCTTGCCCTGTTCGCCATGATGGAGTTCGACGAACGGTGCATGCAGGGGCTGACGCAGGGGCCGGGTCGGCTCCTGCGGGTACGGGATCATGCGTTTCCGCCGGCCACCGTCTGCGAATTCCAGCATGGAGAGGTCGCGTCCCTCGGGGGCCACGGAGTGCTCAACGTGTTGCTCTGGACCAGCCTGCTGGTCATGGTCACCTGCCTGCTCGCCTCCCTGCTCGCGGAGTGCCTCGACCCGAGACTCGGCAGTGGCCTGGTGGTGCCGATGACCCGAGTTCAGAAACTGCGCCGCACAGGCACGGCGTTCTTCGTGACCAGCTCTGTATTCCTCCTTTTTTACGCCCTGGCTGGATGGAATTTGGTCACAAATCCGTCGTCGGCCTGTTCAGCGGGCTCGGACTGGGGAGCCTATGCACCGGAGACCCTGGACCGCAGTCTCTTTCCGCCCCAGGCGAGCTGCCGGTTCACCAGCGGCTTGACGCGGCAACTGAACCCCGACTGGGTGGCATCACTGGCGATCGGGTTGGCTGTCCCCGCGGTGGTGGCGGCGCTCGGTCTCGGTCTTGCCTTGCGACGCTGGATCGGGGAGCGGCGGGTGACCCCGAGAGAGACGCCGACTGCGACCTTGTCGAACTGATACCGCGCGAGTGCAAGGTGCCGACGCTCATGGGAAAGGTCGGTCTGACGCCGAACCTGTCCAGGCAGGCGTGCCGCCGGTCCCGGGCCCTCGCGGATCTCGGCTTCCACGGTCCGGACAACGACGTACGCGACCCCGTGATCGTCACCGGCTTCACAGCTACCCTCCGCAGAGACATCGAGTCGTCCCAGCGACTCGGCCGGCACCGCTGGACCATCGAAGCACCCTGGCGCGCCGCTACGAACGCGAAGCCGAGCACTTCCTGGCGTCCACCGGCATCGCCTGCACCCTCTCCGCTACCGCCGACTCACCGGATGAGACGACGTTTCACAAGCGCGAGCGCATGAGGAATGCCCACGGGGCGATGGCCCCGCGCATATCCCTTCGACTCCAGACGTCAGCGGGCGGAGCGCAAGGGCGGGACTGCCGGTACTTCGATGGCGTTCTCGATGTCCGCGAGCGTCATTTTGAACTGCTCGGGATAGGCGTCGCGCCGGGTGCGCCGGGCCGGTTCGCTGGTGCGCCACGTGTAGAGGCACTGGTGGCACTGGAGCACGTCCCAGGCACCGCGCACGGGCGAGGTGAAAAGCGTGCTGACCGTCTCGTAAGCACAGCGGGGACAGAGGGCGGAGGAGTTCACAGGAGGTCCTTCCGGGACGTCCGTTCGTCGCCGTCCACCGCAGCCGAGGGGGTCCTTTTCCCGCCGGCGGGCGTAGACGGTGTTCCAGTGCGGGCAGGGGGCCAGGTTCCTGGAAGGTCTCGGGGTTCACGTTCAGATCGACCGCGACGCCCCTGACGTCCGCCTGCCACCGAGGGCCGACACAACGCGATCGCGTCGGACCGGAACTCCGGACCGTACTTCGAGGGCCGTGGCATGTGGATCTACAACCTGCTGGACCACCGAAATCCGTAATGAGGCGTGTCCACGCCAGGGGGCACCTCACTCAGCCGCCCTGTGTGGTCCCCGGGCAGATGTCCACCGCCATGACCGCCGTCGCGTCGGCGAGGGACACCCTCATCTCGCCCGTGTCTGTCTTCAGCACCACCACGCCGCGCTCGGTGCGCTTGGGTTCGCCGCACTCCGTGCCCGCCGGGGTCTTCACCAGGAGCTGGGGTTTCTCCTTCCCCGGCCCATACCACGTGAGGGCGACGCCCGCCACCAGCAGCGCGCCGCACGCCATGGTGAGGGCCACGCCCCGGCGCATCGCCCGCAGAGCGCGACCGGCCTCCACGTGGTCCCCGGCGTACGGAACCGCCGCGCTCCCGCCCGGCACCGGGGCCAGCGGCGTCGCCACCGGCATGCCGTGCGCGGCGCGCAGCAGATGCAGCGCACCCACAGCACCGCACACCAGGGACAGCAGGAGCGTGCCGCCCACCAGCGCGTCGTAGGGGGAGGCGAGCTTGCCGACGTCCGTGCGGCCCTTGACCAAGCCGAAGCCGAGCAGGCCGACGAAGAGCCCGGCGAGGCCATTGCGCCAGGCCAGCGCGGCCTCCCGGACCTTCGGCAGCTCTTCGGCCAGCGCCTGCCGCATCCGGTGGGCCGCCGCGCGGTCCGCGGCGATCGCGGGACGGCCGGGAGTGAGCCGGGGACCGGTCGTCACAGGTCCTCCAGCCTCACGTTCCAGTAGGCCCCGCAGCCCTCTTCACCGGCTGGACGCCCCTCGTGCTCAGTGGTGCAGGTGCACATCACCGGGATCTCCCGCACTCGCGGACCCCGCCGGGGACTCCGGAACGCCCGAGGCCGGTACGTGAAGGTGAAGGAGCAGCCGCAGCGGGGACAACTCCCGCTGAGAACCGTCGTCTCGTCGTCCACGCACAGCGCCTGCGCCTCCCGGGTGAAGTCACGCGCGTAGCCGTCGGCGGTCATCTCCCGGTAGGGCACGCGACGCCCCGCCGACGAGTGGCCGGCGTCGGTACTGGTCGAGGCGCTCTCGCCCGGCATGCCGGCCTCCTTGTGTGCGTTTGCACGGACAGGCACAGCATGCCCTGTTCCCTCCCTGCCCGACCACGAGATCCGGGCGTGGCGCGCCCAACACCCGGAACACGACCGCACGGTGACCAAGTCCTACCCCGAACAGGGCCCCACCGGGCGGAGTCCGGTCGATTTCCGGGTATGAAAGTGACGGCGTCGCTGGTCGCCACCGCCGGGGCCGCGCAGTGGGCATGATGGCAGCAGGAGGAACGGAAGATGAGTGACTTCGCCACCGAACCGCTGCTCGTCCGGGCCGAAGTGGTCCTGTCTCGCACCGAGGACTGCTGGGCACCCGAGGAACCCGAGAAGTACGAGGGCCTTCGCGGGGCCGGACTCGACCGGGAGATCGAGGAGATCTACGCACTCCTGGCCGAGGGTGCGACCCTGGGCGTGGCGGGCGGGGGCCAGGTCGGCGCCGGGGCGGCCGACGCGGACCCGCCCACTCCGCCTGACGCGAGCCCCTCCGAAGGAAATCCCGCCGCGGCGCGGCTGGAGGCCCGGCTGGGAGTGCTGCTCTCCATCAGGGCCGTGCTCGGCGGAGCCGATGAGGACCGGGTCAGGGCGCAGGCCCTCCTGGCGTCGGCACGGCAGTACGACGTGCTGAGCGAGCAGGAGCGCGTCAAGGTGCGAAAGCACTTGATCCTGCTGCTCGCCCGCCGCTTGAGCGGGGTGTCGTCGATGTTCTCCGATCCCCTGGACGAGGCGACCTTCACCGAAATGATGTGGGTGGGCAGACCGGGGAGCCATGGTGGCCCCGGGTACGTCGAGGACCTCCAGCTGCTCCACCGACTGGCGCTCGAAGCCGGCCTCGCCGAGAAGCTCCCGGCCCCCACAGGGGGGCTCATGGACACCCTCGCCCAGCTCACGACGCTCCGGATGGACGACGGGGAAGCGGTGGCCGAGTTCGCGGAGGCGATGCGGAAGAGCTCCGTCCATCTCCCCTCGCCGCTCCGCCATGTCATGGAGACCGCTGTCGCCATGCTGCGCACCGGCCGGGCCTCCCCCTCCCTCGAGGAGCCGGAGCAGGCCGGCTCGCGGGAGGAGAACGACGACACCCTCATACCGGAATTCCTGGCACTGATGGAGGCGACGTCGCCCCAGGCCGTGCGGGGCGAGGAGATCTCCGGAATCGTCAGCCGGCTTTCACAGCCCGGTTCCCCGCTGTCGTCCCGCATGGTCGCCGTGGTGCTGCAGATCTCACTGGGCATGCGCACCGGGGACCGCGGACGCCTCCACAGTGCGCTGGGGCAGCTCCAGGAGGCCGCCCGGACCGGCGAGCTCGCCACCGAGGGGCAGGCCGAGTGGCTCCATGTCACGGTGTCGATGCTGCTGATGCTCGCGGGCGAGTCGGGTGGCAGCCTGTTGGACACGGAGGCGGCGGAAGGTCTCCTGGCGGTCCTCCCACCGCTGCCCGCCGACGGGACCAGTAGCTCGCTGCGTGCTCTCGCCGACTGCCTGCGCGTCCAGCTGCGTCTTACAAAACTACGGGAAGCACGGGACCTCGCCGCCACGGACGTGCTCATCGACGAGCTCCACGACTTCGACTCCGGGGCGCTGGCCGCCGAGGAGATGCTGGGGGTTCTGGAGTACACGCTGGGATACGCCTACCTGTCCCGCGCCCAGATGTCCCGCTCGCGGGCGGACATGCACCAGGCCGTCATGCATATGGAGACCGCCGCGGAGAGCCTCGGCGGGATCGTCGCCTTCGAGACGCTGAACGATGTGAACGCTGCGCCCGTGCACGCCTTGTCCACCATGCTCGGAGCGGACCCGGAACACCTCAGGGAGGGCCTCCGGCGTACGCGTTCCGCGCTGGGAAGGCCGGGCATCACCTTCGACTTCGAGATCAAGACCCGGACCTCCCTGGCCATCGGGCTGGACACCCTCTACCTGCGCACGGGTGCCCCTGACGCCCTGGACGAATCCATCGCAGAGTTGGAGAGGGCACGTCAACTCCTTCCGCCCGAGGGTGCCCCGGACGCACAGAGCGTGTACTGGCTGCTCGCTTCCGGGCTGGCCGACCGGGCGACCGCCCGCCCCGGCACCCCCCAGGCCGCGGAGGACCTCCCGGCCGCCGTGTTCGCCGCCCGCCGGTCGCTGCGGGCCATTGCCGACGAGGTCCTGCTTCAGCTCGGTGTGCGTCACGGTCTGCGCGCCGCCCGGCGAGGCGCGGACCACGGCTGCACCGCAGCCTCCTGGGCGCTGGACGCCGGACAGACGGAAGAGGCGATCGACTGTCTGGAGGCGGGGCGCTCCCTGGTGCTGGCGGCGACGGCTGAGTCCAGGAGCGTCGCGGACCGGCTCGAGGCTCTGGGCGCCGCGGAGCTCGCGGCCCGGTGGCGCGAGGCGGTCGCGACCACGGCGCCTGGCACGGGGGAAACACCGCCTCTCGAGGCCGTGTTCGCGACGGGCGGGGACAGCCCCCGGCTCCCCGGCGACGTGCGGCGGCAGGCCCTCGACCTGCTGCGCTCGGAGCAGCGGGAGACCGACGACATGACGCCCGCCGGCCGGGTGGCCGCGCTGCGGGACGGGCTGGTCCGGGCGGACGTGGACGCCCTCGTCCATCTGCTGCCCGGCGGCGGCACGGACGACGGCGCGGTCCTTCTGGTCACGCCCGAGGGTCCCGCCCGGTCCGTGCCGCTGTCCGCTCTTTCCGCCGAGGGGCGCGCGCCGGTCTCCGCCTTTCTGGAAGCGGCAGCGGAACGCAAGAGGGCGGACGACGACAGCAGGACCTCCCCGCAGGAGGCGCGGCGCGTCGAGACACGATGGCGGCAGGCGCTCGACGAGGTGTGCGAGTGGGCCGGGGAGGTGCTGGCACCGGTGCTGGACACGCTGGGCGTGTGGCCGCGGGCCCTCGCCGAATCGGGGCTGGTGCCCGCTCCGACGGGCGACGGTCAGGCTCCCCGGGCGGTGCGGTTGGTCCTGGTGCCGTGCGGCAGTCTCGGCGTGGTGCCCTGGCCCGCGGCGGTGCTGCGTCCCCCGGCGGAGCTGGGCGGACCCGAGACGGTGCGGGCCCTCGAGGTCGCGGTCATCTCGCATGCGGCGTCGGGCCAGGAGTTTCTGCGGGCGTCGGCCCGGACCCGAATGGCCCCCGGCGAACGTCCCGCGCTGGCCTTCCACGGTGACGACCAACTGGCTTGGGCGGAGGAGGAGATCAAGATCCTGAACGAGGTCTACTATCCGCACGCCGAGGTGTACCGGGACCAGACCTCGCCCGCCACCCCCGAGACCGTCCTGTCCCTGCTCGGTGGACGTGCCGAGTCCGCCGCGTCCCTGGTCCATCTCTCCTGCCACGGCATCGCGGGTCCTGATCCCACGACCTCCGCTCTCCGGCTGGCGCCCTCCCGCCCGGGCGGCTCCACCGGCGAGGAGGGCTCGGCGCCGGGCTGTGACACTGACGAGCCGCTCACCCTCGCCACCCTGCTGGAAACCCCGCACGACGGTGAGGCTTACCGGTCGCGGGGGCCGCTCGTGGTGTGCGGCGCTTGCGAGACCGACCTCACCACCCGCGACCACGACGAAGCGCTGACCGTGACGTCCGTACTGGTGCACCGGCTCGCGGCCGACGCCGTCGGAACGCGCTGGGGCGTGGACGACAACGAGTCCGAGATCCTGATGCTGGTCCTGCACGACCGGCTCGCCACCGGATCGGCACCGCCGGACGCACTGCGGGCGGCTCAGCGCTGGATGCTCGCCGCCCCCGGTGAACGGCCGCCGGTGCGGGCGCTGGAGCGAGTCAGGGCCCGCCGCTGGAACAGGGACTTCCGCCACACCGACGTCTGGGCGGCCTTCGTCCATCACGGCAACCCCTCGGGAGGTACACCGCAGTGACCCCGGAAGACCTGCTGGCGCTCCTGGTGACGCATCAGGAGTCACTGGCCGCCGACCTGCACGACGATGAGGACCGGGAGGAGGTGGCCGCAGCGCTGCGCGACTTGCGTGAGGCGGTGACGGCCGGCCGGTCCGCCTCTCCGGCCATGCGGCGACTGCGCCGGGCGCTCTCCGCGCTACCGCCTGAGCATCCGGTGTCCGACGCGCTGGGAAGCCGCCGGTACGCGGCCGACGGCACGGAGGGCAGAGCGCTGCCGACCGCCGACGCGATCGGGACGGTGCTGAACCTGCTGGAGCCGCGGGTTGCAACGGCCGTGCCGGACCTCGGGTCTGAGACATGCGCCGAACTCTCCCGGGAGCCCGCGGAGGTGCTGGCGGCGGCCCGGGAGCGACTGCTCACCGCCCCCGCTCTCACCGAGCGGGAGCACGCCGAACTCCTCGTCTCGCACGGGGACCAGCCGGGTCTGATCCGGCTCACGGATCCCCGGCCCGGACGGTCCGGAGCGCGCTGTCCGCGCTTCCAGTTCCGGGCCGGCACCCTGCAGCCACTCCCCGTCGTGCTGCGCATCAACGGCCTGCTCCGCGCCGACGTGGACCCATGGGGTGCGGCCGACTGGTGGCTGGGCGGCAACAGCTGGCTGCACGGAGTTCCCGCGGACCTCCTGGGCACACTGCCCGACGAGGAGCTGGAAGGGGCGGCGCTCGAACTGGTGGAGGCGGACTGATGGCGCTGCAGGCCCCGCTCGAGGGCGTCGTCATGGAACCACGGCTCACCGTGCTCCCGGCCGGCAGTCTCATATGGCGCTGCCACGACCACCGTTATGGCGCGGCGGAATTCAACCCCCACCCCGCGCACGAGTACTTCAAGGGGAACCGCTTCGACGCCACCGAGCGCGACCCCTACCCCTACCTCTACGCCGCGCTGGACCCGGTGGCCGCGCTGGCCGAGGTCTTCCTGCGGTCCGTGGAGTTCGACAGCGGGTCGGGGGTTCGGCTGATTCCGTGGGCGCAGGCCTCCCGGTACCGGCTCTCCGCGCTGCGCACCACCGAGGACGTCACTCTCCTCGACCTGACCACGGCCGAGGGGCTCGCGTCGGTGTGGCAGGACGAGTGGCTGATCGACTGCGAGGAACGCGAGTACGACAAGACGCGGTACTGGGTGCAGGTGATGCGCCGGCACTGCGCCGCCGCGCAGGGGTTGCGGTGGACGTCCAAGAGGTGTCGGCCCCGTGCCGCCGTGCAGTTCTTCGGCGACAGGGGTGCGCCGTGCGCGGCGGACCGGACGCCGGAGGAGAGCTGGCGGATGGACTCCCCGGAAGGACTGGAGAGGGCCAACCGGCTCTTGAGCCCCTTGCGGTCGGTGATCGCCGCTCCCCTGAGCTGACCTGCGGCATGATGAGAGCCCGCTGCCCCGGCCCTTCGTAAGGGCCGGGGCAGCGGGCTTCATGATGCGGGCGAACGAACGTGGCCCCGGGTCAGGCGGAGACCTCGCTGCGGGTCATCGGGAGGAGGGGCCACTTCTGGGACAGCCGCATCGCCGCCTCCGTCACCGCCGGCTCCTTGGCCGTCATGAGGAATCCGTCGAGGTAGCGGTGGGCCGCCGCCTCGTGGAGTTCACGGGTGGCCCGCACCCTGTCCTCCGCCGCGGCCCTGCGGTCCTCGCGCCGGGCGTCGGCCGTGTCCGCAGTGACCCGCTCGCGCTCCGCCTCGACCAGGCTGAGTTCCCGCCGTCGTACCAGCTTGCCGCGGCGCTCGATCGCCGTGCGGTAGGCGTCCAGGTGCGGGTGCTCCTTGCACAGCGCGAGCAGGAAGCCGATGCCGCCGGAGAGGACGAGGAGGGCGACGAACAGCCAGGTCACCGTCCACGGTTCCAGGTCCAGCCGCTCGATCAGGCTGCCGGCGGCGGTGTCCGTGCCGGCGGGGCGGAACCCGTCGGAGGCGGGCGTGGGCTCCTCGGTCTGCATGACGTACTTGGCGCGGACGACACCGAGCACGCCGGTCAGGAAGACCCAGACACCCAGCAGGGACAGTGCGGGGAACCAGACCGCCCGGAACGAGCCCGTCTCCGGTCCCCGTCGCAGCACCAGGCCCGCCAGGTGAGGCAGCACCACCATCACGGCTGCCGTTCCCACGGCGAGCACACCGGTCTGGAGGTCCACATTGACGTTGCCGATCCCGTGGAACGGCTGGTAGGCCACCCAGTAGATGGGCAGCTCGACCGCGAGGATCAGGCCCAGCAGACCCCACCTCATCCAGTCCGGGACGGCGGGCCGCTTGTGGAGCCCTTCCCACGCGCGGGCCAGTCCGGCCCCCGTCGACGCGGTGGATTGGCCGGGGTTCCCGGTCCGGGGCGGTGTCGGCGTCTCAGGGGTGAGGGGGGGCTGTCCCACGTTTACCCACTGTTGGTCCCCGGCGACCGGGTTTCCCTGGACGCCGGACGTCTCGCCGTCCTCGCGCTCCGTCTCGCCGGCCGGGTCCCGGGGCTGAGGGTCCTGCCCGTCGCGGCCCTCCAGCGCACGCCTCTCCGCGCGCTCGCGCAGTGAGTCACGGAAGCGGTTCCAGCCGGTCGAGCGCATCGCAAGCAGGTCCAACTGCCGGGTGGTGGTGGCGATCTGCTCGTCGGCCCGGGCCAGTTCCCGGTCGAGCAGCTCCACTTCGGCCCGGAGCCGCGCGGCCTCGGCGAGGGCGTGCGCGTCGTCGTGCCTCGCCTGTCCCTCGGCGTGGTGCGACTCCTCACCGAAGCGCCGGATGACCCTGTCCCGCATCGACGCCAGTTCGGCGAAGTACGGAATCCGGTCGTCGCTCTGCAGTACCAGTGCATCCAGCGCCCCGCTGCGGGCGGCGGCGGCGCCGCGGCGTTCGGCGTCGTCCAGGAAACGTCGCTCGGCCCGGATGTTCAGCACCGCCGGGCCGACGGGCTGGGGGACCGGCCGGGCGCCGTCCCGCCGCCCCCTCGGCACCCGCCGCCGGGATCCCTGGCTTTCGGTCTGCGGAGCCGACCGGCGCCACCGGCTCGGCCGGGGCGGCTCACCTGTAGTCGTCGTGGACATGGGCCTGCGCCCTCCCTTCCAGCATCTCGGCCCAGAAGGCCTCGAAGTCCTCGCTCTCGCTGGGTTTGCCGTCGTACTGCATGCCGAGGCCGACCGGGTAGACATGCATGCCCTTGAGCCCGGGCAGGCCCCGCTGTTTCACCAGGGTGTCGAGGGCCGTCTCCCGCTTCTGCGCGGTCGACAGGTCCGCCCGGGAGATCTTGAACTCCTTGTCGGCCTGGGCGAAGTCGCTGACGACCAGCAGCTTGGCGTCCGGCCCGTCCCCGGGCATGGTCTCGCTGATGCGGTCCAGCGCTCCCCAGACATCCGACCCGTTCTGGGTCCGTGCGCACTCCAGTTCCTCGAGCGCCTTCCTGCCGGCGACGCCTCGGGACTTGGCGCGCGCGCTGTCCTGGTTGGTGGTCTCGCTGCCGGGCGGGTCGAGATCGACGTTTGACACCTGGCAGGACGAGGCTTTGGAGGAGCGGGTGATGGGTGCGAACTCCACCGTGCCGCACTTCTGTTCTTCGAGGAACGGCATGAGGCTGTTCTTGAGCTTCGCTTCCGCGTTGAACCCCTTCTCGGTCGCGGAACCGGAACCGGATCCGTCGATGACGACGCCGCACGGGATGGTGAGCGGGTCGGGCTGCGAGGTGCAGGAGACCAGCGCGGCCAGCAGCCCTACCGCGGGGGCCACGGTGGCCACGCGGCGGAGTCCGGGCGCCCGTCGGCTGTCAGGGACTGAGCGATGCACGGTTCTCTTCCTTCCAGGAGTTCCAGGAGTTCCAGGGGCCCCAGGGGTTCCCGAGGCTCCGGGGAGCCCGGACGCGTCGACCGGGCGGAGGGGCCACGGGGCCACCGCCGGGGCGAGGACGCGAAACGCCCTGCCGCAGGGGATGTCCGCAGGTGGTACATGGTCATGGGCCTCCGTCTAGGCCCGCTGCCCGGCGGCGGCGCCCGGCTGCTGGGTCCGCAGGATGGCCAGCGCCTGGACCACCGGCGGACCGGTCTCGTCCCGGCCGCGCGCCGCGTACCAGGAGTCGGAGTCCAGCCACTCGTCGATCCGGTGCCAGGCCGGGTCCAGTGCCATCGTGCCCGGCAGCCATCCGGCCGGGCGGAGTTCGTCCATCTGCGGTTCGGCGTCCGCAGCCGTGCGGCGACGCCCCCGCTGCCAGGCCGAGTCCCAGTAGCAGGCCAGCAACTGGTTTCCCTCGTCGACGAGTTCCTGCGCCTTGGTGCGCTGGACGTCGGCCGCGATGTGCCACTCGGCCACCATCCGGCCGTAGCGGGCCAGAGCGGCCGGGGCCGGCCGGCCGCGTTTCGTGTACTGGGTGACGACGCGGACCGATTCCGAGTGGATCGTCGTAACCAGTCCGCTCCGGCTGTGCAGCAGTTTCCGGAGCAGCTGCGAGCAGCCGCGCTCCACCTCGTTCCTGATCCCGACCACGTAGGGCGGCAGCGCCAGGTCCGCCGGGGCCCTGCCGGTGCGGGCGTCGGTCATCAGGGACACCAGGTCCGCCGCATCGCGCCTTCCGTGAAGCCGGGCGCCGGTCCTGGAGAAGAAACCGAGCTTCGCCCTTCGAGGACGGCCCCCCGTCCGACCGGAGAAGTTCGTCATGGAACAGCCTCCAATTTCCGTCCGCGTGGCTCCCTGAGAGAGATCCACGCATCGAGAGAGTAGCTGAATATCGGACCGGAAAAGGGCCGGTTCCAGGCGGAATTGATCATTCCTCACCAGCAATCCGAAAAACGCCCGGAGGTCGCCCGGGCGACGGCCGGAGCATGGTGAAAGCGTGGTTGCGCGGGCCGAGTCCGGGCGCTGATACTGCTTGCCGGTGTGACGGAGGGGAGTTCATGAAAGTCCGGATCAGCGGCACGCATTTCCCCCTGGGGACCCTCGGGCCGGGACAACGGCTCGGTATCTGGTTCCAGGGCTGCGGACTGGCCTGTCCGGGCTGCATGTCCCGGCACACCTGGGCTCCCGAGGGGGGAACCGCCGAGGACGTCTCCGGCCTGCTGCGGATGTGGGAGGAGTCACTGGGCAGGGGGGCCGAGGGGCTCACCGTGAGCGGCGGTGAGCCCCTCGACCAGGCGGACGCGCTGACCGAACTGCTGCGCGGCGCCGCCCGGATCAGGGACCGGGCCGACGGCGGGGCGGCAGGGGCCGACCTGCTGGTGTACACCGGGTACGAGCCGGACGAGCTCACGGCCGCGAGACGCCGGGCGCTGCGCGGCGCGGACGCGGTGATAGCCGGCCGGTTCCGGGTGGAGCGGCCGACCCGGCTGGTCTGGCGCGGCTCGGCCAACCAGTGCCTGCGCCCGCTGACACCCCGGGGCGAGACCCGGTACGCCCCCTTCCTGGCGCGGGAGAGCACGGGCGGCAGGCTCCAGGCGGTGGTGGAATCGGGGCCGCCCGTCGGTGTGCGATTCCACGGCGTGCCGCTGCGCGGCGAGCTCAGGGCCGTGGAGCAGGGGCTGCGACAGGCCGGCGTGACGCTCAAGGACCCGAGTTGGCGTCCCTGAGGAGCTCCGCGAACTCGCGCTTGTGGGTCACCAGCAGCACGGACCAGCTCGGGTCCCGGCGCAGCTCCTCGCGGACCGCCCCGAGCAGTTGGGCCGCGGCGTCGGCGGCGGGGAGACCGCCGCGCCCGGCGCCCAGCAGTGGGAAGCAGATGCTGGTCAGCGGGAGCGCGAGCGTCTGCCGTTCGGCACGGGCCAGTTCGAAGGATCCCCGGACCGCCTCGGTCACGGTGCCGGGGGCGACGTGGTAGCGGCTGCCGTGGTCCACGGGGGTGGCCACGGCAGCGTGGTACACGCGCCGGATGCCCTGCCGGGAGAGCGCTCCGGCGGAGGTGGGCACGACCGTGCCCGGCCGTACGGCGAGGCCGGTCCGGCGGTTGGCGTGCAGCCAGACCGCCAGTTCGCGGGCGAGGACGTCGTCCACCACCTCGCCGTCCGTGCGTTCGGCGGCTGCTCGCCGCAGGGCGCCGGAGACGGTGGGCCGGAAGGTCTTGGACATCTCCAGGTAGACGTTCTCGGAGGAGACCAGGATGTCCATGTCCCGTATCCGCTCGATGGGGGCCAGCCGGACCGCGACGCTGCCCAGCGCCGGACGGGAGGCGGCCGGCACCGGGCGGAGGTCACCCGGCGCCGGTCCGGCGAGCGGCGTGGTGATGGCGGCCCGCGGCTCCGGCCGGCCGCCGTCAGGGGCGCCGGACCTGCCGTCACCGGGCGCGCCCGACCGGCCGGACCTGGCCAGGGTGAGCACCGCCGAGGCCAGGCCGTCGAGCACTTCGCGTTCCTGGCTCTTGCGGAAGCGCTCCGTGCTCACCCCGTACACGCCTGCCGCGGCCTTGCGCCGGTCCGAGGCGGCCACGCCGCGACGGAAGACGAAGAGACCGAAGGAGTGCGCGGCGGCGCGGGCCAGCGGATCGCAGTCGTCCGTGTCCCGCAGTTCGCCGCCGCCCAGACGTCGCACCGCGAACCCGAGCAGGTCCTCTATACCCTCGAGTTCGTCGTCGGCGTCCGCGCAGAAGCCGGCCGCCACCGCGGCCGCGCGCAGACCGTCCCGGGAGCAGTGCCGCAGCCGGGGAAACCCGAGCCGTCTCAGGCACCTCAACTCCTCGATCAGCTCCTGATGCGAAGGCAATGCGTCCATGAGACGCATGGTAAACCCGCTCCTCCCCGACTGGAAAATACGATTATCCGGAAATGGCATTCCGGTGAGGGTGAAGAACTGGATGATCCGCTCGGCAGCTCCCCGCCCAGAACTCGTTCCACGTTCCGTGCCGTGAACCGTCGAATGCGGTGCGGGCACGTGGACCACGTGGATAACCTCTTGATCCCCGCGCCGATTCACGACCGCGGGACGGGCATATTCATCGGAAGGTCGGGCCATGTCGACCACTGACCCCACAGATTTCGTTCCCCCCGAGGACGAGGGCTTCTCACGGGCCCACCAGGTGGAGACCCGGCGGGTCACCTCGGACGTGCCGCCCGCACTGGCGAACCGCTTCTCCCTGCTCAGAGTCCTCCAGACCGCCGAGCGACCCTCCCAGGCCGTGGTGCTCAGGGTGCGTGACCCGAGGAGCGGGCACCCCGACGTCCCACTGGTGCTCAAGTGGTACCACCGCATGCACGCTCCCGGCCCCGAGATCGGCCGGACACTGCTCGAGGCCGGGCGGGTCCCGCCCGGGAGGGGCACGCACGTGGAACACCTGCTGGAAACCGGACGCGCCGACGGGCACCCCTACCACCTCTACCGGTCGCACGGCGAGACGCACCTCGGTGACTACCAACGGGAACATCCCGGTCCGATGGCCTTCGAGCAACTGGAGCTGGTCGTCGCCCAGTTGTACGCCGCCGTGTCGTTCCTGCACGACGAGGAGGTCGTGCACCGGGACATCACCCCGGACAACATCATGATCCAGGCGCAGGGGGGCAGCCCGGAGATCACGCTGATCGACCTCGGCGCGGCGGTGTACCGGCCGGACGAGTCGACCCGGTACTTCGACTGGCGGGGCAAGCCCCTCTACCTCGCCCCGGAGGCCGCGTCGCGACTTCAGACCGTCTCCCCGGAGGCGGACTGGTGGTCGGTGGGTATGGTCGCCGCCCAACTGGCCCTGGGCCGTCCCCTCATGGATGAGCGGGAGGACAAGGCCGTCATGGAAGCGCTCGCCACCCGGGACCCCGACGTCCACCGCCTCGACCACCGCCGTGTCCGCATGCTCTGCACCGGGCTCCTGACGCGCGACCCGGAGAACCGGTGGGGCGCCCGGCAGGTGGGGGACTGGCTGGGCGGCGGGTCCCCGGACACCGCGCCCCGGGGGTCCGGGTCCGCACGGGGGACGGCGGGCCCCGGCCCGGAGCCGGACCCCGTCACCCCATTCCCCTTCGTCGGCGAGCAGTTCACCCTGCGGGAGGCGCTGGCCAGGGCCCTCGACCACTACCACGTCGCCGCGGACCAGTTGCTGGACGACGACGACAGGCGGTCCGAGCTCGTGCGCTGGCTCTCTCAGTTCGCCGAAGAGGAGAGCGAGACCGGACGGCGCGTCCTCGCCGAGCTCTGCGAAGCCCTGGGGCGGGCGCCCACCCCCGATCTCACCACCCGGCTGATCAACTGGCTGGGCCCCAGGCTCGAGGCCGGCTGCTGGGGGATGCCGCTCACCGTCCGCGGTATCCGTGACCTGTCCCGGGCCGTCCGGCAGAACGACGGCGCGGCGGTCCAGCTGGCCGAACACCTCTGCAGGCACCCGGAGATCCTCAGCGCTCTGGCGCACCGCCCCCTGGGCGAGGGTCTGGACGAAGCAGCCGCCCGCTGGCAGTCACTGCGCACCGGGTGGCCCCACCTGACCCGCGAACTTCTCGCCGGACCCGACCTGCGGCGGCTGCCCCGGGTGCGGCACGCCCTGCGGCAGACGACCGGCGTGGACACCCTGCTCCTGGAACTCGCCCGTGAACCCGAGCGCGTGGAGGCCCGGCTGGCACACGAGGCGGCGAGGTTCGAGGGCAGCCTCCCCCGGGGGGCGGAGGTTCCCTGGTTCAGCCGGCTGCTGCGGCCCGTCGACGACGACGGTCTGCGCCGCCTGCGGCTCGTCGCCGCTCACCGGCTGACGGACCTGGCCGCCCGGGACGCCGACGCCCGCTACGAGAGACACCTGCAGGACGAGGCCGAACGGCAGCTGCGGGAGGACCAGGACGGAGCGATCGCGGTCCTGCAGTGGCTGGATCTGCCCGCCGCCCTGGGCTGGGCGCTGCTCGGAGCCACGCTGGTCACCTTCCCCTACAGCTTCCTGATCGGGCTGGCCGACGTATTCGCCTGGGCCTCCCAGGACCAGGTGGTCGTCGCCTGGCTGTGGAGCCTTGGACTGACGCCCGCCGTTTTCGCCGCCGAACTGTTCACCGCGAACTGGATCCGCCCGCCCGCCTACCACCCGCGCCATTCCCTGGCAGGCCTGATCATCGAGCGCGCGGAGCGCCCCGCTTCTCTCGTCCTGTCCCGCAGGTCCCGCTGGGTCCTCGGGGCACTGTTGTTGCTCGCCGGGTGCGGGCTCGTCGTCGGGACCGTGATGTACGTGCCGTGGCTGTGGCCGGCGGTCTCCGCGGGCGCGGTGGTGGCGTGGAGCGTCCGGCGGTGCCTGGCCTGGAGCAGGAGCGGGCGGGGGCACAGAGGGCACAGGGGGCGCCACAACGGTCCGGCGGCTGTGGGGGGCCGTACTGTACCGCCGCAACGGGGCACCCCCGCAGCACCTGCCCCCTCGACCGGGGACACGTCGGGGAACCGTATGACAGGAGCCGGCCGGTGAGTGAAGCGTTCGCCCAATTCCTGGAGACCGGAGTGATGCCCGGCCTGGACTTCGTCCCGCCGCCCGCGCCCCTGCCGCCACCCCTCCCCGACCCCAACGAACTTGCCCACACCGGAGCACTGCACATGGACGGCACGACGGAGGAAGTCGCCTCGCGACTCGGAGAGTTGGCCACCGAGGCCGCTCAACAGGCGGCCGACGCCGCTCTCCAGGTGCTGGGCACCCTCAGCGGGGCTCTGCTGGCCGGCCGGGCCGCGCTCGCGGCCACCAAGGTGCTGGCCGGCGCGGCCGTCCGCGCTGCTGAGGAACAGCGTTGCCTGGAGCGGCAGGAGAAGGTCTCCGCCGATGCGGCGGAGCAGTGGCGGAACGCGGCCTTCGCCGCCGCCCGCGCCAACGCCCGCCGCAGCGCGCTGGGTGCGCGGATCACCCGGGCCGCGCGGACGGCGCCCGGCGAGCCGCCGCCCCACCCCGACCTGCCGGGCCCGCTCGACCCGGCCGCCAGCCGTCTGGGCGACTTCCGCTGCGAGCTGGTCCGCTTCGACCGGGCGCTGGAGGCCGCCGAGAAGGTCCACGCGGCCTGGGAGGCCGAGGCTCTCCTCGCCTCACTGGCCGGCAAGGACGGCGAGGACGGCCCGGACTGGCAGGACGCGCTGCGAGTCCGGCAGGACGAGATGGCCCGCGACCGGCCGGCCGCCCAGGACGCCCCCCTCCCGGTGCCCGAGCCGTCGCGTGCGACCGGTCCGGTGGACGAGGCCGCCGTCCGGGACCAGGGCGCCGGCATCCTGGCCGCCCTCGACCCCCAGGCCGACGCCGAACTGGTCAGGATGGCCGCGGAAGCGGTGGGCCACGCGGTGGCTCACGCCACCCGCCCGCAGCGGTCCCGTCGGCACCTGCGCGAGGCGCGGACCTTCGTGGCCAACGCCAACCGCAAGGTGTGGAAGCTGCGCCGCGAGGTCGAAGAGGCCGCAGTGCAACTCCACTTCCTGACCCTGCCCCTGCCCGACGATCAGGACCTTCCCGATCCGGACCCGCAGGCCGTGGCCGCGCTGCGGAAGTGCGTCGACGACCACGTCCTTCCGACCTCCGACGAACGGGACCTGGTGGAGCGCAGCACGACGGCACGGTGCGCCGCTCTGGAAGCCCTCTACCTGAAGCGCCAGTGCACCGGCGTCCTGGCCCGGTTGGCCATGACCACCGCCGGCGACCTGCGCGTCGGCCACACCGACGACCATGCCGTGACGCTCGACTGGACACCCGGGGACTGGGGCCCGGGCCACTGGCTCAGGATGGAGCTGCGCGGGGAGACCGTCCAGGTTGTCACCATGCGCCTGGCGACCCGGGGCGAGCGGCGGTCCGAGGATCTGGAGCGGGACGCCCGGCGGTGCGAGGAAGCGGCCGTCCGCCTGGACGAGTTCAGGGCGCTGGCCGCGGAGGCCGGGCTCCCCCTGGCCTTCGAGATGCAGCGCGGCGAGGTGCTCGCGGGTACACCTGTCGCACCTTCCGTGCCCGACGCGATCGGATCGGATCCAGCGCCCCGGAAACACCGGACAGCCCCCGGCCCCGGCCGTACGTGACCGCTCGGGGCGCCCTCCCAGACCCGCCCGGCCCCGCACTCCACGGAAGGTTCACCCATGGATCTGCAGAAGACGAAGGACGACGAACTGCCGTTGTTCGTACAGGAACTGACGGGCACGCTCGGCGTGCACTCCCAGTACGTCCTCTACGGCAACATCCACGATCTGCACCTGGTGCGCAGCAACGGCAGGGACCGGCACCACCCCTTGCTCGACGTGGTGTGGAATCCCCTGCTACGGATGGGCTACCAGGTCCTGGTGGGCTGCGACCAGATCAACGGCCTCAGGATCCTCTACGCCGCTCCCGAGGTCGAGGAAGCCGCCAGGACCCTGTTGCCGCCACGGCAGTTCCCCGGGGCCGACGCGGCCCAGCAGGAGAAGGTGAGCGCCGAACTGCGGAACATCGCCTCCGGCTGGGCGGAGGAACGCAGCAGGGCGCGCGGCGACGGTGTGGGACTTCCGCCTCTGCGGGCCGCTCTGGTGGTCGAGCACGCCTCACGGCTGGTCCAGGACGTCACCCGGCTCACCCCGGACGAGCGGGACTTCTTCCTCTCCTGTCTGCAACTCGCCGACCTGGCGAAGCGGGTACGGGACCCGAGGCGCACGGACGGACGTGACCTGTTCAACCCGGTGATCTGGCTGGCCGAAGGGGAGCGTGACCTGCCCAACTGGTTCATCTCAGGGAGCGAGCGCATCCGCCCGATCGCGGTTCCCCAGCCCGACGCCGACGAACGTCGCCGTATGGCCGACCTCCTGCGCCGGGACTTCCGGGCCAGGCAGCGGACGTCCGCGGTGCCCTCCGGCGATGTCCTCCAGGAGGACAAGGAGGCCGTCGAGGCGGTGGCCCGGGCGGCCGGAGGGATGACGCTGAGGGCGATGCGGGAGAGCCTCGACCTGGCGCTGGACCGGGGCCTCGCGTTCCGTTCGATGTCCGACGCGGTCCGGATCTACCGCCTCGGCGTGGAGCGGAACCCCTGGAGCCGGGAGGAGGTCCGTCGGCGCATCCTGCGAGGTGAGGACCCGGACGACGAACGCTCGGTCCCCCGGCGGGTGCTGGGCCAGGAGGCTGCCGTGGCCAGGACACTCGACATCCTCAAGCGCGCGGCCCTGGGCCTCTCCGGTGCCCAGGCGTCCAGTCCCGGCCACCGCCCGCGCGGCGTCCTCTTCTTCGCGGGTCCGACCGGCACGGGCAAGACCGAACTGGCCAAGGCCGTCGCGGCGGTCCTCTTCGACAACGAGCAGGCGTATCTCCGCTTCGACATGAGCGAGTTCTCCTCCTCGCACGCCGCCGACCGGCTGGTCGGGGCGCCCCCCGGTTACGTCGGGTACGAGGCGGGCGGTGAACTCACCGCTGCGGTGCGGCAGGATCCCTTCCGGGTCATCCTCTTCGACGAGATCGAGAAGGCCGACAAGGGGGTGCTGGACAAGTTCCTCCAGGTCCTTGAAGACGGCAGGCTCACCGACGGCCAGGGAGTCACCACCTACTTCAGCGAATGCGTGCTGATCTTCACCTCCAACCTCGGCGTGCAGCGCACCGATCCGCAGACCCAGAAGCGGGAGTGGGTCGTCGAGCCGGGCACGGAGTACTCCGAGCTGGAGGCGACGGTCAAGAAGAACGTCAAGGAGCACTTCGAGCAGGTCATCGGCCGGCCCGAGCTGATGAACCGGATCGGCGGCAACGTCGTGGTCTTCGACTTCATCTCCGAGGAAGTGGCGAAGGAGATCTTCGACCTCCAGGTGAAGAACATCCAGCGGCAGCTCGCGGCCGAGCACCGTGTCGTCCTGGACATCCGTGAGGACGCCCGCGCCACGCTGTTGCGCCGCTGCACCAACGACCCATGGACGGGCGGGCGGGGCATCGGGATGGCGCTGGAGACCGACTTGATCAATCCGCTGGCCCGGGCGCTGTTCGCCGAGCCGGGCCTGGGCGCGGGCACCACCGTGGTGGTGGCCGGTGTCAAGGAGCTCCCGAACGGCCAGGTGGAGCTCCTGGTGGACTTCGGGAAGGAGGCCGTCACAGGGTGACGGTGAACGAACGAGACCAGGACGATGAGGTCGAACCGGAGTCCGGTCCCGAGCCCGAGTTCGAGGACGACGGCTGGATCTCGCTGTTCGAGAGGCCCCTCACACCTTCCCGGTCCGAGGACGAGGGCCGGGGACGCTGCACCGAAGGGTGCTCCGCACCCCCACCGCCGCCGGAGGCGTCGCGGCCCGACCCGGAGGACGACGGCTGGGTCTCCGTCGCCCCCGGGACCGTGTCACCTCCGCGTCCCGCCCGGGCGGACAACCCGCGTACCGTCCAGGGGGAGAACGTACAACTCGCCCTGCAATTTCGCGGGTTGAACGGACAGCTGCTCCTGAGCCGCGGGCAGACGGTACGTCTGGGCCGCAGCAGGAGCTGGGCGACGCCGGAAGCGGCGGAGATCCTGGCGGACGAGTCCACGGTCTCCGGGCAGCACGCCAGAGTCGAGTACGCCGAGGACGGCACGGTCTGGCTGACCGAGGTGGCGGAAGGCTCCACCAACGGCATCCGCGTCAACCAGCAACAGGTCCTCATTCCCGGACAAGGACTGCGGATCCGCACCGGGGACACGGTATGGCTCGGCCCGCACGTCAACTTCCTGGTACGTGGTGGCGGCCCCCGGCCCGGCCCGGACGACACCGGACGGACGCCTGGCGTCTGAGTGACCTTCCGGCGCTCGGGAAGCGGAGGCCAAGCGGTGCTGAGGGCTGGCGGCCACGGAACGCGGGCGAGGCGATCGACGGTCCGCCGGGGCGTGGCCCCGGCTGTAGCGGTCCCCGTCCATGTGACAGGACCCGTGGCGAGGGACGTCCGGCCGCTCCCCTGACACGGAATCGACGATCCCGCCCGGCCTGCTCGCAAACCGGGCGGGATCGAAGGTACGCGATACCTCTCCGCGTCAGGCCAGACCGAGGTGGACAGGGCCGCCCGCGGCGGAGACGCCGTTGAGCACGCTGGACGGAACGCGTACGACGCGCCCAGGAGCGGCGGGCCAGGGCAGGGTACGGCGGGTGAGGGTCCTGCCGTCCTGGCGGACGGTGACCTTCGGGACCCGGATGAACTCGTCGGTCCACAGCAGAAGCCGACTGCGGGCGGGCGCGGGGTCGCCGGAGCGCAGGATCTGCGGGGCGATCCATCGCAGTGGGCTGTCGGCGAGCAGCCGTACGCCGTCGCTGGGCTGCGGCCGGCCGTGTAGGTGGTGGTTGACCTGTTCGGCGACGTGCTTGCCGTCGAGGGCGGCGACGTCGGCGGTGTCGACAGGGTGCAGGAGGTTGCCGACGGCGAAGACGCCGGGGCGGCTGGTGCGCAGCGCGGTGTCGGTGACCGGGCCGAGGGTGCCGGGATCCAGGTCGAGGCCTGCGCTGCGGGCCAGTTCGTGCTCGGGGATCCAGTCGCCGGTGAAGACGACCGTGTCGCACTCGACCGTGCGGCGCTTCCCGGTGTCGAGGTGTTCGAGCTCGACGGCCCGGCAGCGGCCCTTGCCGAGGACACGTGTGACCTTGGTACGGGTGGCAACAGGGACGCGTAGGACGGTGCGGCCGGCTGCGTTGAACACTGCGTACGATTCGGCCTTGGGGTACTGGCTCACCATCAGGGCCGGGGTGCATCCGGCCTCGCGGAGGGTGACAGCGGCGGACCAGCTGACGAGTTCGCCGCCGACGATGACGGCACGTTTGCCGACGTGCTGGTGGTGGAGGTGGACGAGGTTCTGCAGCTGGCCGGTGGTGTAGACCCCGTGGGGTCGGTCCCCGGGGATGCGGCGCGCGGTGCGGGGGCGTTCGCGGGCGCCTGTGGCAAGCACCAGGGCGCGGGGCCGGATCCGGTAGCGGCCCTCGGGGCTGGTGACGTCCACGGTGGTGTCGTCGGCCCACCCGGTGACCATGCTACGGGTGCGGATCTCGGCTCCGGCTGCGGTGGCCTTCTCGGTGAGGAGACGCGCGTAGGCGGGGCCCTTCATGACGCGGCGCAGGTCGCGCAGGCCGTACCCGGTGTGGTCGCTGTGGCGGGGGATGCCGCCGGCCTCGGCTTCGCGGTCGACGACGAGCACACGTCCGGCGCCGAGGCGGCGCAGTTCGGCGGCGGCGGTCAGGCCGGAAGGGCCGGCGCCGATGATGAGGACATCGGGGGTGATCACGGGGGTCTGCTGGTCGTTCATCGGTTCGCCGTCCTTCAGGCCTTGGCGCAGCCGTCGTGGGGGTGGTGCTGAGTACGCAGGGAGTCGACCGCGGCACCGCAGAAGAAGCCCTGGCAGCGTCCGTTCATGGCTCGGGTGCGGCGGCGCAGCCCTTCGAGGTTGCGGGCGGGGACGGGCGCGTGGAAGGCGTCGCGGATCTCGCCCTCGGTGACGCGCTCGCAGAAGCACACCACGGTGCCGTAGGCGGGGTCCTCGGCGATGCGCTCCGCGTCCTGGTAGGGGCGCATCGTGGCCTCGCCGATGTTCGGCATCCGCGGGGGACCGGGCAGCTCGGTGCGCGGGCGCAGGGGCAGACCCGCTTCCTCCAGCAGGCCCCGCACGTGCTCGGCGATGGCGATACCGGCGGTCAGGCCGGTGGAGCGGATTCCGCCGACCAGCAGATAGCGCTGCTCGCAGCTCGCCTCGATGAGGTAGTCGCCGTGGTCGATGGCGGCTCGCAGGCCCGCGTAGCCGGCGGTGACCTCCTCGGCCAGCAGGCGGGGCATGAGGCGATCGCCCTTGCTCAGCAGGAACTCGTAGCCGCTCTCCGAGGTCCCGGTGTCCGTAAGGTCCTCGAGGTCCTCGGCGGTGGGGCCGAGCATGACGTTGCCGTAGATCGTCGGTGAGATCAGGACGCCCTTGCCGAGGGAGGACGGCACCGGCAGGACGATCTTGTGAACCAGGGGGCGGGCCATCTTGTCGAAGACGAACAGCTCGCCGCGGCGCGGAGTGACGGTGAAGCGGTCGTGGCCGAAGAGCCGGTCGATGTGATCGGCGCCGAGCCCTGCCGCGTTGACGACCCAGCGGGCGGTCACGTCTCCCGCGGAGGTGTACAGAGTGGTGGCGTTCTCCCCCTCCTCGATGCCGGTCACCCGGTGTTCGAGCAGGATCGTGGTGCCGCGTCGTGTGGCGTCCGTGGCCAGGGCGAGGTTCGTCGTCCAGGTGCAGATGATGGACTCGTCGGGCACGCTCAGGCCACCGAGCACGCCCTCGCCGAGGTGGGGGAGTACGTGGTAGACCTCGTCGGCGTCAACGATCTGGCAGCGGTCGTAGCCGTTGGCCTCCGCCTTCTCCTTCAGCCCCGGGAGCGTGGCCAGTTCCTCGTTGTTCCAGGCCACGAGGACGGCGCCGGTGTGCTCGACGGGGATGCCGGTGGCCTTGGCGTAACCGTTGAGCAGGTGGTAGCCACGGGCGACGAGCCGGGACTCGAGGGTGCCCGGTTCGGCGTCGAAGCCGGTGTGCAGGATGGCGGTGTTGGCCTTGCTGGTGCCGTCGCCGACGTCGTCGCGGGCCTCGACGAGCACGACGTCGAGGTCGTAGCCGGACAGTTCGCGCGCGATGGCTGCGCCGACGATGCCACCGCCGATGACGGCGACGTCGTAGCCGCCGTCGTGGGGGGATGCGCTGGTGGCGGTCATGTGTGTACTCCTATGCCGGCGCAGGCCTCAGCGGCCTGCGCCCTTGTGGTGCGGAACTCCGTGGCCCGCGCTGCGGGCCGACGGGGTTCGTAGACGGTGGTCGGCAGCCAGTCGCCGACGGCTTCCTTCAGGCTGAGTGCGGGACCAGGGCGCAGCGGGCCGGCGCTGCCGCGCCGAGCGGTGTCGCGTGCGCGGACGGGTGGATCCGGAACGGCAGTTGGGCGATGTCGGCCTGTGCCTGCATGAGAGCGGCGCTCCCGGCCAGGCTTCCGTCGACGCGCATCCGCGTCAGCGGTCGCCCGGTGCGCCAGATCGTCCGCATGCGCGGACAGTTCACGGCAGACGTCCTCCGCGAGATGGTCCTGCCAGACGATCGCCGGTGTGAGCGGGGTTCCGGTCGCCGAATCCCAGGCCAGGACGGTCTCGCCCTGATCGGCGAGCGCGACGGCGTCGAGGGGGAGGCCCGCCGAGCTGACCGCGCGCCGCCCTGGACGCCCGAAGTCGAGCTTGCCGCTGACGGCGCCCACGATGAACAGGAGCGCGGTCACGCCGATCAGCTGCATTGTCACAGCCACATTGTTGACCTTGTGCGTGGTACGCGTGGACAGGACCACGAGAATTGC
Organism: Streptomyces sp. NPDC002911; assembly: GCF_053591835.1. Classification (NCBI taxonomy): domain Bacteria; kingdom Bacillati; phylum Actinomycetota; class Actinomycetes; order Kitasatosporales; family Streptomycetaceae; genus Streptomyces; species Streptomyces sp. NPDC002911. The sequence goes on along the minus strand of NZ_JBSFUO010000038.1, from coordinate 3,812 downwards.
CTGAAGGAGAACGACGGGCGGTGATCGCCCACGCGTTCTGCGCTGCCGTGTCCACGTACTGGTACGGCTCCGGCAGAAGCGATCGTCCAATCCACGACGACATCCAGGAACCAGGCCGGGCGGTGTCTGCGACCTGGCGAGCTTACGTGGGATTGAAGGAAGAACGTGCGGTGTCGCACAGCCGGTCGCCCCCTGCGGTCCGAGGACTGACCGCTGCCGCGTGGTGTCAGGTGTCGAACCGCACTCCGCCGAGTGCCTTGACTCCTTCGGGGTCGTGATGGTCGAAGATGTGGCTGCGGCCTGTGTCCAGGGCGGCGATGTGTGTCATCTCGTCGTCGGTGAGCTGGAAGTCGAACACATCGAGGTTCTCTGCCATCCGCTCGGACCGCACCGACTTCGGGATCGCGACGACCTCCCTCTGGACCAGCCAGCGAAGGGCGATCTGGGCGACGGACTTATCGTGGGCGCGAGCGATGTCGACGAGTACGGGGTTCTCGAAGAATCCCCGGCCGCCCTCGGCGAGTGGTCCCCAGGACTCGTGCTGGACGCCGTGCTCACGCATCAGTTTGTGGTCGTCGGCGCGCTGGAAGAACACGTGCGTCTCGATCTGGTTGACCGCGGGGACGATGTCGTTGTGAGTGATGAGGTCGGCGAGCCGGTCCGGGTAGAAGTTGCTGACTCCGATCGCCCGGGCGCGGCCGTCCCGGTTGACTTCCTCCATGGCTCGCCATGATCCGTAATAGTCGCCGAAGGGCTGGTGGATCAGATAGAGGTCGAGGTGGTCGAGACCCAGCCGGTCGAGCGAGCGGTCGAAGGCGTGCCTGGCACTGTCCTCGCCGTAGTCCTGAACCCACAGCTTGGTGGTGATGAACAGTTCGTCGCGCGGGATTCCGCTGGCGGCTACGGCTCGGCCGACGGCTCGCTCGTTCTCGTACGCTGCGGCAGTGTCGAGCAGCCGGTAGCCGGCTTCGAGCGCGGCCTCAACTGCCTGCTGGGTCAGGTCTTCGGGAATCTGGAAGACCCCGAAGCCGAGGATCGGCATCTGTACGCCGTTGTTGAGGGAAACCCGGGGCATCTGTCCGGTCATGGATGAAACCTTTCTTTCCGGCCGGCGGGGGTGTCCGTCGGCCGGGCATCATGGCTGGGTCAGCGGTGTCTGATGCCGACCTGTGCGGCGGGGGCGAGGGTGGGGTCGGTGACGGGGATGTCGCCGAGGGCTTGGTCGATGGCCGTCAGCAGGTCGTCGGACAGTTCGATGCCGGAGGCGGCGGCGTTGCTGTGAACCTGTTCGGGGCGGGAGGCGCCGGTGATGGCGGAGGCGACCTCGTTGCGGCGCAGGACCCAGGCGAGGGCCAGGGTGGGCATGTTCATCCCTGCGTTCTCGGCGATCGGGGCGAGGCGCTGGACCGCTTCGAGGGTGGCGTCGCTGTAGACGAGGTCCTGGGAGACCGCCATGTCGGCGGAGGCGAACCGGCTTCCTTCGGGGACGGGCTGTCCGGGCTTGTACTTGCCGGTGAGGACGCCCTGGGCGAGAGGGGACCAGACGATCTGGGAGATGCCGTTGGCGGCGCAGAGGCCGAAGACTTCCGCTTCGGGGGCCTGCCACAGCATGGAGTACTGCGGCTGGGAGGAGACGAACAGGTCGGGGCCGGCGATGTCGACCCCGGCCTGGATCTGTTCGGGGGTCCATTCGCTGAAGCCGAGGTAGCGGGCCTTGCCCTGCTCGACGACCTTCTGGAACGCCTCGACGGTGTCCTCGATCGGGACGGCGGGGTCGAAGCGGTGCGCCTGGTACAGGTCGACGTAGTCGGTGCGGAGGCGGGTGAGGGAGGCGTTGATCTGCTTGGCGATGTGCGAAGGTGACAGGCCCTGGTCGGCCGGGTCGTCCGACATGGGGCCCCAGACCTTGGTGGCCAGGATGTAGGAGTCGCGGGGGTGGGCGGAGAGGATTTCGCCCCAGGCCGTCTCGGCAGCTCCTTGTCCGTAGACGTTGGCGGTGTCGAAGAAGTTGATGCCGGCGTCGAAGGCGGCTTCGGTGCAGGCGCGGGTCTTGTCCGCCTCGATGCCGCCTGAGTAGGTGAGCCAGGACCCGAGCGAGATCTCCGAGACTTCCAGGTCCGAGTTGCCGAGCTTGCGGTAGCGCATGGTCGCTCCTTGTCTGTCGTGGAAGGTGCTGGTGACGGGATTCGCCTCAGCGGCGGAGTGCTGCCGGTTGCAGGGCCGGGTTGAGGAAGCTGCTGTCGGCGGGATTGATGACTGTGCCTGGGGTGACGATGTCGTCGATGCGGTCCAGGACCGCCGGGTCCAGGATCACGTCGGCGGCGGTCAGCTGCGACTCCACGTGCGCGAGGGTGCGCGGGCCGATGAGGGCCGAGGTGACCGCGGGGTGGTCGAGCACGAAGGCGATGGATATCTCGAAGAGCCGGAACGGCCCGCTTCGGTCTAACCGCAGGAGACCTGACCCACGCACCACCGGAATCGTGCTGCCCGCACCCCGCGGTACGGTCACCGCACAACCCAACCGGCTGTTGACTCTGATGCCTGATGTCGCGCATGCAGCACCGCACCGAAACAAGTGAGCCACGCCTTGCCGGCCCTTCCAGCGCTCGATGCGTGTCATCTCTCGTGATTGACAGGAGTCGTTGGGGGTAAGCGCTCGCAAGCCAGTGCTTTCATTGGTCAATGTTCCGAAAACAGGCTAATGCCTGCGTTTCCGATTCACCAGGCGACTGCTGGCCTGCTGCCTGGGCACGCCCCCGACTTGGTCAAACGGTGGTGCGGCTGTTTGTGAGACAAGGAATCACCCGGTTGGCGGCCGCGCCGCAACGAAAAAGTTTCGCAGCGAACCTGCTGAACGCCGGAGGTTGCTGTGCCCTACCGGGGTGTGTCGTACCTCCACTTTCAGTGGACGTCTATACGAAGGGTCTCCTGTGGCCTGGGGGAGGCCGTCGGCCTATCATGATTCGTCAGGGGACCTGAAGTGAAACAAAGTGACGATGCTGAGGCGTCTGTCGGCTGTTATCCTGAATGGGAATTTTGTAAGGCGTCTTTTCTGTAGCGAATTGGATGCGCAATTCACTGGTTCGCGCTTTTATCTGAAGGGGCTTCACGCGCTTCCTTCGGGAAACGCTCCCGCCGTGTGCACTGCGGTGAGACGGAGGTGTGGATTCATGGTGAGGCCAACGGAGCACATGGAAGAGCCCACGATCGAGGATGGTGCTTCGGCGTGGCGTATTGCACGTGATTCCCGCGTGCTCGACGTGAATTCTTCCTACAGCTATGTGCTGTGGTGTCGTGACTTCGCGGCAACCTCCGTGGTCGCCCGCGATGCAGGGGGCAATGCCGTCGCCTTCGCGACGGGGTACATCCGACCTGAGCTGCCTGGCACGCTCGTCATCTGGCAGATTGCCGTGGATGAGGATCGACGCGGTCGTGGTCTGGCCGGGGCCATGCTGGATCACCTCACCGGCCGCCTGCGGTCTCGGGGCATCCTCCAGCGCGTGGAGACGACGATCAGCGCGGAGAACAAGGCGTCACACCGGCTGTTCCTCTCATTCGCCGAGCGACACGGGGCGTCACTGGAACGCAAGCTGTTGTTTCCCTCACGGCTCTTCCCCGACGCACACCAGTCCGAACACCTGTACTGCATCGGGCCACTGGCCCAACCGCCTGTCCCGTCGTCCGTAGCCAGCACTAGGAGCGCGTCATGACGCCTATCCCGCCCGCCCTGAGTGTCTTCGAGAGCCTGGAATCGGAAGTACGGAGCTACTGCCGCGGTTGGCCCGCGGTCTTCGACCGTGCGCAGGGTGCCC
>NZ_JBSFUO010000037.1:0-46564 GCF_053591835.1 Streptomyces sp. NPDC002911 | reverse complement strand
TCGGCTGGCAGGACATGCAGACCCTGCTCCGCGTCGTTCTGGAGTCAGCCGAGGAGCGGTTCCGCGTCTCCTCGACCGGGCGTGCCCGCGGGCTTCCCTCTGCGGACCGAGGCTAGTATGGTCGGACCATAAATCGGAGGAGGCCCCATGCGTATCGGACTCTTCGCCACCTGTCTGGGAGACACACTCTTCCCGGAGGCGGTGAAATCCACCGCGGTGCTGCTCGCCCGCCTTGGCCACGAGGTGGTCTTCCCGCCGGATCAGACCTGCTGCGGCCAAATGCACGTCAACACCGGCTACCAGCGCGAACCCGTCCCGCTGGTGCGCAACTTCGCCGAGCAGTTCGGGGACACGTCGATCGAAGCGGTCGTCATGCCGTCCGGGTCCTGCGCCGGTTCGGTGCGCCACCAGCACGAAATCGTCGCCGAGCGGTACGGGGACGCCGCGCTGCGCGCCGGGGTCGCCACGGTCAAGGCCAAGACGTACGAGCTCTCCGAGCTCCTCGTCGACGTCCTCGGTGTCACCCAGGTCGGCGCTTACTTCCCGCACCGGGTCACCTACCACCCCACCTGCCACTCCCTGCGCATGCTCCGGGTCGGTGAGAAGCCGCTGAAGCTCCTGCGCGCCGTCGAGGAGATCGACCTGGTCGAGCTTCCCGAGGCCGACTCCTGTTGCGGCTTCGGCGGCACCTTCGCCGTCAAGAACGCCGAGACCTCCACCGCGATGCTCGAGGACAAGATGCGCAACATCTGCGACACGAAGGCTGATGTGTGCTCCGCCGGGGATTCCTCCTGTCTCATGCACATCGGCGGCGGACTCTCCCGCGTCAAGTCCGGTACACGCACCCTGCATCTCGCGCAGATCCTCGGTTCCACCCGTACAGCGCCGTACGCCCTGATGGAGGCCGCCCGATGAGCACGTTCCTCGGAATGCCCGCCGCCCCGCCCCGTTCCCCGTACGGGACGGGGAACCTGCGTGGCGACCGGAAGTTTCCCGAGGCGGCCCACGACGAACTGCGCAACGACCAGCTACGCCGCAACCTCGGCAGGGCCACCCGCACCATCCGGACCAAGCGCCTCGACGTCACCGGCGAACTCCCGGACTGGGAGCAGCTGCGCGACGCCGGAGCGGCCATCAAGACCGACACCATGAACCGGCTTCCCGAACTCCTGGAACAGCTGGAGCAGAAGGTCACCGAGCGCGGCGGTACCGTCCACTGGGCGCGCGACGGCGTCGAGGCCAACGAGATCGTCACCCGGCTGATCAGGGCGACCGGCAGCAGTGACGTCATCAAGGTCAAGTCGATGGCCACTCAGGAGATCGGCCTCAACGAGCACCTCGAAGCGGCAGGCATCACGCCCTACGAGACCGATCTGGCCGAGCTCATCGTGCAGCTCGCCGACGACAAGCCCTCGCACATCCTGGTTCCCGCGATCCACCGCAACCGCGACGAGATCCGGCAGATCTTCCTCGACGAGATCCCCGGCGTCGACCCGGATCTCGACAACGTGCCCGCGCACCTCGCCGCCGCTGCCCGCGCCTATCTGCGCGAGAAGTTCATGACGACCAAGGTGGCCGTCTCCGGCGCCAACTTCGGTATCGCCGAGACCGGCACACTCACCGTGGTCGAGTCGGAGGGCAACGGCCGGATGTGCCTGACTCTGCCCGACACCCTCATCACCGTGATGGGCATCGAGAAGGTCCTGCCGCGCTATCAGGACCTGGAAGTCTTCCTCCAACTGCTGCCCCGCTCCTCGACAGGCGAGCGCATGAACCCGTACACCTCGATGTGGACCGGCGTGACGCCGGGCGACGGGCCGCAGGACTTCCACCTGATCCTCCTCGACAACGGCCGCACCGCGGCGCTCGCCGACACGATCGGCCGCGAGGCGCTCAACTGCATCCGCTGCTCGGCCTGCCTCAACGTCTGTCCCGTGTACGAACGCGCCGGCGGCCATGCCTACGGATCGACGTACCCTGGTCCGATCGGCGCGGTCCTCACCCCGCAGCTCGCCGGGATGCACGCGGCGAAGAACGACCCCAACAGCTCGCTGCCGTACGCCTCCAGCCTCTGCGGCGCCTGCTTCGACGCCTGCCCCGTGAAGATCGACATCCCCTCGATGCTCGTCGAACTGCGCCACCAGCACACCGAACAGGCCGGAACCACGGCGGAGAAGCTCGCCATGAAGGCCGCCGCCGGTGTGATGAACAAGCCGAAGCTCTTCACCGCGGCGCAGAAGGCCGCCTCCCTCGCCAGGGTCGTCGGCGGACGGGACGGCACGATCTCGCGTCTGCCCGCCCCCCTCAGCGGCTGGAGCGACAGCCGCGACACCGCCGCCCCGCCCAGGCAGTCCTTCCGCTCCTGGCTGGCTTCGGCCGAAGGCGCGGAGGCGATGCGGGCAGCGGCCGACGAGGGCGCCCGGAGCGCGACCGAGGCCCCCGAGGAGGACCAGTGACCACCACTCCCACCGCACGCGAGACGGTGCTCGGCCGGATCAGGGACGCTCTGGCCCTCGCACCCACCCCCGACACCGCGATCCCCCGTGCCTACCGCACCGGCCGCGCACTCCCGGACGGCGACCGTCTCGCGCTCCTGACCGACCGGCTCGTCGACTACAAGGCGCAGGTCCATCCCTGCACGGGGGACCGCACGGCCGAGGTGATCGCGGAGATCCTGCACGAGCGCGGCGCCCGGCGCATCGGTGTCCCGGACGGGCTCGACGAGCGGTGGCTCGGTGCGTACGAAGGTGAGGTCCAGCGGGACTCCGCGGACATTCCCGCACCGAGCCTCGACGCGCTGGACGGCGTGGTGACGGCCTCCGCCGTCAGCTGCGCCGAGACCGGCACGATCTTCCTGGACGGATCACCCGACCAGGGCCGGCGTGCCCTGTCCCTCGTTCCCGACCTCCATGTCTGCGTCGTCGACCTGTCGTCGGTCGTGGCAGGCGTCCCGGAGGCGGTGGCCCGGCTGGTACGGGAAAGGCCGACGACCCTGATCAGCGGTCCGTCGGCGACGTCCGACATCGAACTGGAGCGGGTGGAAGGCGTCCACGGCCCCCGCACCCTCGCGGTGGTGATCCGCACCGACGCCTGAAGCGCGCCGCAGGAGAGACGCGGCCCACCGAGCACCCAGCCCTGGCCGGAACCGAAGCGCTCCTCGAGAGCCTCTCCTCCCTGGCCGCAGCGGGTGCGGCCGAGGCACTCAGGGCAGACTCGCGCGGCCGGCAACCGTTCTCGAGGCGCACTTCGATGACGAGGAACAGCACTCCCTTCCCGCCCTCAGCGGGCATCAGAGCTCATGGACGACCTCCAGCGGCGCGAAGCCGATACGGGTCGTCGCACCGTCATCGGCCCAGCGCACCGCGACCGTCTCCCCGTTCACATCCACCCCGCTCACCGCCGCGGCGAGCGGGCCGGCTTCAAGCTCCCCGCTCAGCGAAGCCAGCGCTACCAGCACCTCGGTCCCCTCCACGTCGGCACCCAGACGGGGCAGCACCGCCCACCGTGTGAACGCCGTGCCGTGCGGGGCCCGTACCTCCTCCGGCTCCTCCCAGCCGTGCAGCCCGTGCAACGCGGAACGCAGAGTGCCACCGGGGTCCGTCGCCCAGCCCGTCTGCTCCGCCCGCGCACCGGCCGGGGCGCCCAGGATCCGGTGCACCCGCAGCTCGTGACGCCCTCGGACGACGGTCACGCTCTCCACACGCAGGCCCGGCCAGGTCGGTGGGCCCTCCGGGAAGACCGGTGTGTGCCAGGACGCCGCCCAGCCCCAGCCGTCGCCGTGACCCGTACCCAGGGGGTGGATGCGGACCCGGCTGCTGCGCGAGCCCGACACCCGTACCGAGAGGTGGTTGTCAGCGGCGTTCGTGGACGCCGTCGGGCCGGTGGCCGTCGAATATGCGAGGCGTGCGTAGAGCGGGTCCGACAGGCCCGCCGTCTCGCCCTCGTGCGGCCGGACATGGTCGCTGCCGTGATTGTGCAGCCGCACGACGCCGTCCGCCCGCGTCGACTGCACCAGCAGCCCCGGCGACGGCAGCGACAGCACCCGGTCCGGGCCCTCGCTCGGGGCGGCCTCCTCGTCCGCCGTCCACAGCGGGTGCTCCGCCGGGGCGAGCAGCGCGACGAAGGCCTTCGACGCCCAGTACGGCGACGACGGCCCGGAGTACACCTGGAGTGTCGCGTCGTGCGGACCGTGCCAGCCGAGGCTCAGCAGACCGTCGTCCCCGGCCGCCCCGCGCTCCAGGAAGTACCGCAGCGACCCGCTGATCAGCCGCCGCGAGACGCCCGGCGCAAGTGGGGTGTAACTGGACACCGCGCCCATCCCGACCGCCGCGCCCGCGGCGAAGCGGTAGGTGAGGGAGCGCCCGAAGTGCAGCGGAGCGCCGTCCCCACCGAACATCAGCGAGAAGCTCTCCAGATGCTCGCTCAGCCGTGCGCCGTAGTGTGCGGAAAGCTCCGCGTCGCCCGACAGATACGCGTCCAGCACGGGATACAGGTGCAAGGCCCAGCCGTTGTAGTGGTCGAAGGCGCGCCCGTCCCCGTCGGCGTACCAGCCCTCGCCGCGGTACCAGACCTCCAGCAGGTCGAGTGCCCGCTGCCGGGCCCGGGCCGTCTCCGCGTCGCCCCGCCCCACCGACTCCAGGAAACCCGCTACGGAGAAAGGGAAGAGATACCAGTTGTTGGGTGCCGGGGAGTGCCGCAGGGCGCCGCGCAGCCACTCCTCGGCGCGGTCCTGAGCCGCCGCGTCCAGCCGGTCCCACAGCCAGGGGCGGGTCAGTCGCAGCCCGATCGCCACCGAGGCCGACTCCACCATCGGCTGGCCGAACACGGTGTGGTCCAGGATCAGCGGCCAGGACTCGGCGTCGTCCCGCCCGGCCGTGCGGGTACCGGTGGTGAGCCCGTCGGCATACCGCTCCAGCCAGTTGTGAGGGTCCTTCCCCTCCGCGCCGGCGACCCGGAACGCGGCGGTGAGGAACGTACGGGCATATCCCTCCAGGCCGTCGGACCGGACCCCGGAGCGGGAGGGCCGGCCCGGCAGGTCGAGGAAGGCACGGCCGGGGGTCGCCCACTTCCAGGCGGCGCCCAGCAGGCCGTCCGCCGTGGCTTCCCAGTGGGCCCGGGTGTAGCCGGTGTACGGGCTCGATGTGTGGTCGTCAGGGGGGAGTTGAAAGGGAGTGGAGGTCATGCGAGGAAGGCCAGCCTTTCGCGTCGTACGGGATGGGCGAAACCGCCGCCGGCGGCCCAGCGGGCGACCTCGCCGACCGCCAGATCGGCCAGCCGCCGCAGCTCGTTGCCCTGGGACCCCGCGAGATGGGGGGTGATGGTCGCGTTGTCGCACCCCCACAGGGGGTGGTCCGCCGGCAGCGGATCGGGATCGGTGACGTCGAGCACCGCCCGGATCCGGTCCGCCCGGAGTGCGTCGGTGAGGGCGTCCTGGTCGACGACCGCCCCCCGGGCGGTGTTGATGAGGACGGCGTCGGGCCGCATCGAGGCGAGGAGCCCGCGGCTGACCAGCCCCGTGGTGGCGGGCAGCAGCGGTGTGTGGACGCTGACCACGTCGCTCTCCGCGAAGAGTCCCGCCAGGGTGACGGGGACGGCACCGAGGGCGGCGGCCTCCTCGTCCGTGACGTACGGGTCGTGGAGCAGCACGCGCAGGTCGTAGGGCCGCAGCAGCTCGATCACCCGGCGGCCGACCAGGGAGGCGGACAGAATGCCCACCGTGCGGCGGTAGTTGCCGACATCGTCCGGTGCGGCGAGCCAGGCGTCGCGCGTGCGGGAGGCCCGGAAGTCCCGGGCCCGTTCCAGGACCCGTTTGCCGGACAGCAGGATCATAGCGACGGTGTACTCCGCGACCGGCAGGGCGTTGGCCGCCGCGGCCGACGACACCTCGATGCCCCTGTCCCAGCAGGCCTCGGTGACATGGCCGCGCACGCTGCCCGCCGTGTGCACGACGGCCCGCAGCGCGGGTGCGGCGGCCAGGACACCCGCGTGGAGCGGCGGGCAGCCCCAGCCGGTGATCAGGACCTCGGTGTCCGCGAGTACGGTCCGGGCCGCCTCGGTCGTGAAGTCGTCGATCGCGGGCCCGGGCGCGAGGGTGCACACGTCGGCCAGCGCTGCCAGGGAGCCGGGGGTGAGCACCGCGGCTGCGGCGTCCGCTCCCATGGCATGCGCGGCGCGCGGACGGCGGTGTGCGGGGGGAGTGCTGGGCATGGTTCTCCTGGTCGGTGGTCCGGCGGAGTGGCGGCTACTTGACGGCGCCCGCCGTCAGCCCCGACCGCCAGAAGCGCTGGAGCAGGGCGAAGGCGAGGATCAGGGGCAGCACCGCGAGCAGCGAGCCCATGATGACGACGGGGTAGTACTCGGGCGATACGGACGAGGAACTGTTCCAGGAGTACAGGCCGAGGCTGACCGGATACAGGTCATGGTCGGAGAGCATCACCATGGGCAGGAAGAAGTTGTTCCAGATGGCTGTGAGCTGGAAGAGGAAGACGGTGACCAGCCCCGGGCCCAGCATGCGCAGCGCCACCCGGAAGTAGGCGGCCAGTTCGCCCGCGCCGTCCATCCGCGCGGCCTCGAGCACTTCGTCGGGCACGTACCCCTGGCTGAAGATCCGGCCGAGGTACACCCCGAACGGGTTGAACAGGACGGGGATGAAAACCGCCCAGAAGGTGTTCACCAGGCCGGTGCCGGAGGCCATCAGGTAGAGCGGCAGGGCGAGCACCGTCTGCGGCACCATGACGGCGGCCAGCACCAGGCCGAACAGCTTCTCCTTGTGGGCGAAGCGGTACTTGTCGAAGGCGTAGCCGCACGCGATGCTGATCAGCGCCCCGAGGGCCGCGCCGAGTACCGCGTACAGCAGGCTGTTGCCGTACCAGCGCCCGTACAGCCCGCCGTCCATGGCGAAGAGGTCCTTCATGTTCTGGACGAAGGAGAAGTCGCTCAGCGACAGGATGTTGCTGCTGAACAGGGCGTCCCTGTCCTTCGTCGCGGCGAGCACCAGCCACAGCACCGGCAGCAGGGTGTACAGCACCGAGATGAAGACCACCAGATTGACGACGGAGCGCCCGAGGAGCCGGGGGCGCAGGGGTGAGGCGGGGCGGGATGCGGTCGACGTACTCATCGGGAGCCCTCCTCGGCAGCGTTGGCGCGGTTGGTCCAGCGGGTGACACCGTAGGAGAGGGCGATCGTGCACAGGAGCAGAACCACCGAGGCGGCTGCCGCAAGACCGTAGTTGTTGCGGGTGAAGGCGGCGTCGTAGATGTACATGCTGGGGGAGAAGCGCGAGTTGATCATCGGGGTCGACTGGCTGAGCAGCATCGGCTCGGTGAAGAGCTGCAGCGCGAAGATGAGGGTGAACATCGCCACCATCACGATCGACGAGCGCACCAGCGGTGCCTTGACCTGCAGCGCCGTCCGGACGGGGCCCGCGCCGTCGACGACCGACGCCTCGATCACCTCGCGGGGGACCGCCTGCAGGGCGGCGTAGAACACGACCATGTTGTAGCCGAGGTTGCTCCACAGTGCGATGTTCACGATGGACGGGAGCACCGTGTGCACCCCGAGGAAGTCGATGGTGATGTCGGCCCTGCCGAGCAGGTCGATGACAGGGCTGATGCCGGGGGTGTAGAGATACAGCCAGATCAGGGCCGCGATGATGCCCGGCACGGCGTGCGGCAGGAACAGGGCGAGCTGGACGGTGCCCCGCAGGCGGACCACGCCGGAGTCGAGCAGCAGCGCCAGTGCGAGGGCACCGATCACCATCAGCGGGATGTAGACCAGGCAGTAAAGGGCGACGACGCCGAGACCGCCGAGGAAGGTCGGGTCCGTCAGTACGGCGGTGTAGTTGCGGAGCCCCGCGAAGACCGTGCGCTCCGGGCCGAAACCGAGTCCGGGCTGGTCGTCGCTGAAGAAGCTCAGATGGACGGCGGTGGCGACCGGGATCAGGAAGACGGTCGCCAGGAGGACGAAGAACGGCGTCATCAGGACGCCGCAGGCGCCGAGTTCACGCCGTCGGGTGGTCCTGCGGGCCGTGGGCGCGGGGGCGGCGTCGGCCTGGTTTCTGGGTGACGGCCGCGCGGGGGCGTCCGCCGGGACGGATACGGGGGTGGCGCTGGTCATGGGTGTCACCTGCCTCTCTGCTGCTGGGAACGGCGGTCGCCGGTCAGGTGGAGTGCTGAGTGGTGGAGAGGCCGAGCGCCTTGAGGTCGGGCATCGTGCCCTCCTGTGCCGCCCGGACCGCGCCGAGGATGGAGCCCCGGCCTCCGCTCGCCCGTGCCAGCCCGTCCTTCATGAGCTTGCCGGTGGCCGTCATCCGCGGGCCCCAGACCCAGCCGGGCCGGATCTTCAGGGCCTCCTGCTCGAAGAGGCTGTAGATGTCCTGGCCGCCGTAGTAGGCGCGGTCGAAGGCCTTGCGGCCCACCTCGACCAGCCCGGGTGCGGCGGGGTACTGGCTGCTCGCGCCGCTGGAGAGCCGGGCCCGCAGGGCGTCCGGGTGCGAGACCTGCCACTCGATGAACTCCATCGCGGCCTCCGGGTGCGCACTGTCCTTGGTGACCGCGAAGGTCGAACCTCCATGGGTCCCGACACCGGGGTCGGCCGGGTCCCACTGGGGGAGCGGCGCGAGCGCCCACCGGCCTTTCTGGCCCGGACGGGCTTTCATCTGGGCACCGGCGTCCCACGCACCGCTGAGCCGGCTGAGGACCAGGCCGTTCTCGATCTGCATGTCGCTGTGCCGGCTCTCCACCGCGTTCATGAAGACCAGGTCCTCGTCGGTCAGCCGCTGCCAGAAAGCGGACACGCGACGGGTCGGTGCGTCGGCCAGCGAGACGTTCCAGGCGCCGCCCGCCGTGCCGAACCACTGAGCGCCCGCCTGCCAGGCGAACGCGGCGAGATGCGTGTCGCCGTCCGTCGGGAAGAGCGCCATCCGGCGGTCATCGCTCTTGCGTCGTACGGTCCTTGCCGCGTCCTCGAAGTCCGACCAGGTACGCGGAACGGTCAGGCCGTACCGCTCGAAGAGGTCGGCGCGGTAGTGCAGCGTCATCGGCTCTATGTCGAGCGGGACGCTGAAAACCCGCTTCTCGAAAGTCGTCAGCCCCAGCGCCTGTGGCAGCAGTTTGGCACGCAGGCCGTCGCTCACCAGGCCCGTGATGTCGCGGCAGACTCCGTCGATGGCGAAGCCCGGGACCTGGGGATACTCGAGGGTCGCGACGTCAGGGGCGTTGCCGGCCCGTGCCGCGTTGCTGAGCTTGGCGTAACCGCCCTGAGTCCCCGAAGGAACCTGCTGGTAATCGACCTGAATGGTGGCGTGCCCGCGGTTGAACGCATCCACGACCTCCTGACTGCCCCGGAGGGCGGACCAGAAGGTGATGCGTGTCTTCCCGCTGTTCACGGTTTTGCCGGTACTGCTCGTACCGCCCGATCGTGTGTCTCCGCCACCGCCTCCGCAGGCGCTGAGCGCGCCTGTCAGAGGCAGTGCGGCGATCGTGGCGAGCACGGATCGACGGCTCTGTCGACCAGGCATGTGCGCCTCCCGCGGCTCCTGATTCGAGACACGGGGAATACTGATCGCCTGATCGATATCGGTCAATAGACCGATCAAAAGAAGCTAGAAGTGTTCAAACGATCAGTCAGCCGGACGGGGTACCACCTGGGTCGATCCGCGCACTTCGATGCGGGGCAGAAGCTCCACCCTGCGCACCGGACCGGTGGCACCGGCCGGTTGCGCCAGCCGGTGCAGAAGGAGCTCGGCCGCCGCCCGTCCGATCTCGGCCCTGGGTGGGGCGACCGCGGTGAGAGAGGTGCTGCCCAGGGCCGCCAGGAGATCGTCGTACGCCACCACCGAGCAGTCCCGCGGTACCCGGATCCCCTTCTCCGTCAGCCGCTGGACCAGCATCAGGGCCTCCTCGTCGCCGTGCAGGACGGCACCGGTCGTACCGCGTTCCCGCAGCAGCGCCGCCAGATCCGGGACCGTCTCGAGCCTGCCGGGCCCCTCGGGCCCCGCGCTGGGGGAGCTGAGCACCACCGACCAGTCCTCCACCTCGGGCCGGGCGGCGGCTATCTCGCTGAAGGCGGCCCGGATGGAACGCGCGGTCGGGCTGTCGTTCCTGGCCGCCAGCACGAGCCGGCGGTGGCCCAGCGAGACCAGGTGGTCCACCGCCAGGTGGATCCCGTACCAGTGGTCGGAGCACACCGTGTCCATGGCGTGCAGCGCACTGCCGGGCCGGGGCCGCCGCTCCATCAGGACGGTCGGCACCTCCACCTCGGCCAGCCAGCCGTAGTCCGCCTCCTCCCCGGCGACGCTGCGCCACCGCGGGGCGATCAGCAGACCGCGCACGCCGGCGGCCAGAGCCCGTTCCACCTGCGGCCGTTCGGCTCCTGCCAGCTGCGGCGCGATGTGCAGGGTGATCCGGACCCCGGCCTCCTCCAGGGCGGTCCTGGCGCCGTGCAGGGTCTCGTAGAGGTATGAATGCCGTTCCGGGACGACCAGGGCGATCGCGGCCCCGTCCCCGTCCCCGGCCGGATCGCCGCCCCGGGCGGCCGGCACGGCAGTCCGCGCGGTGTCGCCCATCGCGCGGACCACCCCGTGCCCGCGCCGCAGCATCCCCGTTCTGGCCAGCTCCTCCACGTCCCGCCTGAGCGTGACCGCCGAGACGTCCAGTTCGGCGGCGAGCGAGCTCACCTTGACGGCTCCCCGCGCCTGCACCACCGCGAGAATGCGCTTCCGCCTCAGCTCAACCGGCTCCCGCATGCTGGCCCCCTTGCCTACCGCTGTGCGATGTTCGTTTGAACGTTTTCATGAGCGATCGCAGCATAGCGACGGACCCGTACTCCGCATGGCCAGGACGTCGATCCGCCGAAAGGGAGATGTGTCTACCATCTGAACGGAATGGACACCATCACACTCTGGCAACTGGCCGCGCTCGCGGCGGCATCCACGCTCGTCGGCATCTCGAAGACGGCGGTCAGCGGTGCCAATACGATCAGCCTCGCGGTCTTCGCGGCCGTCCTCCCGGCCCGCGAATCGACCGGTGTGCTGCTCCCGATCCTGATCGCCGGCGACATCATCGCCGTCCTGGTCTATCGCCGCCACGCCCACTGGCCGACCCTGCTACGGCTCTTCCCCGCCGTCGCCGTGGGTGTGATGGCAGGCACCTTCTTCATGATGTGGGCCGACGACGACGCCGTACGAACCTCGATCGGCGCGATTCTGCTCTTCATGGCCGGCGTCACCCTCTGGCGCCGAAGGGAACGGCCCCAGTCGGCTCCGAAAGGGGAGGGCGCGGACGGCCCCTCGCGGGGCGGGCGCCTGAAGGCCCGTTGGTACGGGGCACTCGGCGGGTTCACCACCATGGTCGCCAACGCGGGCGGCCCCGTGATGTCGCTCTATCTGCTG
Organism: Streptomyces sp. NPDC002911; assembly: GCF_053591835.1. NCBI lineage: Bacteria > Bacillati > Actinomycetota > Actinomycetes > Kitasatosporales > Streptomycetaceae > Streptomyces > Streptomyces sp. NPDC002911. The sequence continues at coordinate 35,175 of NZ_JBSFUO010000037.1, read as the reverse complement.
TCGGCGGGATTCCGCAAGCTGGGCTTCCTCGGGACGTCGGCGTGGTTCTTCCTGATCGTCAACACCTCCAAGGTGCCCTTCAGCGTAGGACTCGGCCTCATCGACGCGCAGTCGCTGCTGCTGGACGCCGCCCTGGTTCTGTTCGTCATCCCGGGCGCCTACCTGGGCCGCGCCTGCGTCGGCCGGATCAACCAGAAGCTCTTCGACCGGATTGTGATCGGAGCCACCGTCCTGGGCGGTCTCCAGCTGTTGCTGCACTGAAGACCGCCCGGGGGAGGTGCCGTCAGACGATGCCCTCGGCGATCTCCGCCTCCTCGCGGGCGTTCCCGTACGCGGACGGAGTGCTGTACGTACGGCGCGCGACGAACCACCACACCGTGGCAAGGACCAGAACGGCGACCAGTGCGATCGACGCGTAGTTCATCGAGTCGATCGTCACCGGAGACGACTGGGGCAGCAGGAAGAGCACGGTCACGATGACGACCCAGACCACGGCGATCCAGCCGATCGGCTTCGACCAGCGGCCCAGATGCCAGGGGCCGCGCTCGAAACGGTCACCGGCGCGCAGCTTCAAGTAGATCGGGATGGCGTACGCCGGAGTGATCCCGATGACGTTGATCGCCGTCACCGCGCCGTACGCGGTCGCGGAGTAGAGCGACGGCACGGCGAGCAGGGCGGCGACACAGACCGCCAGCCACACGGCGGGCACCGGGGTCTGGGTGCGCGCGCTCACCTTGCGCCACAGTGCGGAGCCCGGCAGCGCGTTGTCGCGGCTGAAGGCGAAGACCATCCGGCTCGCGGCGGCGACCTCGGCGTTGCCGCAGAACAGCTGCGCCGCGATGACGATCAGCAGCATGGCGGTGGCACCCGCCGTGCCCAGCGCGTCGATCAGGATCTGGGCGGGCGGGACCCCGGTGGCGCTGTTCTGCGTACCCGCGTAGTCCTGGATGGCGAAGGTCAGTCCGGCCAGCAGGACGAAACCCGCGATCCAGGAAACCCAGATCGCCCGGACGATGCCCTTGGCAGCCGTCACCGACGCGTTGGACGTCTCCTCGGACAGATGGGCGGAGGCGTCGTAGCCGCTGAAGGTGTACTGCGCCAGGAGCAGTCCGATCGCCGCCACATAGAGTGGATTCTCCCAGCCCGTGTCGTTGACGAACTCAGTGAAGACGAACGACGGCGACTGGTGGTTCGCGGGCACGATGGCCAGCACCGTGACGATCACGGCGACACCGGCCAGATGCCACCAGACACTGATCGAGTTGAGCACACTGACCAGGCGCACGCCGAAGAGGTTCAGCACGGCGTGCAGCAGCAGAATGCAGAGAAAGATCACCATGGTGGATCCGGGAGTGGGATCGAACCCCCACTGCAGATTGAGCAGGGCGCCCGTGAACAGCGCAGCGCCGTAGTCGATGCCGGCGATCGCGCCCAGTAGGCCGAGGAGATTCAACCACCCTGTGTACCAGCCCCATTTACGGCCGCCGAGCCGGTCGGCCATGTAGTAGAGGGCCCCCGACGTCGGATACGCGCTGGTGACTTCGGCCAGGGCCATTCCCACGCAGAGCACGAACAGGCCGACACCGGCCCAGCCCCAGAGCATCACGGACGGGCCGCCGGTCGACATGCCGAAGCCGTACAGCGTCATGCACCCGGAGAGGATCGAGATGACGGAGAAACTGATCGCGAAGTTACCGAAGCCGCCCATGCGGCGGGCGAGCACCGGCTGATAGCCGAGCTCGCGCAGCCGCTGCTCTTCGTCCTTCTGCGGCGCGGGCTCCGTGCCCGACGGGGTCGACGCGGATATGGGCATGGAGATGACCTCCAGGTGGGGGAGGGGCGGGAGGGTAGTACGCGGGGACGCGGAGCGGGGGCCGGCCGGTCAGCCGTGCGGTGGTTCCCTGCCGGGCTCGTGCTCGGCGGTCAGGCAGCGGCTCCGGGCCCGCAGGAACACGTCCTTGGCGCCGGCCGGACCCCGCCCGGTACGGGTGCGGTGGGCCCAGGGGAGCGACGTGTAGTACGGGCCCATCGCCCGGAACACCGGTGCGGCGTCGGCGAACCGGAGCGAGCCCCACAACGCGTGGGCCAGATGGTTGAGATCGAGCAGGGACCGGGCCGCCGGGGCCGCCGCGGTGAACCAGACGCGCAGGGCGCGCAGGGCGTCGCGCTCACCGTCCTCGGTGACCCAGTGCAGTTCCAGTGCCTGCTCGTTGCCGTGCTCGCGGCGGTAGCGCTCCACCCGGACGTACAGCGGCAGCACATGGAGCGCGGAGCCCTCCGGAGCGGAAGAAGCCGCCCACTGGACGAAGTTGACCACCTCGGAGAGCGTGCCGTTCGCCTGCCTCGCATAGACGAACTGCAGCATCCGGTGATAGGCCTCGCGGTTGAACGGGTCGCGCTTGTCCGCCTCCGCCAGCAGCCCCCACGGCCCGGGGAACAGCATCGGGCCGGGCGGCGGCAGACGGTGCTCCTCAAGACGCTGTCCCTCGTCGAGCTGGGAGAGCGCGAGGAGACAGACCCAGGGCACCGGGTCGGCGGGCGAGGCGTGCGCGGCCGAGCGGCACCCCTCCCACGCCTCCTGCCACAGCTTCTGGGCGCCCGGGTGGCTCTCCCGGTGGGCACGGACGGCCCGTTCCACGGTCACCCGGGCGCGCATCACCGTGGCCGCCACACTCCGCGGCTCCTCGGAGAGCCAGGCGTCCACCGTGTCGGAGCCCGCCGCCACGGCAGCGAGGACCTGGGTCCGCTGGGTCCACAGCGCCCAGTCCGGTGTGCTCTCCAGCAGATCCCGCATGGCGAGCCAACGGCCGGTACGCAGATCCTGCAGCGCCACACGTAACGCGTGATCGTGTCCCGCGGGGTGGTAGACCGGCCGGAACTCACCGGTGGCCATGTACGCGCCCCGCCCCTGAACACGCGTGAAGGGCGGGGCGGAAAGCCGGGCACAGTTGCACGGCGCAGGTTTTTCTCGACATGAATCCTCAAGGAGTGTGGGGGGTTCGGCCGTTCGGTCGTGAACCACCGGTGGTCATCGTCCGGTTGTCCACTGGGCGGTGAGTGTAGAGCGCCGCACGCCCACATTCCGGCTACTTTGCGGATCTTATTCAAGTAGCTCTTTACAACGGATGTCGACCTCTTCCGAGCGCTCCGGACGGGATGTCCTGAAGAGGGTTGACGCGGGGCACGGTCTGCACGACTGTGGGCCCAGGGGCCAGATGATCACGATTCCGCCCGGGTCCGGGCGGTCCGCACGGCTGGAGCGTCGATTGACAGGACCAGTACTCGCCATCGACCAGGGGACGTCCGGGACCAAGGCGCTGGTGATCTGTCCCGACCGGGGGGTGATCGGTTCGGGCTCGGCGCCCGTGCGCCCGCGGTACGGCGCCGGAGGCCTCGTGGAGGCCGATCCCGCCGAGCTGATCGGGTCGGTCCTCGACGCCGGCCGGGAGGCGGTGGCGGACGCCGCCGAACCCGTGGCGGCCGTCGGCCTGGCCAACCAGGGCGAGACGGTGCTGGCCTGGGACCCCGCGACCGGCCGGCCACTGACCGACGCCGTGGTCTGGCAGGACCGGCGCGCGGAAGGGATCTGTGACGGTCTCGCCGCGCACGGGGAAGAGCTGAAGCGGCTCACCGGGCTGCCCCTCGATCCGTACTTCGCGGCCCCCAAGATGGCGTGGATGCGCCGTGAGCTGACCCGGGACGGGGTCGTGACCACCAGTGACTCCTGGCTGGTCCACCAGCTGACCGGAGCCTTCGTCACAGACGCCGCCACCGCGGGACGCACCCAGCTGCTCGACCTCCACGACGTCGGCTGGTCGCCCGCCGCACTGGAGATCTTCGGCCTGTCCGACGAGCGGCTGCCCACCGTCGTCGACTGCGCCGGACCGGTCGGCACCACCACCGGGTTCGGCGGCGAAGTCCCCCTGACCGGCCTCCTCGTCGACCAGCAGGCAGCCTTGCTGGCGCAGGGCGCTCTGGAACCGGGCCAGGCCAAATGCACCTACGGCACCGGCGCGTTCCTCCTCGCCCAGACCGGCCGCCGGCCCAGCACCGGCTCCACCGGCCTGGTCAGCTGTGTCGCCTGGCGCCTCGGCGGGCAGACGGACTACTGCCTCGACGGCCAGGTCTACACAGCCGCCTCGGCCGTACGCTGGCTCACCGACCTCGGGGTGATCTCCGGGGCGGCCGACCTCGACGCGGTGGGCGCCTCGGTCCACGGCACCGGCGGAGTCACCTTCGTGCCCGCGCTCGCCGGCCTCGCCGCTCCCTGGTGGCGCAGCGACCTGCGCGGCTCCCTGACCGGCCTCGGCCTCGACACCACCGCGGGCCACCTGGTCCGTGCCCTCTGCGAGGGCATCGCCGCGCAGGTCGTCGCCCTGGCCGACGCCGTCGCGTCCGACCAGGGCGCCCCGCTGACCGCTCTGCGGGTCGACGGCGGTCTGACCCGCTCCTCCCTGCTCATGCAGACCCAGGCGGACCTGCTGCAACGGCCGGTCGAAGTGTCGGCGTTGACCGATGTGACCGCGCTCGGTGCCGGCATGGTGGCCAGGCTCGGCCTCGAACCGCAGCTGCCGCCGAGCGGGGCGGCCCCTGAGTGGCGGCCCTCCGCCGTGTACGAACCACGGATCGGCCCCGAGGAGGCGTCGGAGCGCCTCGCGCGCTTCCGTGCGGCGGTGGACAGCCTGCTCGAGCACGCGTGACCGTCACCACGACCGGCCCCCTGTTCTCGGAGAAGGGCGCGGACGGCACGTAGGGCGTCACCGTCGTCGGCGCCGGCGGCGTGGGCACGGCCATCGCCCGCGAACCGGCCCGCTACCACCTGCGCACCGCGCTGATCGACGCCGTCGACGACATCGGCGACGGCACGTCGAAGGCCGACTCCGCGATTCTGCACACCGGATTCGACGCCGTCCCCGGTTCGCTGGAGGCCAGCCTCGTACGCGGGGCAGGAACTCCTCCTTGCCTACGCCGCCGAGACCGGCGACCCGGTCGAGAGGGCCGGCGGGACCGGCTCAGGGGATGAGCAGCCAGTCCGCGCCGACGGCCGCCACCAGTCCGGCGCCCAGCAGCCAGCTGCCGAGCCGGGTGCGGCCGTTCCTGCTGAGCTCGATCACCACACCGCAGAGGATGAGCGCGAGTCCGTAGACCCCGACGACCAGGACCGACGAGCGGCTCGCTATCCGCAGGGCCAGGACGACGGCCATCGCCGCCATGCCCAGCGAGGAGAGCACGATCCGCAGCTGTCGCGCCTGACGTGGCGTGAGTCTCCGCTCCCGCACTGCGGAATCGGGTAGCGCCGGTACCGCCGCAGGGCCGTCGCCGGGTTCCTGCTCCTGCTCCTGGTGCCGATCCTGGTCTGAAGTGCTCATGACGCCGGATCGTAACGGCTGCGCACCGCGACGCTCACCGGACCGGGGGATCACCCGGCGGTCAGGGATCAGGCGATGGACGCCGACACGATGGCGGACACCGCCAGGTTGCATGCCGCCGTCACCCACACCGCCGGGTGCGGCTCCCGCTCCACCAGCGTGGCCCCCAGCTTGCCGGGCGTGACCAGGTCCACGACGAGGAAGGCCACAGCCATCATGATCAGACCGAGCAGCCCGAACGCGGCCGTCGAGGCGAGTCCCTTGCCGAAGTCCTCGTACGTCGTCCAGATCGACGTGAACACGATGCCGCCGATGCCCAGCAGCGCCGAACTCAGGACCAGCGCGGCGTTGCGATTGCGCTCCTCCCATATCTGGCGCCCGAGCTTGCCCGGCGTCAGGGCGTCGATGAGGAATATGCCGAGAACGAGCAGTACGACGCCGAGGGCCCCGTATGCGGTGGCACGGCCGAGGCCGTTGATGATGTCGGTCATCGGGGCGTCCGTCTCCTGAGCGAGTTGTCGAAGAATTGGAGCGTGAGCGTGACGGGCGCGATCAACACGCCATCAAGAAGGAGCAAAACCTATCGCACGTACGTGCCTACTTCCCGGGCCGGTCCCCTCGCAGCAACCACGGTGCCTCGGCCGCCGCGTCCACGACGCCGGCGCCTTCGTTCCCGGCCCCCGCTCCCTCGCGTCCCGCAGGCTCCACGCGACCGGCCAACTCCGTTGCCCAGCTGATCAGTCCGCCCACCCCGATCCCGTGCGGATCCGATGCCAGGAACCCCTCGACGGCGGCGGCGCCCCGCCTCAACAGTCGTGCCCCGCCTGCGGTGTTGCCCCGGGCGGCATGGGTCAGTCCCACCGCCATCTGGGCGAGGCCCCGCCAGAGCTCGCGCTCCGCGTCCGGTCCCGACTTCCAGGCGTCCTCGAACACCTCATGGGCATGGAACGGCATGCCCGCGTCCAGCAGACGCTGGGCCTCGCGCACCGTCCCGTCGGGGGAGCGGACCACCCCCTCGGGCTGCCGCTCCACTCCCGGAGTCCCGTACGGCAGGGGGCGCCCCAGCCCGTCCCGGGGGCGCGCATTGCGCGCCCGCCCTTCCTCGTCACGGTCCCTGCGCGATTCGTCCACCCTCCGATTGTGCCTCGCACCTGCGGAGAACCGCGGTAACCCTGTCCTTGGGCACCCGCGCGCGGATAGGCTCGGTGCTCTCCGCAACCACCCTGGGAAGGGGAGGCATGAAGCCGTCCCGGCCGTTGTACGAGCGAGAAACGGAACTCGCAGCCGCACGAAAGGCGTTGGACGCCTTGTGCGGCGGGCAAGCGGCGGGCGGGCTGCTGGTCTTCAGCGGCGAAGCCGGCATCGGCAAGACCGCCCTGCTCGCAGAGATCCAGGCCATGGCCGCCGACCGCTGCACCATCTGGTCCGCACGCGGCGGCGAGACGGTCACCTCGGTGCCGTTCCACGTCGTACGCCAGCTGCTCCAGCCCGCGCTGGACCGGTTACCCGCCGACGAGGCCCGTGCCCTGTTCGGCGACTGGTTCGAGATCGCCGCACCCGCTCTGGGCCTCACGAGCCCCGTCGGCCCGCAGGCCGACCCGCAAGGTGTCAGGGACGGCCTCGACTACGTCGTGTCCCGGCTCGCTTCCCGCCTCAGCCACCGGCCGCTGCTCCTGATAGTGGACGACGCACACTGGGCGGACGGTGAATCCCTCGCCTGGCTCGCCGGTTTCACCGCGCGGCTGTCCGAACTGCCCCTGCTGGTCGTCCAGGCGCACCGCCCCCAGGAGCTCGCCGACCGTAACGCCGACTGGGCCGTCGCCCGCGCCCCGGATCGCGGCGCCACCGCGGTCCACCCGGCGCTGATCAGGGTGGCACTGCGCGCACTCACCCCCGACGCCACGGCAGACCTGGTGCGCGCCGGCCTGGGCGACCACGCGGACGATCCCTTCTGCCGCGAGGTCTGGGCCGTCACCGGAGGCAATCCGTACGAAGCGGTCGAACTCGTCGCCAAGGCGCAGGACCGTGAACTGGCACCGGTCGAGGAATCCGCCGGTCTGCTGCGCGAGCTCGGCGCGTCGGCCCGGGGCAGCGGGCTCGTCGCCCGCCTCGAACGCCTGGGCACCAATGCCAACCGCTTCGCCTGGGCGGCAGCCGTGCTGGGCACCGAGATCTCCCAGGATCTCGCCGCGACGCTGGCCGGCATGAGCTCGGCGGAGGCCGCCGACTGCACGGCCCGGCTGCGGGACGCCCGTATCGTCAGCGGCTTCGACCCGCTGGAATTCGTCCATCCGCTCATCGCCACCGCCGTCTACCGCTCCATCCCGCCGGCGACCCGCACCGCCATGCACGGCCGTGCGGCCTGGGCGATCACCCAGGCCGGACTCGGGGTCGCGGCGGCCTCCCGCCATCTGCTCGAAGTCCACCCGGACGACGACCAGGAGCTGGTCGCGCAGCTGCGCGAGGCAGCACGGCAACACCTCGCGGTCGGTGCGCCGGAGGCCGCCAGACGTTGCCTCGAACGCGCCCTGGAGGAGCCGCCGCGGCCCCGCCACCGAGCGGTTCTGCTGTACGAGCTGGGCTGCGCCACGCTGCTCTCCTCACCGGCCACCACGGTGCAGCACCTGCGCGCCGCGCTCGACACGCCGGGGCTCGCCGAGACACTCCGGATCGACGCCACCTTCCGGCTCGCCGCCGCCCTGTCCCACAACAACCAGCTCAAGGACGCGGCGCTCTCGCTCGCGGCCGAGGCCTCCCGCACGGCACCCGGACCCGGCCTGATGCGTCTCCAGGCCGCGCACTTCCTGTGGGAGGGCATGCAGGCCACGGAGGACGACGGCCCCGCACGGTCGGCCCGCCTCGCCCGCAACGCAAATCACCTCAAGGGCCGCGACAACGCCGAGCGCGCCCTCCTCACCCTGCGGGCCTTCGACGCCATGCTCCGTGGCGAGAACGCCCAACTCGTCACCGGCTTCTGCGAACGCGCACTCGTCGACGGAAGGCCGGCGCGTGGGCTGGGCTGGACCGACTCCGAATGGGGCTTCGAACTCCCCGCGATGGTAGGCATCACCTACGCGTTCACCGACCAGCTCGACCGGGCCGAGGCACTCTTCGGTGAGGCTGTGCGCGCCTTCGAGATCTCCGGCTGGAGCGGCGCGCACCTCGCGTTCTCCCACACCCTCCTGGGCCTCGTGCACCGCAGGCGCGGCCGTCTCGCCGAGGCGGAGGGCTTCCTGCGCGAAGGGCTGCGCCTCGCCGACCGGGCCGGCAGCGGACTGCCCGTCCACTGGGACGCCACCTGCCTCCTCGTCGACACCCTCCTCGCCCGAGGCCGGACGGCGGAGGCCCGGCTGGTCGCCGACCGCTACGGCTTCGGCCCGCCCTACCCCAGCGCGATGGTCCTGCCGGACGCCCCGTGCGTACGCGGACGTCTGCTGCTGGCCGAAGGGCGCACCAAGGAGGCCGTGGCCGAACTGGAATCCGCGGGGGCGGCTCTGGAGCCACGAGGCCGGTTCAACGGCGTCTGGGCGCCCTGGGCCGGGGACCTCGCCCGCGCTCTCGCCGACACCGACCCGGTCCGCGCCGCCGGGCTGGCCGCCCGGGCGCGCGTCCACGCGGAACGCTTCGGCACGGACACGGCGATCGGTGAGGCCCTGCGCTGCGTAGCCCTCTTCGCACCCGAGGAGGAGGCCACCCACCTGCTGGCCGAGGCCGTGCGCCACCTCGAAGCATCCTCGTCCGCTTACGAGCACGCCATGGCCCGCTTCGAGTACGGCACCGCGATCCGTTCCCAGCAGGAGGTCGCCCGCGCCCAGAAGCTGGCCACCGCCTGCGGCGCGGAGGGACTGGTGACCCGCGCCCAGCAGGAACGGGCGTCGATCCGGTCCTCGGAGTGAGGTAATGTTTGTTCTGCGCAGCCCCCCGGGAACACCGGGGAGGAACGCATCGGGACGTGGCGCAGCTTGGTAGCGCACTTGACTGGGGGTCAAGGGGTCGCAGGTTCAAATCCTGTCGTCCCGACTGGAGACAGTCGCAGGTCAGGGCCGGTTTCGGAGCAATCCGAAACCGGCCCTTGGCCATTCTTGGGTACCGGCGCCCTTGACCGTCATCAGCGGGTGGGGACGATCGGGCTCGGCGGTAGGCGGGCGCTTCGGCGGCCGGTGCGCCGCGGTGACCTGGACCCACTGCATGCCGACACAGTGAAGCTGCGTATGCCGGCTCGCGCCATACACGTCCACCCTGGGCACCGTCACGGGCCTGCACATACACGTACAGGTACCAGGGCGTCAGGATGATGCCGTCGTTCCAGTTGATCTCCTCGCCGAAGTGGTCGGTGTATCCCCAGTCGTACACAGGCGCCTTGAGGGCACGTCGCCGATGTTGTCGCCCTCCTTCGACTGGCCCTCTGTCAGGTGCCGTGCAGGGTGCGCGGGAAGGCGCCGTATCGGGCGGAGTCAGCGAACAGCTCCCGGCGCGCCCTCGGTGGCGGCCAGGGAGGCGAGCAGGCGAAGTCCTTCTTCGCTGGGCGAGCCGGGTTCGGCGGTGTAGATGGTCATGCTGAGTCCGGGTTCTGCGGCCATCTCCAGCACCTCGTAGGCGAGAGTGAGGTCACCGACCGCTGGGTGGTGGAACCGCTTGGTGCCGGTCCCGTGGCGGCGGACGTTGTGGGCGCCCCAGCGGGTGCGGAAGGCCTCGCTGCGGGTGGACAGCTCCCCGACAAGGTCGTGCAGATCCTTGTCGTGGGGGTCGCGGCCGGCCTCACGGCGCAGGATGGCCACCGCCATGTCCCCGAACAGCTCCCAGTCGGGGTAGACACGGCGGGAGGCCGGGTCGAGGAAGTTGAAGCGGGCCAGATTGCCCTGGTTGCGGGAGTCGGCGAAGAGGTCGGTGTAGAAGGCACGGGCGAGCGGGTTGGCGGCGAGGATGTCCGTCCGGCCGTTGCACACGACCGCGGGCCCCGCTGTGATCGCGTCCAGCGTCCACTGCAGGCTCCGGTGGGGGCTCCACTGCCTGGCGGTCCGGCGCGGGGGACGTGCGAGGGTGCTGGAGCCGTCGGCCGCCTGAGCCAGGTGGAGAAGGTGGGCGCGCTCCGCGTCGTCCAGCTGCAGGGCGCGGGCGACGGATTCGAGCACGGCAGGGGAGACGCCGGCGAGGCTGCCCCGCTCCAGCTTCGCGTAGTACTCCACGCTCACGTCGGCCAGTGCCGCGACCTCGCTCCGGCGCAGCCCGGGCACACGCCGCCGGGACCCGGCGGGCAGCCCGGCCTGCTCCGGGGAGATCTTCGCTCGCCGCGAGGTCAGGAACTCGCGGACCTCCTCGTGGTTGTCCATATTCCCGACCGTACGGCCTGTGTGACGCGGGAGGGATGTACTGCTGGTACACCCCTCGCTGGTAACTCGCTCACCCCACGGAAACGCGGTTCCCTGGAGAACGTGGCATTTCCCGGCTGCGGCGCCTCGGCGTGGCCCCCGGCAACTGCCCGCCCGGGACTCGGCCCGGTGGCCGCGATGCCGCCCCCGTGCGCCCGGTACGCGACCGTACGGGCACCAGCGGCCCGCCCCTCCAGTACGTAAGGAACCCCTCATGCGCGGCGCAGTGATCCATGCCCCCGGCGATGTTCGCTTCGGGACCCTGGACGACCCGAAGATCCTCCACCCGACCGACGCGATCATCCGTACCGCCGTCTCCTGTGTGTGCGGCTCCGACCTGTGGCCCTACCGTGGCCTGGAGCCGATCGGTGATCCGCACCCCATGGGGCACGAGTACGTCGGCTTCGTCGAGGAAGTCGGCAGCGAGGTCACCTCGGTCAAGCCGGGCCAGTTCGTGGTCGGCTCGTTCGCGACCTCGGACAACACCTGCGCGAACTGCCGAAACGGCTTCCAGTCCAACTGCCTGCACCGGGAGTTCATGAGCACCTGCCAGGCCGACTACATACGCATCCCCAACGCCCAGGGCACGCTGGTCGCCACCGACGAGGTGCCGGACGAGGAGCTGTGGCCCAGCCTGCTGGCCGTCTCCGACGTCATGGGTACCGGCTGGTGGGCAGCCGACGCCGCCGAGGTGAAGCCCGGCTCGACCGCCGTGGTGGTCGGCGACGGCGCGGTCGGCCTGTCCGCCGTGATCGCGGCCAAGGAGATGGGCGCGGAGCGGATCATCGCCATGAGCCGCCACGAGTCCCGCCGGAAGCTGGCCCGCGAGTTCGGCGCCACCGACATCGTCACCGAGCGCGGCGACGAGGGCATCGCCCGGATCAAGGACCTCACCGACGGGATCGGCGCCGATGCGGTGCTGGAGTGCGTCGGCACCGCACAGGCGATGCAGCAGGCCCTGTACTCGGCGCGGCCCGGCGGCAACGTCGGATTCGTCGGCGTCCCCCACGAGGTCGCCATCGATGGCCAGGAACTCTTCTTCTCCCACGTGGGCCTGCGCGGCGGCCCCGCCCCCGTGCGCCGCTACCTTCCCGATCTCATCGACCGTGTCCTGTCGGGCCGGATCAACCCGGGCCAGGTCTTCGACCTCACCCTCCCCCTGGACCAGGTCGCCGAAGGCTACAAGGCCATGGACGAGCGCCGCGCCATCAAGGCACTCCTCAGGCCCTGACCGCGCGCCTCCCGCCCGGTGCAGAGCGCCACCACCCCGCGACAATCACAGACGAGGAACAACCGTGCAGATCACCCGAAGCTCGATCAACACCGTCAAGGGCCCGGCCGACTGGTTCACCGGCGACGTCTACATCGATCCCGTCGCCGCCGCACCAGCGCCGTCCCGGGTCACCGCCGCCCTGGTGCACTTCATGCCCGGCGCGCGCACCCACTGGCACCGCCACCCGCTGGGCCAGACCGTCTTCGTCACCGAAGGGGTCGGCCTGTGCCAGCGCCGGGGCGGGCCTGTCGAGGTCATCCGCCCCGGCGACCGCGTCCTGTTCGAGGCCGACGAGGAGCACTGGCACGGCGCCGCGCCCAACCGGCTGATGGTCCACCTGGCGATCAACGAAGGTGATGACGACCACGATGTCGTCCACTGGCTGACTCCCGTCACCGACGAGGAGTACACCGCCGCCCCGCCCGTCAACTGACCCCGATCCCCGATCCGACTGTCTCCGCTGAGCAAGAAACGCTGTCCGACGTGGTACGCATCACCGCCGTGAAACCGTCAAGTGGCAGCAACGAGGCTGCGGCTTCCTGCACGGAGGCCACCGCCTCGCGGCAGGTCAGGCACCGCCGCGAAGGGGGCCTGGCAGTACCCGGAACGAGCGCGCCTCCCCCACCGGCCTGACCTGCGGTTTCCTCGCGGAGCGGACGGGCGGCTTCTGCCACACGGAGACGTGTGATCTGCTGGAGGCGGTGAAAGGCGTTTCGTTCCAGTCGGCCCAGCGCTCGGACAGTTCCAGGCCGGCGAGCTTGGCCATCAGGTCGAGCTCGGACGGCCAGACATACCGATGAGGTGAAAGGAACGTGGAACCTCGGCCGTCCGCGACGGTGTAGTGGTGCGAGACCAGATGTTGGTTGACCAGGTCATACGTGTCGAATCCGACGTGCTGGTCGCCGATGTGGAACGGTCGGGCGGTCTCGCCGGGCGGCAGACGCTGCAGTTCGGGGACGAACACCTCGATCACAAAACGGCCGTCCGGCTCGAGGTGTCTCGCGGCGTTACGGAAGCACGCGACCTGTTCGTCCTGGGAGAGCAGGCAGGTGATGGCGTTGTAGACGAGGTAGACCAGGCTGAACGTCCCCGATGCCTGAGAGGCCGTCATGTCTCCGACGGTCACGGCCACATCATCGCCCCGGGGCTTCTTACCGAGCTCCCGGGCCATAGGCTCCGACTTCTCGATTCCGGCCACTCGCACGCCTCGCGCGCTCAGCGGAAGTGCGACGCGGCCGGTTCCCACCGCGAACTCCAGGGCTTGGCCACGCCCCGCACGGCGCTCGAGGAAGTCAACCGTGGGATCCAGGACTTCGGACACGTACATGTGCTCCGACGACTCGTCGTAGCTCTGTGCTACCTGCTCGTTCCACACGTCAGCATCCATGGTGCCGAAGAATGACACGCTGCCAGGCACACCAGCCACTGAGTTTCCGCTGTCGCGAACGCCTCCCCGGTCTCACGGGGAACCGGCTGTAGCTGCATCGGAAGCCCCGGTCGCATGCATCGGAGTTCGGGGCCGTCCGGAGGATTCCGAAACGGCCCCGATGGTTACCGGGATCCGGCGCGCCCCCCTATTCCTGGCCGCGCAGTCGTGCTTCCGCGCGGCCGTCGATGACCCGGGTCTCGAAGGCCGGCTGTGCCGCGGTCGCCGGCCCCCGGACGTTCCAGCCGTCGGACAGACGGAAGACACTGCCGTGCCACGGGCAGCGCACGCAGCCGTCGGTGACCTCACCCCCGGACAGCGGGCCGCCCAGGTGACTGCACATGTCGGCGAGCGCGTGCACCTGCTCGCCGCTCTCGCGTACGACCACGACGGGCACGTCGTCGATGTACCGGCGGACGGCCTCGCCGATGGGAAGTTCGACGACGGCGCCGATCTCGTGCCACCCGGGCTTCACCAGGTCCTGCACCGCTTCGGCGTGGTTGGCTCCCGAGGCCTGCCGGTACGCCAGGTGACCGCCGATGGCCCCGCCGATTCCCACGACCGAGAGCCCCGCGAACCCCAGTGTCTTACCGAGACAGGTACGCCCGCGCGCGCGGGCCGTGAACGACCCGGCGTACAACGCCACGGCGGTGATGTTCGCCGCCGCGTGTACGAAGCCGACGCGACGGTGGCGGTGCTGCAGCTCGGCCCAGTCGACCCAGCCCGCCACGGCGGCCGGGCCGGCGGTGCCGAGGCCGACGCCGATGAGGACGCAGGACGCCCGGCGCTGCCCGGGCAGGAAGTCGAGTACCGCCGCGGAGAGCCAGCTGCCGATCGGGACCTGCACCAGCAGGGGATGCACGGGATGGCCCAGCCAGCGGCCGTGCAGCAGGTCGCGCAAGGGTCCCAGCGGGGCGGCCTGGACCGTGTCCCGGACCCGGTCGATGACACCGTCGAGCGCGGTGGTGTGCTCCAGACGGTGCATGGCCCGGAGGATCCTGCCAGGGCCCAGAGGCGACGGCAGCAGGCGCTTCGCCGCTTGCGAGGCCGTGCCGCCGTCGGAGGTGTGACTACCTACTTCAGACATTTCGCTCATATGGGGCGGGTATCCATTGTGGGCGCCGGGAAACAGCTGCACGCCGTTGTCATTCGATTGCCCACCCGACGCCCCCCGGCGAGTGCAGTGCACGACCGCCCGCCGTCCCGCCCGCCACTGCTCCGGTCAGGGTTGTACCGCGAGGGTCTTGTCGATCTCCCGTACGAACGGCTCCAGGTCGCCGGGGTTGCGTGAGGTGATCAGTGTCCAGCCACCGGAACCGTCCGTCACGACCGCTTCGTCGGTCCACTCGCCTCCCGCGTTGCGGATGTCGGTCCGCAACGACGCGTAGGAGGTCAGCCGCTTGTCCGTGACCACGCCCGCTTCGACCAGCGCCCACGGGCCGTGGCAGATGGCTGCGACAGGCCGGCCGGAGTCCGTGAACGCTCGGATGATGCCGGTGGTCGCGTCCTGGAGGCGGAGCGTGTCGGCGTTCAGGGTGCCGCCCGGGATGAGCAGCAGGTCGTAGTTTCCGGGGTCGGCGTCGGTCAGGGTGAGGTCGGGCCGGACCGTCTTTCCCGGATCCTTGTCACCGACCAGCGTCACGATGTCGTCCATCGACACAGCCGCGACGTCGACCTGTGCGCCCGCACCACGAAGGTGGTCGAGTGGCACCACGAGCTCGTCCTGCTCCACGCCGTAGTTGGTGACCACGGCCAGTACCTTCCGCTGCTTCATGTTGGTGTCGGTCATCGCTTGTCACCTTTCCTCCGAGCGGTCCACCGGACTGTGGCCCGCGATCGTGACGTCCCTCCCCGTTGACGGACGGGGGACCGGGATCAGGGCGTTCAGGCTTCGTCGTCCTCCTGGATGTGCACCGCTGCCTCTTCGGCGGAGGCCGCGCCTGCGTCGATGCCGACGTCACGGCCCAGCACCCTGTTGTTGCGCTCGGGCCCGGTCGCTTCGTCAGCAGTGGCGACGCGGCCGGCCCGCTCGTCCCCGGCGTCGCCCTCCTCGGGACCGTTGTCCTCCGGCCCGTCATCGGCCCTGTCCGCCACCAGGCGAGGGTCGTCCTCGGGCACCTCCTGAGCGAGACGCCGGTCGAGGGACTCGCCCTCTTTCTGCTCCTCGCCGGTCGTGCCGTACTTCGACACGCCCAGGGGTTTCTCCGGCGGGGAGTACCCCGTGTCCAGCATGTCGTCGAGGTCGGGCTCGTCGATCACGTTCTCCGGGTCGAGGTCGCCCGCGGGCCGGTTGCCCGCGTCCGAACCGTCCGGCTGGTAGACGTCGTCACCGCGTCCTTCTTCCGGCATCGGGCCGCTCCTTCCCTTGAGGTCTTCCTGGTACGCCGCATCCGCCATCGCCGGTACGAGGGGCATGCGGCGTCGCCGCTCTCCTGCCCGCGCGTGCTCATCTCAGTGATGCGGCTTTCCCGGGTGGCTGCTCCGCCCGGTCCCCCGGGTGCGCGCGGTTCGACTGCCAGGCGGGTCGGAAGGGCTGGCCGGAGCTCTGGCAGGCACACCCCGTCGGCCCTGGCAGCTTATGACCGATTCCCCGCCGCGGCGACCGGGACGAGCCAGGGGTGGGAACGTCTGTTCTAATAGCGCGTTACGCTTTTCCCATGTCCATTCATCTCCAGGGTTCGCTCTTCGACCAGGCCGACGGTCCGCGCCTCGGCCGCCTCACCGGGCTGCGACGGACGGTCCTCGGTGCAGGGGCGTGGATCGACCTGCTGCCCGGTTGGCTGAGCGGCGGCGACGAGCTGTTCACCGAGCTCGCGGCCGGGGTTCCCTGGCGGGCCGAGCGACGGCAGATGTACGACCGGACGGTCGACGTGCCCCGGCTGCTCGCCTTCTACCGCTCGGCCGACCCCCTGCCGGGCCCTGTGCTCGACGAGGCCCGCGACGCGCTGTCCACGCATTACGCAGACGAACTCGGCGAGCCCTTCACCACGGCCGGGCTCTGCTACTACCGCGACGGACGCGACAGCGTCGCTTGGCACGGCGACCTGAACGGCCGCAGCTCGCACGAGGACACGATGGTGGCGATCCTCTCCCTCGGCGCCCCCCGCGATCTGCTCCTGCGCCCATGCGGGGGCGGCGACACTGTGCGCCACCCGCTGGGCCACGGCGACCTCATCGTCATGGGCGGCTCCTGCCAGCGCACCTGGCAGCACGCGATTCCCAAGACGGCCCACGCCCGCGGACCGCGGATCAGCATCCAGTTCCGCCCCCGCGGAGTGCGCTGAAACGAGCGCGAGCGAGGCGGGAGCCGTCCTCGAGGAAGCGCCTCGCATGCAGGACGCGGGCCCGGGCAGGCGCTGTGGTGTCCAGGAACACTTCCTACCGGAGGGACACCCCCATGCGGGACACCCCCATGCCCCGAGGGCAGCGCAAGAACATCTTCGTCGTCGGCCTCGACGACGCGAACCTGCCGATGCTGGAGGCGGTACCCGACGCCGGTTCCTACCGGTTCCACCGCCTGCTGACCGTCGAGGAACTGCAGGAGGGCGAGGTGTCCGTGCCCGCTTTGATGGACCGTGCCCGCGCCGTACTCGACGCCCACGACGGCAGCATCGACGCGATCGTCGGTTACTGGGACTTCCCGGTGAGCACCTTGGTCTCCATGCTCGGCAAGGAGTACGGCGTCCGCACGACCGGCCTCGAATCCGTCGTCAAGTGCGAACACAAGTACTGGAGCCGGCTCGAACAGCAGAAGGCCATCGACGCGTACCCGCGCTTCGGCCGGGTCGACCTGGACGCGGACGACCCGAAGCCCCCCGAGGGCGTGAGCTTCCCCATGTGGCTCAAGCCGGCCCTCGCCTACTCCTCCGAGCTGGCCTACGGCGTCTCGGACATGACGGAGTTCCGGGCGGCCGTCGACGAGATCCGGGCCGGCATCGGCCGGGTCGGCAGGCCCTTCGAGTCCGTACTCGGTCTGCTGGAACTCCCCCCGGAGATGCAGGGCGTAGGAGGCCAGGTCTGCCTGGCGGAGGAGGCGATGACGGGCATCCAGGTGGCCGTCGAGGGGTACGTCCACCAGGGCAAGGCCCAGGTCTACGGCGTGCTGGACTCGATCAACTACCCGTCGTCGCCCTGCTTTCTGCGCCATCAGTACCCCAGCACCCTTCCGGCCCCGGTGATCCGCAAGCTGCACGAGGTCAGTGAGAGGACCATGCGGCAGATCGGCATGGAATCGGCGACCTTCAGCATCGAGTATTTCTACGACCCGAAGACGGGTGACATCAGCCTCCTGGAGATCAACCCCCGGCATTCGCAGTCCCACGCCGAGCTCTTCGACTACGTCGACGGCGCGCCCAACCACCACCGGATGATCAGTCTCGCCCTGGGCCACGACCCGGCGATGCCCGGCGGGCTGGGGCCGTACGCGATGGCCGCCAAGTGGTACTACCGCTGGTTCGGCGACGGGAAGGTGCACGAGGTCCCCACTCCGGAGCGGATCGCCGCCATCGAACGCGAGATACCCGGCGTACGGATCGATGTCGTGCCCGAGGAGGGACAGAAGCTCTCCTCGGTCTCCGGCCAGGACAGCTACAGCTACGAGGTGGCGCACATATTCACCGGAGGCGACGACGAGGAGGATCTGCGCCGCAAGTTCGACCGGTGCGTGGCCGCTCTCGGACTCACCTTCGATGAGACGGAGCCGGGAGGCCACGGCACGAAAACCGGGTGACCCGTCAGGCCCAGCACCACGAAAGGAGGTTGCTCAGGCATGCGCTACGTCGACCGACTGCCCTGCGCGATCCAGGAAGAGAAGCACGTCACCATCCCCATGACGGACGGGGTCAGGCTCTCCGCACGAATCTGGCGTCCCACCGCCTCGGACGTGGAGCCCGTGCCCGCGGTACTGGAGTACATCCCGTACCGCAAGAACGACCTCACCTCCACCCGCGACGCCATCTCCCACCCCTACGTCGCCGGACACGGCTATGCGTGTGTACGCGTCGACCTGCGGGGGACCGGTGAGTCGGAAGGCGTACTGCAGGACGAGTACCTCGAACAGGAGCAGAGCGACGCCGAGGCCGTACTGGCCTGGATCGCCGAGCAGCCCTGGTGCGACGGGAACACCGGGATGACGGGCATCTCGTGGGGAGCCTTCGCCGCCCTCCAGACAGCCGCCCGCAGGCCGCAGAGCCTGCGCGCCATCTGCATCGCCTCGTTCACCGACGACAGGTACGCCGACGACATGCACTACCTCGGCGGCGCGATGCTGTCCGACAACCTGGCCGAGGCCGGGACCATGTTCGCCTACGCCACCTGTCCGCCCGACCCGGCCGTGGTCGGTGAGCGCTGGCGTGAGATGTGGCGGGAACGGCTGGACGCGGCAAAACCCTGGGTCCTGGAGTGGCTGCGCCACCAGCAGCGCGACGACTACTGGCGCCACGCCAGCCTGAGCGAGGACTACGCGGCCCTGCGCTGCCCCGTACTCGCCTCCAGCGGCTGGGCGGACGGGTACTCCAACGCGGTCACCCGGCTGCTGAGCCATGTCGACGTGCCCCGCAAGGGACTGATCGGCCCGTGGTCGCACAAGCTTCCGCACCTCGGCGAGCCGGGGCCGGCCATCGGATACCTCCAGGAAGTGGTGCGCTGGTGGGACCACTGGCTGAAGGGCATCGACAACGGCGTCATGGACGGCCCGATGCTCCGGGCCTGGATGCAGGAGAGCGTTCCGCCCTCCACCTCGTACGAGGAACGGCCCGGCCGCTGGGTCGGCGCACCGTCCTGGCCGTCCCCGGACGTCGACGAAACCGTCCACGTCCTGCGCGGCGGAACCCTCGCGGCACCGGACGGCCACCGCACGGCACAGGAGGACCGGGTCCACACGGTGCAGTCCCCGCTGTCCGTCGGCCAGTTCGCCGGTAAGTGGGCCTCGTACAACGCCCCGCCTGACCTGCCCTACGACCAGCGTGAGGAGGACGGAGGCTCGCTCGTCTTCCAGACCGAGCCGCTGCCCCAGCGCGTCGAGATCCTCGGTGCTCCCGTCGTCGATGTCGAAGTGGCAGCGGACGCGCCGGTGGCCCAGCTGAACGTCAGGCTGTCCGACGTGGCGCCGGACGGTCGCTCCACCCGGGTGACCTACGGCGTACTCAACCTCACCCACCGTGACAGCGAGGAGTCTCCGCAGGCCTTGGAACCGGGCAGGCGGTACCAGGTGCGCGTACCGCTCCACAGCGTCGCGCAGGCGTTCCCTCCCGGACACCGCATCCGGCTGTCGCTGTCCACCTCGTACTGGCCGCTCGTCTGGCCGGCCCCGGAACCGGCGCTGCTCAGCGTGTACGAGAACGGCAGCTCCCTCACCCTGCCGGCCCGCCCCACCGACGTACCGGAGGACAAGGCTCTGCGCCCCTTCGGTGAGCCCGAGGGCTGCGCACCGCCGGTGGTCACACGCTTGGGCGAGCCGGAACAGGCGTGGACCGTGACCAGGGACCTGGTGGACTACCGGTCGGTGCTCGACATCGTGAAGGACCGCGGACGCCAGCGGTATGAGGACACCGGCATCGAGGCCGGGCTCCGCGCCTGCGAGAAGTACAGCTGGACCGGCGAGGACTTCGGGTCGGTACGCGGCGAGTCCGCCTGGGAGATGGGCTTCAGCCGACCCGACTGGGACGTCCGGGTCGAGACGCGCACCGTGCTGAGCTCGGACAAGGACACCTTCCACGTGGACGCCACGCTCGACGGATACGAGGACGGCCGCCGGGTCTTCTCCCGTACCTGGAACGAACAGATCCCCAGGAAGAACGTCTGACCCGACCCACCCGCGGACGCTGCCGAAGGAGTGACGGCGCTGCGCTTGCCGTGGCAGGGAGACCCTGCCACGGCAAGTATGCACGTGTGCCCGGGCGGCTCGCCGCGCCGAACCCACCGGCACGTCGGTCCGGCGATGAGCCACATCTCAGGAGGACAGGTAGTGACGGAGAACCAGGAGAACGAGCCGATTCCAGGTGCGCCCGGCACCATGCCCCCGTCGGTGGAGGAGCCGACCGCCCCCCGTGAGCCGCTGCCCCCCAAGGACGACCAGGCCGGCCCCGAGACGGTGAGCCCGACCGGTCAGCCCACCGGAGCGGACCAGGCACGCAATGCTCAGAGCGGTGCCTACCTGACCACGGCACAGGGCGCCCGGCTGTACGACACCGACCACTCCCTGAAGGCCGGCCCCCGTGGCCCGGTCCTGCTCCAGGACCACCACCTGCGGGAGAAGATCACCCACTTCGACCACGAGCGCATCCCGGAGCGTGTCGTGCACGCCCGTGGCGCCGCCGCCCATGGGGTGTTCCGCGGATACGGGAGCGCGGCGAAGATCTCCAAGGCCGCTTTCCTGGCCAAGGACGTGGAGACCCCCGTCTTCGTCCGGTTTTCCACCGTGCTCGGCTCACGCGGATCGGCCGACACCGTGCGCGACACCCGCGGCTTCGCCACCAAGTTCTACACCGAGGAAGGCGTCTTCGACCTCGTCGGGAACAACATCCCGGTCTTCTTCATCCAGGACGCCATCAAGTTCCCCGATGTCATCCACGCCGGCAAGCCGCACCCGGACCGGGAGATTCCGCAGGCACAGAGCGCCCACGACACATTCTGGGACTTCGTGACCCTGCACTCCGAGGCGACGCACCACACGCTGTGGAACATGTCCGACCGCGGTATCCCGCGCTCCTTCCGCACGATGGAGGGCTTCGGCGTCCACACCTTCCGGCTCGTCGACGCCGAAGGCGCCTCGACCCTGGTCAAGTTCCACTGGAAGCCCAAGCTGGGCGTCCACTCCCAGGTCTGGGAGGAAGCCCAGATCGCGGGCGGCGTGGACCCGGACTTCCATCGCAGGGACCTCGCCGACGCCATCGAGGCCAGCGCGTTCCCCCAGTGGGAGCTTGGTGTGCAGACGTTTCCGGACACCCCCGAGCAGATGTTCCAGGGCATCGACCTGCTGGACCCCACGAAGATCGTTCCGGAGGAGCTCGCGCCGGTGCAGCCGATCGGTCTGATGACGCTCGACGCCAATCCGTCGAACTTCTTCGCCGAGACGGAACAGGTCGCCTTCCACGTCGGCAACATGGTGCCGGGTATCGACCTCACCAACGACCCGCTGCTCCAGGGTCGGCTGTTCAGTTACGTCGACACCCAGCTCACTCGGCTCGGCGGTCCCAACTTCCCGCAGCTGCCCATCAACCGGACGCACGCCCCGGTCAACGACATGCTGCGGGACGGCATGCACCAGACCGCGGTCCACCGAGGCGTCGCGCCGTACCGGCCCAACTCCCTCGACGGCGGCTGCCCGTTCCTCGCGGGCGCCGACACCGGTGCGTTCGTCGAGGTGCCCGCCGAGATCGCCGCGAGCCGCAAGGTTCGCGAGGCCCCCGAGTCGTTCGACGACCACTTCAGCCAGCCCCGCCTCTTCTGGCTCAGCATGACTCCCGTGGAGCGCGAGCACATCATCGCCGCCTACACCTTCGAGCTGGCCAAATGCTACGAGCAGGCGATCAAGGAGCGTGCCCTCAAGGTGCTCGCCAGGATCGATGCGCAGCTGTGCGAGCAGGTCGCCGCCGGCCTGGGTCTGCCCGCCCCTGAGCCCGACGGACCGCTCGCGAACCCGGACCCGAGCCCGGCCCTGTCCCAGGTCGGCGGTGTCTGGCCGCTGGACGGCCGAGTCATCGGCATCGTGGCCGACGAGGACGGCGACCTCGACGGTGTCCGGGCGGTACGCGACGCCGTGCAGGGCGCCGGCATGGTGCCGCTGGTCGTCGCTCCCGCCGGGGGTGTCCTCGACGCGGACGGCGACCCGGTCACCGTCCAGCGGACCTACGCCACCGCCCGATCCATCGAGTTCGACGCAGTTCTGCTCGCCGGTCCCCCCGGCGCGGGCGCCGACGCGCTCGGTGCGCGGGACGCCAAGGCGGGCGCGGCCGGAACCGCCACCGACCCCCGTGTGCTTCTGCTGCTGAACGAGACGTACCGGCATGCCAAGGCGATCGGGACGTGGGCTGGCGGTGGCGGTGTCCTCGCCTCCGCGGGCGTGCCCCAGGACGCGCCGGGCGTGGTGAATGCGGGCACGGGCAGCGAGGCGCTGGAAGAGGTCAAGCAGCTCCTGGGTAAGCACCGGGTCTGGGACCGCTTCCCGTCCACGGTGTGACACCACGCACCACGAGACGGCCGGAAGACGGCGCCCGGGGAACGGGCGCCGCCTTCCGCGGTGTCAGGGAACCGGGGGCGCCCGTCCGCCGGGCACTGCGGATGACCAGGGGCCTTCCGCATACGGGCATCCTTGGCCGCCGCCGGGAATACACAGTTGACCCCTGATCGAGCCCAGCACGGCGTGGCGGAAGCCTGTGGGCGACATGGGCTGACAGCCCGTACGACGACGCCCGGCGCACGACCCGGCGGAGCGGGACGGGTCGTGCGCCGGGCGGAGCGGAACACCTGCGCCGGTTGCGGCACCTGGAAGCATCCCAGTTCTCCGGTCGTATCTCCCCACCCGCGGGATGGGCTCAGCTCGCAGGGTGTCTCCAACTCCCGCAGATGTTTTCAGCTCCCGGCGTGTGCCCGCCCACCCACTCTGCGGGAATCCGGCCCTCACGGCTCAGCATCTGTGTCGCCAGTGCCCGCAGGGCCGCCGCGAAGATCGCCGGATTGCGCAGGAACTCCATGTGGATGCCGGGGAACTCCACCCACGGCACACCGATCCGGCGGGCGATCTCGGCGGAGGGCCGCGCGTAGTACGCACCCCGGTCGGCGGCGCCTGCGCCCAGCACGATCGGGAAGGGCGCGGTCCTGAGCGCGGCCCCGTCGGGACGGAAGTCGGCGAAGCCGGGCCACTCCGTGCCGAACAGGTGGTCCTGGTTCCCCAGGAAACGCTTCCAGAGGTCGTCGGGCCAGCGGTACGTCCCCTCGCCGCGCGTTGTCTCCGCAAACCGGCGACCCGCCACCGGGGCGCCGCCCTCGACGTACAGTGCGGCCACGTCGCCGAAGAAACCGCGGTCGGGGTCGCCGTCGGGCAGGACGTTCACGGCCGGCGGCTCGTGCGCGATCAGGCCGGTCAGCACCTGGGGGTGCAGCGCGGCCAGCGTGAGGCCAATGATCGCGCCTCCGCTGTTGCCGAACACGAGAGCATGTCCGCGCGCCACCGAATCGATCAGTCGGCGAGCGTCGGCTGCCTGCTGAGCGAGGTCCATCGGCTCGGCGGACCGGCCGGTACTGCGGGAGTTGCCTCGCCGGTCGTAGGTGATCACGGTGAACGCGTCGGCCAGCTGCTCGGCGACGCCGGAGTAGTACCCGGCGTCCCCCCCGGCCCCGCTGATCATCAGCAGGGCGGGACCGCTGCCGCGCACTTCGTGGTAGAGGCGCGCTCCGTCGGCCTCGAACACGTCACTGTGCATGGCAGGACACCGTCCCAAGGTAGAGCGTCGTTCGCGTTGTGGGAGGCTGCCAGGTCATCGAACAGCCTGGACCTCATGCGGCAGTGACCCGCCCCGCCGTGTCATGACCGGGCAAGCCGAGGGATGAGGAGTTCGGCGTTGCCACGGTTGACGGCATGGAGCTGCTCCGGTTCCCAGTGAGGGTATTCGTCCAGCCCGGTGTCGAAGCCGACGCCCCATTGCTCGGGAAGCATGGGGAAGTCGCTGCCGTACAGGACGTGTCCGGGCGCGGCGAAGGCGAGCAGTGAGGGCAGGGCGGCCGGGCCGGCGGTGACGGCGGTGTCGAAGTAGAAGCGTCGAAGGTCGTGCAGCAGGCCCTCGGGGGTGGAGCCGGGGTGGAGCCGGGCTGCGACTGCGAAGCGGTGGGCGGCATACGGCAGGAAGCCGCCGGCGTGGGGGAGAATCATCCTGATCCGGGGGTACCGCCCGGGCACACCCTTCAGAGCCATGTGGAGGGCCGTGCGGGCCGTGTCGTACGGGAAGTCCACCAGAGGGCCGGGCAGGCCGGGGATCGGCGCGACGGGTGGCGCAGTGGGGTGGACGAGGACGACAGCGGCACGGGCGTCCAGCTCCGCCCACAACGGCTCGAACGCCGGGTCGCCGAGGTAACGGCCGTGCACGTTGGACAGGACCATCAGTCCGTCGGCGTGCAACTCGTCCAGTGCGTGGGCGGCCTCGGCGAGCGCGGCGTCGACGTCGGGCAGGGGGAGGACGGCGAGGTGACCGAAACGATCGGGCCGTTCCTTGACGACTTCGGCGGTGTATTCGTTCAAGCTCCGGGCTCCGGCGCGGGCTCCGGCGGGGTCGTCCGGTGCCGCGACCGGGGCGGGAAACGACAGGAGGCCAGTGGCGATCGACCTGCGGTCCATCATCGCGATCGCGCTCTGAACGTCCCACGCGGGAGCGGGCCAGCCGAGGGCCACAGCTCGCTCGGCCATCGCACGGCTGAAGTCCGGTGGGATCAGGTGTTGATGCACGTCGATGCGCGTGGGGTCCGACATGTCTGTCCGAGCCTCCTCGGGTACGGGGGAGCGAGGCTGCGGCGGGACAGCCCGTATCCATGAGGTACCCCCTGGGGAAGGGCGGCGGGGGAGGACGGATCGGGCCGGCCCCGAACAGCGGGTGCGGCCGACCGGAAATCACCCGAGCGGGCGAGCCCGGGTTTGCCGTGGCGACCCGTTCGGTCACGGAATCGACCGACGCGTGCAGTCGGCCTCACCACCTCGGCAAGGCGGCCGCATGACACCTGAGCGCGAGGTGATTCCGAGGCTGGATGCTCCGGCCGGGGGCTCCTCACCGAGGGCGTCGGCGACATCGTGGCGGGTCAGTTCACGGGTGAGCGCCACGGTGTGCAGATCTCCTTCAGAAGCGCGTCCGCCGAGAGGACGACCGCGCAGCGGCCCGCCGCCCAGCGCAGCGCCATGTCATGGTCCTCGCGCGAGAAGTCCGCCACGGCGTCGGCGACCACGAAGGCCTGGAGGTCGCGCATCCACGCGTCACAGGCACTCATGAGCACCCCGATGTGCGCGTACACACCGGTGATCACCAGTTGGTCGCGGCCGGACTCACGGAGCAGAGGCTCGAGTTCGGTGCGCACGAAAGCGCTGTACTTCCATTTGGTCAGGACGGTGTCGCCCTCCGCGGGCGCGACGGCGCCGGGAATCGCCAGCGCCTCGGGGTCGTCGGCAGCGCCGGGCCCCCAGAAGTCGAGCTGAAGACCGCGTTCCTGGGCCGTCTGACCGCCGCGCTGCACCGAGTAGACGACCGGCACACCGAGGCGGCGGCACTTCTCGGTGAGGCGGGCCGTGTTGTCGAGCATGCCGGTGAGCGGCTGCTCACCGGGCGGGAACGCGCCGAGGAAGTGGTTCTGCAGGTCGTGGACCAGAAGGACGGCCCGCGCGGGGTCGACGGTCCAGCCCACCCGGTTCGCGGGCAGTTCGGCTTCGGTCGGCAGGGCGTAGGAAGCGATGGCGGGAAGAGCCATGGGGTGGGACCTTTCAGTGCCGCTGTGGGCGGAACTCGGTGCTGATCTCAGTGCTGTGCGGTTTCGGCTCGGCCGGGGACCGCGTCGGAGCGCAGTCCCTTCTTGCTGACCTTGCCGATTCCGGTCTGCGGGAAAGCTTCGACGAATTCGACGAGGTCGGGAATCTTGTACGCGGCGACACCGCGTTCACGCACAAGGCGCTTGATCGCCACCGGTTTCAACGGCTCGGCGTCCTCGCGCAGGATGACGTAGGCCAGAGTGCGTTCCCCCAGGTACTCGTCGGCCACACCCACGACGGACACGTCGTGCACCGACGGATGGCCGAGGATGATGTTCTCGATCTCCTCCGGGGCGACCTTCTCGCCACCCCGGTTGATCTGGTCCTTGGCGCGCCCCTCGACGATCAAATGGCCCGTCGGGGTGCGGCGCACGATGTCACCGGTGCGGTAGAAGCCGTCCTCGGTGAAGGCCCTCTTGTTGTGCTCGGGTGCGCGCCAGTAGCCGCGGATCGTGTACGGGCCACGGGTCAGCAGATGCCCGAAGCTTCCCTCGGGTACGTCCTCGTCCGCGTCGTCGACGACCCGGACCTCGTCGTCCTCGGAGATCGGCCGGCCCTGGGTGGTGACCACGGTCTCGTGGTCGTCGTCCAGACGCGTGTAGTTGACGAGTCCCTCGGCCATGCCGAAGACCTGCATGAGCCGGCACCCCAGCGCGGGTTCCAGCCGGCGGGCCGCCACCTCGCTGTACTTGGCGCCGCCGACGAGGATCAGATCCAGGCTCGACAGATCGTGCTCGGTGCCGGGGGCGGCCTGCGTCCACACCAGCGCGAGGGGCGGCACCAATCCGGTCATCGTGACGCGTTCCCGTTCCACGAGCGGGAAGGCCGTCGCCGGGTCGGGCGTGGGGCACAACACCACGGTCCCCCCGGCGTACAGAGCTCCGAGCCAGCCCGGCGAGCTCATCGGGAAGTTGTGCGCGGCGGGGAGCACGACGAGGAAGCGGCTGTCACCGTCGACCCCGCAGATCTCGTTGGAGCCGCGCAGCGAGTAGATGTAGTCGTCGTGCGTACGTGGGATGAGCTTGGGAACACCCGTCGTGCCACCCGACAGCTGGAGGAACGCCAGATCGTGCGGCTCCGGCTCGTATCCGGACCCGGTGGGTGTGCGCGGAACTCCGGAGAGAGCGGTGTGTTCGCCCGGAGAGCCGACGACGAAGACGTGCTTCAGGGTCGGCGTGCGCTCCTTGACCTTGGACGCGAGCGCGAGGTGGTCGAAGCCGGCGTGCCGGTCCGGGATCACGTAGGCGACGGCCTCGGCGAACGAGCAGAAGTACTCGATCTCCGTGTCCCGGTGAGCGGGCAGCGCGTAGACGGGCAGCGCGCCGATACGGAAGAGCGCGAAGACGACTTCGATGAACTCGGCGATGTTCGGGAGCTGTACGACGACCCGGTCGCCCGGGGAGATCCCACGGGCCGCGAACCCCGCGGCCAGGCGGGAGGCCCGCTCGTCCAGTTCTCGGTACGTCCACGCGCGGCGTTCGGGGGCCGGATCGACGACGGCGACGCGGTCAGGGTGTGCGGCGGCGCGCTCGCGCAGCACACCGCCGAACGTCTCCCCGCGCCAGTGGCCCGCCGCGCGGTAGCGTGCGGCGAACTCGGCCGGCCAGGTGGGGGCTTCGGATGCCTGAAGGATGGTCACAGGGAGGCTCCTACAGCGCTCAGGAAGGTCCGGAACTTGGCCCCGGTCTCCGCCGTCTCGGCGGCCGGCGTGGACTCCGCGACCACGCCGGCACCGGCAAACAGCCGCAGGGTGCGGCCCTCGGCCTCGGCGCAGCGGATGGTCACGACCCAGTCGCCGTCGCCGTCCGCGTTCTGCCAGCCGACCATGCCGGTGTACGCGCCGCGTTCGAAGGGCTCGCACTCCGCGATGACCTGGCGGGCCACATCGGTCGGCGTGCCGCAGACCGCCGGAGTGGGATGCAGGACGGACGCCAGGTCAAGGGCGGTGGAGGAGGGGTCGCGCAGTTCCCCGGTGAGCGTCGTCGACAGGTGCCACATGGCTGCGGTCCTCACGAGGGTGGGACGTTCGGGCACGTCCAGGCGCACACAGAACGGCGCGAGCGACTGACGGATCGCGTCGACCACGACCGCGTGCTCGTGGAGGTCCTTCGGTGAATCCAGGAGCGCGGCGGCCCTGCGGACGTCCTCCGCCAGGTCGCTGCTGCGCGGTGCGGAGCCCGCCAGCGGATTGGCGACCAGCCGGGTGCCCCGGCGGGCCACGAGGAGCTCGGGGCTCGCTCCCACGAGCGTGCGGCCCGGGCCGCTGGGCACGGCGAAGGTGTAGCCGTCCGGGTCGCGGCGTGCCAGTCGGCTCAGCATGGCGGGCAGATCGAGGTCACGCGCCGAGGTCAGTTCGAGTGTGCGGGCGAGGACGACCTTGTCGAACTCACCGGCTCGCATCCGCTCGACGGCGGCGGCGACAGCCGCCGAGTACGCGGCAGCGGCAGGCACCTCACGTATCTGCCAGTCCTCGCCCTGACCGGCGTCCCGGCCGTGCACTGCGATCAGCGGGTCCGCGCGCAGGGCGGTCGCCCACCGGACGGTCTCCGGGACGGCCAGGACCGCCACGCCGTCAGGCGCGAACGGCACGGTGCCCATCACGACCGGGGCAGGGCTCTCCGTGCGCCGGGCGACGTCCAGGGCCTCCTGCACCCGCTCGGTCAGCGGCCGTGAGCCGTGCGGCACCTCGGCCGTGGTCCCGGAGCCGAGCAGAGTGTGCCGGGGTGTGGCGAGAAAGCGGTCCGTGCCGGGCCGGTACGCCTCCAGGAGGGCGGTCGCCGCGCCGGGTGAGTTGCGTGGGGGAGGGGCGGTAGGGACGCGCAGAGATGCAGACATGGGTGGTCTCCAGTGGGGAAGGCTCGAGCGTCGGCAGCATGTCGGGCGGGGCGATGAGGCGGAGCGAAACGCCGGGCGGGCCGGCTCTCAGGCCCGCAGGGTGGCTCCGCCGTCGACGTACAGGTCGTGCATGGTGATGTGCCGGGCGCGGTCGGACACCAGGAAGGCCACCGCGTCGGCGATGTCGGAGGGGTCCGCTATCCGGCCGAGCGGGATACCGGTGCGGTACGTCGTCGAGTCGCCCTCGATGACGCGGCGGGCGGCGGCCTCCTCGTCCCCCGCCGTCCACATGCCCCGCTGCATGTCCGTCAGGGTCGAGCCGGGGGAGACGGTGTTGCACCGCACCCCCTGGGGCGCCACCTCGAGGCCGAGGCACTTGGTGAACATCACGGACGCGGCCTTGGAAGCGGCATACGCCGCCATGTTCGTACGGGGGATGCCCGCGGCGTTGGAGGCCACGGTGACGATGCTGCCCGAGCCCCGCTCGGTCATCCGGCGGGAGACGGACCGTGACACATGGAACACCCCATGGGTATTGACGGCGAACGTGGCCTGCCACTCCTCGTCCGACAGCTCGGCGACGGTCGAACCACGAAGGATGCCCGCCACGTTGACCGCGATGTCCAGCGGGCCGAGCGTGCCCTCGGCGTCGGCGACGAGGTCTTCGACGGCCTCGGGGTCCGTGACGTCGAGCGTGTGCGCGGTGACCTGACCGTCGTACGTCTTCTCCAGTGCGGCGATGCCCTCCGCGGCCAGATCGGTGGCGAGGACGCGGGCACCGCGGCCGACGAGGGCGTGTACGACCGCCTCACCTATGCCGCGGCCCGCGCCGGTCACCAGGGCGATCCGGCCGCCGAGTTCCTGCTCGGAGCTCACTTGACCATCGCCTTGCGGAAGTCGTCGAGCACCTGAACGGCTGCCTGTGCGCCACTGAGGCCGGTCCGCTCGGTCCCGGCGATGACCGTCGCGTGTTCGTCACGCACGGCGCCCACCACGGGGATGCTCTTCGCCTGGTCCGCCAGGTACCGGGGGGCGCCCTGCCGGCCGCGGCCCACGGCCGGGCCCACCGGCTCGACGCCTGGCGCGAGGGATGCGTCCAGGTCCATCGCGCCGCGCTTCGGGCCGGCGGGAATCTCCACCTCCGTCCCGGCCGCGTCCGTCACCAGGGCCGTCGTCGCGGCGCCCGCATCAGCGGATTCGGCTTCGTCCTCGGATCCGCAGGCGCTCAGAGCGAGAGCGCACAGGGTGAGCAGGGTTGCCGACACGACAGGACGTGCGATTCTGCCGGACGAGGAGGGCGAGTACGGCGCCATGGCCAGGGATCTCCGTTTGCATTCGGACGAATCCCGTTCGGGCAGAGCGCTCTTCGAAGCTTGCAACGAAGAGAAGTGGTGCACATGGCGCCACTTCAGGGCATAAGGGTGCCCGGGCCCGCCAGAACCGGACGAGTTCACTTAGGTTAGGCTACCCTTATGACGATGGCGCAAGGGGGTCGGTCGAGATCAGCCGGATCCCGCCCATCCGAAAGCCCCCGTCCCGAGGGTGCTCAACCCTTCGAGTTTTCGCGGGACTTCTGGTTCTCCTTGTCACTCTTGAGCCGCTCTCCCTTGTCGTCGGCACCGGTGAAGCCCTGTGGGGGGCGCCTGGGGCTTCCTCCTCGGCGATCCCGCCGAGCTGGACGCGGCGGGGGTGCGCGGGGGCGAGCTCGCCGAAAAAAAGAATCCGTCCTCGCACTCGGTGGTGGACGCCGCCACGGCTGTTCATGCCACGTCACCGTCGATTAAATTGTTGACAATATGCCTGACGAGAAAGTTTCGGGCATCATCACTGTTGTCGCGGCGTGTGTTCACGCGGCGGTGGGATGTCTCGACGATGTACGGAAGGCGGAGGGGTGGCGTCGAATCAGGTCACTGGCCGGACGGGCCGGAGCACGGTCTCCAGTGGTATCCGGGAGGCGCTCGCGGCGGGCGACATGGTGCCCGGACAGCGCTTGGTCGAGCAGGAGCTCTCCGAGGTCTTCCGGGCGACGCGGAGCTCGGTGCGCGAGGCGTTGCAGGATCTGGCCGCCGAGGGCCTGGTGGAGCTGATTCCCCGGCGCGGGGCGCGGGTACGGGTGATCTCCGTCGAGGAGGCGATCCAGATCACCGAGTGCCGGGCCCTGCTGGAGGGCCTGTGCGCGAGGCGGGCGGCGGAGCACGCCTCGGACGAGGTGCGCCAGGAGCTGAAGGGCATCGGCTCGGCCATGAGCCGGGCCGTGGCGGACGGCGACCCGGACGCGTATTCGGTGCTGAACCGCAGGCTGCACGAGTGCATCGGTGAGGTCAGCGACCAGAAGGTGGCACAGGCGCTGCTCGAGCGGATGAACGGCCAGATGGTGCGCTATCAGTTCCGCCTCGCGCTGCGCCCGGGGCGTCCGGCGCAGTCGCTGCCGCAGCACCTGGCGATCATCGACGCGGTGGTCGCGGGCGACCCGGACGCGGCGGAGGCTGCCGCGCGGGCGCACGTCGAGAGCGTCATCACGGCGCTGAGGGAGACCCCCGCGCCGGTGAGGCTCCGCTGACGGGCGCGGCTGAGCCCGCGTCGGCCCGGCGGTACAGGGCGTGCGTCCCCATGATGAACGTCCAGGTGCGCCGCGCGTGGGCGCGCATGCGTCTCCCGCCCGTTTCCGATCCCGGGCGGTAGGGTGTTCCGGTCAGGCGAGGAGCTTGGCCTTGGCCTTCTCGTACTCCTCCTGGCTGAGGTGACCGCTCTCCTTGAGGCCGGCCAGTTTCGCCAGGTCGGACACGTGGCCGCCGCCGGATCCCGAATCTCCTTCGGATCGTGCGGCCTGCTGTACGTACGTGCGGAAGGCCGCTTCCCGGTCCTCGGCCTGTTCCGTCTCGCGTCGCCCCATGCTCCGGCCGCGGGCGATCAGGTAGACGAACACGCCCACGTAGGGCAGCACGATGACGAAGACCATCCAGGCCGCCTTGGTCCAGCCACTCAGTGAATGGTCCCGGAGGATGTCCGTGATCACTTTGAAGAGCAGGAAGAACCACAACACCCACAGGAACACGTACATCATGGTCAGGAAGAGGTTCAGGAGCGGATAGTCATCCATGGGCCTACTCCGATCGCGCGGATGGTCCCCTATTCATACGTCCGTCCCAGTCACTCCGCATTTCTGGCGGGTTCACGCGGTGAGCAGGTCCAGAAACGCCGCGAGCTTGCCCCTGGTCCGCTCGATCTGCTGCTCGACGGTCAGCGACTCCTCGAAGCGCCCGCCGGGGGCGGGGGTCTTCTTGCCGCGTACGTACAGCGAGCAGTCGAGGTCGGTACACAGATAGATACCCACCGAATTGCCGTCCCTGCCCGCCTGCCCCCGCTTCCGGGCGGTCATCAGCGACACCCCGCCGCCCGGGTGCGTGGTCAGGCAGGCCGAGCACATACTGCGGTGCAGGAAGCCCCGCTGCTGGGAGGGGAAGCGGAGTGTGATGCCGATGACCTCGCCATGCAGCTCCGTGACGATGTAGCTGCGGTCCGGAGCCGAGAGGTCGCGCCAGCCCAGGAAGTCCAGATCGTCCCAGCGGCGTTCCTCCAGGTCGTGGGGCAGCGGCAGGCGCTTCGCCTCCCCCTTGGAACAGTTGACGAACGACGCGCGGATGTCCTGCTCATTGACGGTTCTCATGATGCCGACGCTAACTCTGCCTATGAGGCCTAGGCAAATGGTTAATGGAGCTAGGTCAAATTCTGGGGCGGGGCGATCCGCAGGCGGTGGGCCGCCGGGTGTTCGATGCCGAGATCCGGGCGCCAGGCGGCCAGGATCTGGGCCGACGGGTCGAACAGGGGGCTCGGCAGCTCCTCGGGAGCGATCCACCGCCACGCGCTGATGAGATGTGGTTCGGTGACCTCGGGGACCGCGGACTCCACCGTGACCAGCGCGGCCATGCTGATCCGGTTGATGCCGCCCACCACGTCGTGGACCATCGCGAAGACGGTCACGGCGTCAACGGGCACCTGTAGCCCCGTCTCCTCGTGCAGCTCGCGGGCGGCGGCCGCCGCGACCGACTCGTGCGTCGGGTCGACCTTCCCGCCGGGCAGCTCCCAGGTGCCGTCATGGTGCCTGCCGAGCAGGACCCTGCCCTCCCCGTCATGCACGACGACACCCACCCCGAAGGCGGCCTGGGCGAGCGGCGGGCGGGCGTTCCGGGGCGGGGTGTTCACGGAGTCGGTGGTCATGTGCTGCTCTGCTCCCGGCTGGTCGATACGGGTTCCCTCGGTCTCCGATCCTGACACGGCGGTCACGCCACCAGATTGAGGGTGGTTTCCGAGATGCCGAGCCGAATGGACTGACCCCACGTCAACTCCAGGGCGTCGGACTCCATTCCGTCGCCGAACACCACCATCCTGTCCGACTCGACCGTGAGCCTGAGGCCGTCCCGGCGTCCCAGTTCGCCCGCGACCATCGAGGTGCCTGTGGCCGGTGACGGCCAGGCCTCGCGCACGAACCAGACCAGCCGCGGATCGGACGGGGCCGGCAGTCGCAGAGCGCTGCCGCGCTCGAGCCAGAGCGAGCGTAGCCATCCGGTGGAGCCCGTGCCCGTGCCGACCAGAACGCCCGAGGAGGCCTGGGACTCGCCGGCCGACGGGGCGCACGCGGGGCCGATGCGGTAGCGGGTGGTCTGATGGCCGGGCGGTCCGACGTAGATCTCGTTGAGGGCGAGCAGCCGCTGCGTGTCGTCGGCGACGGCCTCGGCCATGGTGAGGGCGTCCACCCGCCCGCCGGGTGACGTGGCGGCCCGGCACAGCGCCGCCGTGTCACCGGCCCGGTGGCGTACGAGGACCCCGGGATTGCGGCCCGGGTCGGTGTCGATGCCCACCACCGGCTGCCCGGACAGGTACTTCGCGGCGTTGGCGACCAGTCCGTCCTGCCCGACCACGACGACCACGTCCTCGGGGCCGAACAGGAAACGGTCGAGATCCGCCCGCTCCACCCGGGACCGGCGCCACCGCAACGGCACGGCGGCGGCCACCTCGGTGAGTGCTTGCTCGTCGCGCCGGTGGCGCTCGGCCACCTCCTCGATGGACCGGCCGCGGCCGGCGAGCACGAACGCGGCCTGCCCGTGCGTGCCGTGCCGCGCCAGGAGCTCCTCGTACTCGGTCGTTCGGTGTACCAGCACCGCGCGCGGGGCCAGGCTCACGCCCGCGCCTCCGGCTCCGGCCTGGCGAGTCGTCCGAGCAGGCCCGTCAGTACATCGGGGGAGAGGGTGAGGCTGTCGATGCGCGGCAGGTTCTCGGCCAGCCGCGTCGCGGCCAGGGCGTGCAGCGTGCCGGGATCGACATCCGCGTGAGCCCGCAGCCAGGCCGCCTGCGACTCGGCGCGCGCCGCACCGACGTCGCGGGCGGCCTCCGCCTCCGCGCGGGCCAGTCGAACGGTGCGGGCGGCCTCGGCGGCCGTCCGCACACCGTCGGCCGCCGACTTCTCCTCGGCCTCCCGGCGGGCGTTGGTGCCGCGCTGGTCGACCAGCTGCTCCTCGCGGCGGGCGAGCTCGATCTTGCTGGCGAGCTCGTTCTCGGCGATGGTGCGTTCGCGCTCGACCGCGACCGCCCGGCGCTCGTACACCGACCGGTCGGCCTCCTGCTGGATCTGCTCACGGGCCGGGGTGCGCAGGGCGCGCTCGACCTCTGCCTCGGGGCGGATCGCGACGACGCGTACGGCGACCACGTCGATGCCGGTGGCGGGCAGCCGGGGCTCGGCCACGAGCCCCGTGGCGACCCGTTCCCGTACGGCGGCCACGCCGTCCACGAGGGCGGCGGCGAGCGGAGTGCGGGCCAGCACGTCCAGGGTGTGCTGCTGCGCGGTCTCGGTGAGCAGGGTGGCGATCTGTTCCAGAGGCGCGCCACGCCATACTCCGGTGTCGGGGTCCACCGAGAAGTCGAGCCGGGCGGCGGCCTCGGCCGGGTCGCTGATCCGGTAGGTGACCGTGGCCTGCACGGTGACGTCCTGGAAGTCGGCCGTCCGGGCGTGGAAGGCCATCGCCAGCTCCCGGTCGTCGACCGGGACCTCGGAGAGCGCCGCCGAGAGCGAGCGGTACCAGAAGCTCAGTCCGGGGCCGTCGTGGGCGAGCCTGCCGCGTGTGTGGTGGCGGATGTGGGTGGTGGGCGCGGAGCGCAGGTGGCGCCAGCCGAAGCGCCGGGTGATGTCGGCCATGTCGGACCCCCTCTTTCTCGTCATCAAGACGATAATGGGCCTCGCCATATATCGTCAAGAGGACGAGAAGGGGGTGGGGAGAGAGTGTGGCCGGCCGGTGGTCTCCTCGGAGACCACCCCCCCCGCCGCGGGGGGGCCGGGGCCCCCGCCCCCCCACGCCGCGCCGGGGGGGCCAGAAAAAACACCGGGGGCGACCCCCCCCCAGAAAAAG
>NZ_JBSFUO010000036.1:0-47418 GCF_053591835.1 Streptomyces sp. NPDC002911 | reverse complement strand
TCCTTTCTCCCCCCGCGTGCCCGCGGGGGCCCGGGGCGGCGGGGTGGGGGGGGGGGGGCGGCGGGGGGCCCCCCGGGCCCCCCCCCCCCCCGGGGGGGGGGGGGGGGGGGGGGCCCCCCCCCCCCCCCGCCCCTCCCTCTCCCCCGCCGACCACCCGAAGGACGCTTCCGCATGACTCCGCCCGCCTTCCTGTTCTGCTGCGACCCGCTACAACCCCGGCGCCCTGATCCGCAGTTCGGCCAGGAGGCGGCTGCGGCCCGGCGCGCCGGCGCGCAGATTGCTCTCGTCGATCACGACGCGCTTCTCGCCGGGGACGTGGAGACCGCCGTCGGCCGGGTCCGGCGGGACTCGGGGCCGTACTGGTACCGGGGCTGGATGATTCCGCCCGCCCGTTACGCGGAGTTGGAACGCGCCCTCGCCGCCCGTGGCTGCGCGCTGCTCACCGGCGCCTCCGCGTACCGCACCGCCCATGAACTCCCGGGATGGTACGAGGTGTTCTCCGGGCTCACCCCGCGCAGCGTCTGGCGTTCCCTGTCCACCGACGAGGTCCCGCCTGATGCTTCCGTATGGTCGGGCCTCGCCGGGGATCTCGGTCCCGGCCCCGGCATCGTCAAGGACTACGTGAAGTCCCGCAAGCACGAGTGGCTCGAGGCGTGCTTCGTGCCGGAGCTGAGGGACGCGGGCCGGCTAGCCGGAGTCGTCGGCCGATTCGTCGAACTGCAGGGGGACTTCCTGGCCGGCGGAGTGGTGCTGCGCGCGTACGAGCCGTTCGTGCCGGGCGGTGAGGCGCGGGTGTGGTGGGTGGACGGTGAGCCCGTGCTGGTGACAGCCCACCCGGACACGCCCGTCCAGGTGCCCGAACCCCGCCTCGACGCCGTCGGCGAGGCGGTGCGCGCGCTCGGCTGCCGTTGGGTGACCACCGACATGGCGCTGCGGGAGGACGGGGCATGGCGGGTCGTGGAGGTCGGTGACGGCCAGGTCAGCGGCCTGCCCGCCGACGACGACGGGCACCGCCTGTTCACCGCGCTCCTCGGCGCGTGAGCCGCACGCAGCGGTTCAGCAGCCGTAGTCCTCGGCGTCCGCGGGCGCACTGAGCGTGCCGGCCGCCCGGTGGACCACCGCCGACCCGTGCCGTTCCTTCACGATCTCGAGCTGGGCGGGGATGCGGCGCCGCAGGTCGGCCACGTGGCTGACGATGCCGACACTGCGGTCGCGTTCGCGCAGCGAGTCCAGTACGTCGAGGACCTCGTCCAGCGTCTGGTCGTCGAGGCTGCCGAAGCCCTCGTCGATGAAGAGCGTGTCCAGACGTACTCCGCCCGCCTCGTCCGTCACCACGTCGGCGAGGCCGAGAGCCAGCGCGAGCGAGGCGAAGAAAGTCTCTCCGCCGGACAGCGTGGCCGTATCGCGCTCCCGGCCCGTCCATGAGTCGACGACGTGCAGTCCGAGCCCCGCCCTGCGTCCACCGCTGCGCTCGTCGGAGTGGACCAGCGTGTAGCGGCCCGACGACATCCGCTGGAGGCGCGCCGTCGCTGCGGCGGCCACCTGTTCGAGGCGAGCCGCCAGTACGTACGACTCCAGGCGCATCTTGCGCTCGTTGTCCACGGAGGTGCCCGCGGTCAGGCCTGCGAGACGGGCGACCCTTTCGTGCTCCTGCCGCACGGGCCCCAAGGCACGCACCTCGCTCTCGGTGCGGCGTGAGAGCCGGCCGAGCTCCGCGCTGCGCTCCTGCGCGGCGGCGTCCGCCGCGGCACTGTCGCGCAGCGCTTTCGAGGCCAGTTCGTACGCCGCCTGCGCCGCGTCCGGCGCTGCGGGTGGGCGGGCTGCGGCGGATCGGGCGTCCTCCTCGGCGAGCCGGTCGGCGACCGTGGCGGCTTCCGTCTGCCAGGCGTCGATCCGGTGCTGGAGCTCGCGCTGCGCGGTGTCTCCGAGGAGTTTCGCGGCGGCGGCCTGCGGTGTGTCGAATCCGGCCCGGAAGGCAGCGTCGGCCAGCCTGCCGTCTGCCTCCTTGAGCCGCTCGGCCGCGCCCTGTTCGGCGCGGAGTGCCTCGGCGGCGTCGGCCAGCAGCCCCGCCCGCCGCTCCAGCAGCTCCGCGTGCTCGGCCACGGAGGCGCAGACGCCACGGGCCTTCTCCACCTCGGCTTGCAGCGCTGCCTGTTCACGGTCGAGTGCTTCGCGCTGCGAGCTGCGGGCAGCAGCACGCCGCTCGACCCGCTGCCGGTCGTCGAGCCGGCCGAGGTGTTCACGCTCCGCGGCAGCGAGGGCTTCCCTGGCCGCGTGTGTTCCCGCCGCGAGACGGTGCGCTTCGATGTGGTCCCTGGTCAGGCAATCGACGACCGCCCGCAGTTCGGCCACGGATACGGGGGCCCGGTGCACCGTTCCGGTGGCGTCGGTTCCGCCCTCCGGATCCGCCGCCTCCGCCTGCGCCGCCGCGAGGCGTTCGCGTAGGACTCCGAGCTCGCCCTCCGCCTCCGCACGGGCCCGGTCAGCCCGCTGGTGGGCGGCGAGTGCTGCCTCCTCCGTGGCCCGGTCCACATGGCCGGCCTCCGCGCGGGCGGGCTTCGGGTGCTCGGCCGAGCCGCACACCGTACAGGCCGCGCCGTCAACGAGCTGACCGGCCAGTTCCGCCGCGATGCCACGCAGCCGCTGCTCCCGTAGCGCCAGCCACTTCTCGTGCGCGTCCAGCGCATGCTCGCGGGCCGTGGTAAGGGCCGCAGCCGTCGTTTCCACCTGCACGCCGAGCGCGTCGCGTCGGCGTGCCGCCTCCAGCCTCCTGCGCGCGGGGTCGAGCCGGCCCGCCAGCTGTTCCGCGCGGGTCGCGGCGTCCTGCGCCGTCTCGATGGCTTCCCTGAGTTCCCGGTGGGTGGCCTCCCAGCCGGCCAGCCATTCCGCCGCCTCCTGGATCAGTTCGTCGTCGGAGCGGGACTGCCTTTCCAGCCTGGCCCGTTCGGCGTCGATCTCTCTGCTTCGCCGCTCGGCGCGGCGTGCGGCGTCGAGTGCACCCAGCTCCGCCCGCAGACCGCGTTCCCTGTCGGCCAACTGCTCGAAGCCCGCTTCGGCCAGCTCGGGAGGCAGTCCGGCGCGGGACCGCTCGCGGGCCCCGGCAGCCACGCGGTGGGCCCGCTCGGCCTCGTCGCGAAGGTCGAGCGCCGGGGCGACCAGGTCCGCCTTGCGCGCGCGTGCGAGCTGTTCGTGGCAGCGGTCGCGTTCGGCACGGCGGTCCTCCAGGCTTGCGGCTCGGCGGCCGGTCTCCTCATACCGTTGCTGAAGCCGGGCGAGTTCGCGCTCGGCCTCCATTGCGTGGCGTGCGGCGGTACTCCGGCCCTCCGCCCCGGCCAGGACGCACCGGGCGATGTCGAGCCGTTCACCCGCTCCGCTGCGCGCGACGGCGGCCCATTGCAAAACCCCCTCGGCGAGACCGGGCTCACCGGGCCGCTCCTCCGGCAGCGCCTCCTCCTCCGCCGCGGGCCCGGCTGCCTGCGCGATGCGCTGGGCGAGCGCGAGGATCTGTCCGTCCCCCGCCTTGACCCTGGCTTCGGCCGCCCGCCGCAGCTCCGCGAGTCGCTCCTCGACGGCCGCGAAACGGCGGGTGTCGAAGAGCCGGCCGAGCAGCTTTCCGCGTGCCTCCGCGTCGGCCCGCAGGAAGCGTGCGAAGTCGCCCTGCGGCAGCAGCACCACCTGGCAGAACTGGTCGCGGCTCATTCCGATGAGCCCGCCGATCTCCTCGCCGATCTCCTGATGGGAGCGGCTGAGCGGCTTCCAGCCGTTCTCGGCGTCGTATTCACGCAGCCAGCTCTGCGCCTTCTCGGTCGTGACCCCGCCGCCTCTCTTCTTGGGGCGGGGCTGGGCGGGCCGCCTGGTCACTTCCAGGCGGCGGCCCCCGACAGTCAGCTCCAGGCGCACCTCGGTCAACCGGTCCACCGGGGCGTGGTCACTGCGCAGGGAGGTGCCGGGGCTCTGCCGGGCGCCGGGCACCGCACCGTACAGGCCGTAGCAGACGGCGTCGAGAACGGAGGTCTTGCCCGCGCCGGTGGGCCCGTGGAGCAGGAAGATCCCGGCCGAGGACAGTGCGTCGAAGTCGACTTCCTGGGTGGCGCCGAAGGGCCCGAACGCGGTCAGGGTGAGCTTGTGCAGCCTCATCGGGACACCTCGCCGGCCCCGTCGGCGACCCGTACGTCGTCGAAGGCCGCGCTCAGCACCGCCCGCTCCTGTGCACTGGGGCCGCTTCCGCCCCGTACATGGGCCACGAAATCCTCCGCCACCTGCTGGTCGTCACGTCCCTTGAGCCGCTGGGCGTACGACGCGAGGGGGTCCTGAGGGGAACGCTCGGGGTCGAAGACCAGGCTGAGGGTGTGCGGGAAACGCTCGAGCAGCCGGGCCATCGGATCGTCGGGCCGCGCCGGGTCGGTGAGGGTAGCTTCCACCCAGGATTCCCGGTGCCGTTCGAGGGCCGGGTCGTCGAGCAGCGTGCCGAGGCGTCCGCGGAGCCGTGCGAGCGGGCGCGGGACCGGACAGTCGATGCGTTCGGCGACGAGCTCGCCGCCGGAACCGAGGTCGATCAGCCACATCGTCTTGCGGTGCATGTGCTCGGAGAAGGAATATGCGAGCGGCGAGCCCGAGTAGCGCACGCGTTCCGTGACCGTCTGACAGCCGTGCAGGTGGCCGAGGGCCACATAGTCGACGCCGTCGAAGACCCCTGCGGGGACGGCGGAGACACCGCCGACCGTGATGTCACGCTCGCTGTCGCTGGGTTCACCGCCCGCCACGAACGCATGGGCGAGCACCACGGACCGGGTGCCGTCCGGCCGGGAGGCGAGATCGGCGCGTACCCGGTCCATGGCTGCGGTGAGGACGTCTTCGTGCCCCGCCTTCGACGCGCCCAGGCTGTCCTTGACGAGGGCCGGCTCCAGGTAGGGCAGTCCGTAGAACGCCACATCACCCTGTGCGTCGGGCAGCACGACGGGGGTGGCGCAGTGGCCGGGGTCGGTGCGCAGATGGATCTGGGCCCGCGCCATCAGCCCGGCGCCGACACCGAGCCTGCGGGCGGAGTCATGGTTTCCGGAGATCATGACGGTCGGCACCCCGGCGGCGGCCAGCCTGTGCAGCGCGTCGTCGAACAGCTGGACTGCCGACAGCGGCGGTACGGCCCGGTCGTAGACGTCGCCCGCCACCACGACCACGTCGACGGCGTATTCCCGCACCGTGTCCACGAGGTGGTCCAGGTAGGCGGCCTGGGCGTCGAGCATCGAGACACGGTGGAAGGACCGCCCGAGGTGCCAGTCCGAAGTGTGCAGAATCCTCACGACATCACTCCGACGACTACGACACGCATGTTCCACTTCCTCCGCCCCCAGGACCCCACCGGTCCGGCACCCCGCCCGTCCCGGGAATCCGTGGCAGGCCCGACCACGCTAATGCCGCGTGGCCCCCGATCCCGCATCGGGCTCAGACATCCCCGTATGCCTCGCCACCCAGTTCGAGCGACGCGGAGCCTGCCGTGGCGTCGGCCAGCCAGGCCCTGAAACCGTCGACGTCGGCATCCGGCAGCCCGATCGCGAACGTCACGGCCTCCGCGTAGGTCACCTCGCGAACGGGCCGTCCGGTGGCGCGCAGGTCGTTCTCCAGCCTGCCCGCCCGCTGGTGGTCGACCGTGACGGTGGCGAGGCGGAACCGGCGGCGGGTGGTCGTGCCGAGCGCGTCGAGCGCTTCACCGACCGCGCCTCCGTACGCCCGGATCAGCCCGCCCGCGCCGAGCTTGACGCCGCCGAAGTAACGGGTGACGACGGCGACGGCGTACCGCACCTCCCGGCGCATGAGCATCTGCAGCATGGGGACGCCCGCCGTCCCGCCGGGCTCCCCGTCGTCACCGGCCTTCTGCACGGAGGCGTCGGCGCCGATGACGTAGGCGAAGCAGTTGTGGTTGGCAGCGGGGTGCTCCTTGCGGATACGCGCGATGAACTCCTGCGCCTCCTGCTCGGTGGCTGCGGGGGCGAGCGCGCAGAGGAAGCGCGATCGGCT
Organism: Streptomyces sp. NPDC002911; assembly: GCF_053591835.1. Classification (NCBI taxonomy): domain Bacteria; kingdom Bacillati; phylum Actinomycetota; class Actinomycetes; order Kitasatosporales; family Streptomycetaceae; genus Streptomyces; species Streptomyces sp. NPDC002911. The sequence goes on along the minus strand of NZ_JBSFUO010000036.1, from coordinate 41,403 downwards.
GACCTCGGTCTCGTGCACGCCCACGCGGGCGACTGTCCGGTACTGCTCCTGCATCGGTCCACCCTATGTGCCCTTCCGGCCGGGACTTTCACCCTCCCGTGGGGAATGGTCCGGCGGGACCGTCCGTTGTCCGGGCATGTACGCAGACGATGAGACGGTTCGCAGGATCCTCCAGGACACGGGCGACACCTGGGCGGTGGTCGGCCTCTCCGCCAACCGCTCCCGCGCGGCCTACGGGGTGGCGGAGGTCCTCCAGCGCTTCGGCAAGAAGGTGGTGCCCGTCCACCCCAAGGCGGAGCCGGTCCACGGCGAACAGGGGTACGCCTCGCTGGCGGACATACCTTTCCCCGTCGACGTGGTGGATGTCTTCGTCAACAGCGACCTGGCGGGCGGTGTCGCCGACGAGGCGGTGGCGGCCGGAGCGAAAGCGGTCTGGTTCCAGCTGGGCGTGATCGACGAGGAGGCCTACGAGCGCACGCGCGAGGCGGGCCTCGCCATGGTGATGGACCGCTGCCCGGCCATCGAGATACCCCGCCTGGAGTCTCGCGGCTGACACGAGACGGCCCCCCGCCCGGCAGGCGTGGTGTCGCGGAAGGCTGCCGGCGGGGAGAATGTCCGCTGTGACACAGCCTCTCGTCCTCGGTGGTGAACGCGCCGCCGCCCAGTTGTACGCGCTCGGCGTGCGGCAGGGTGGTGTCGTGCTGGTGCACGCCTCGATGCGATCCGTGGGCGGGGACGCGGAGAGCATGGCCGCTGCGTTGCGACGGGCTCTGGGGCCGGCAGGGACGCTGGTGGTCCCTGCCTTCACCCCGGAGAATTCCGACACCTCGCGCTCGTACCTGGACCGTGTCCGCGGCCTCAGCGCCGAGGCCCGCGCGGCGGTGCGGGCGGCAATGCCGGCGTTCGACCCGGCGGTTTCTCCCGCACCCACGATGGGCGCGCTCGCCGAGACGGTGCGCCGGGCTCCCGGTGCGCTGCGCAGCGCCCACCCGCAGACCTCGTTCGCCGCGCTCGGCCCGGCGGCCGGGAAGCTCCTCGCCGGCCACCATCAGGACTGCCACCTGGGCGAGGACTCGCCTCTCGCCCGGCTGTACGAGGCCGACGCACAGGTCCTGCTGCTGGGCACGGGCTTCGGCAGCTGCACGGCCTTCCACCTCGCGGAGTACCGCCGCCCCGCCCCGCCCCGCCGCCTCTACCGCTGCGTGGTGGCCTTGGAGGGCGGAGGGGGACGCTGGTGGGAGTACGAAGACATCACCCTGGACGACAGCGACTTCGCCGCCCTCGGGAACGACATGGTCCGCGCGCGGGCCGAGGCCGTCGGCACCGGCTCGGTAGGGGCAGCCCGAAGCCACCTGTTCCCTCTCCGCGCGGCCGTGGACTTCGCTGTGGACTGGCTGGGGGACCGTCGTGGCACCGGCTGAGTGCGCCCCTCCCCCCAGCCCGCTGGGTGCCCGTTCACCCGGCGTTCGGGGCCGCAGTGCTCGACGAGACAGCCGTGTCGGCGATCTCGGGGGCGGTTTCGACGTAGACGGCCGACTCGGCGGGGGCGCCGCCCCAGCCGGTTGCCACCACGTCCGCGACGGGCGGGGTGAGCAGGTCCAGCCGGTCGGCGGCGGGAGAGGCATCGCTGAAGGTGCCCCGGGGTGCGCGCACACCGGTCACGCCAACAGCCCGCGCGAACGGCTCACTTGCCCTCGCGGCGGACCGGCGGAATCGATACCGCCATGGTCAGATCGGTGGGCTCGGTGCCGTCGTTGCGGTAACTGTGCGGCACATGGGCCTCGAATGTCGCGGAGGTCCCGGCGGGCACCGTGTGGGCCTCGCCGTCGACGACGAGGGTCAGTGCGCCCCTCGTGACATGGAGGAGCTCCACCGACCCTTCAGGGTGCGGGTCGGAGGCACTGCTGTCGCCGGGCATCAGATGCCAGGACCAGAGCTCGACCGGCCCCCCGGCCTCCGTGCCCACCAGCAGGGTGCTCGCACTGCCGGCCTCCGTCGACCACATGCGCACCGCCTGGCCCTCGGGCACCAGCCGGACATGTGATCCCTGCTCGTAGTCGAGCAGCACGGTGATGCTGACACCCAGCGCGTCGGCGAGTTTGACGGTGGTGCCGACGCTCGGATTCGTGCGCGCCTGCTCGATCTGGATGATCATGCCGCGGCTGACCCCCGCTCGGGCCGCGAGCGCGTCCAGGGTGAAGCCGCGCTCGCCTCGCCAGCGCTTGAGGTTACGTGCGAGCGACTGGGTGAGCTGATCGAGGTCAGACACATGCCGTCCATTATTTTGATTCCAGAGTCATGAATGCTGCACTACGGTGTGGCGCACCCCACCGACCGACGCACTGTACTGCGAGGCCCCCGATGACAGCACTGTCCGCCTTGGCCACGAGCCCGCTGTGGGGCTTGGCCGATTTCGGCGGGCCTCCTTGACCGGGCTTACGCCCGCCCTCACCGTGATGGTCGTGTCGCAGTGCATCGCCGCCGCCGCCCTCGGGATCGCCGTGATCGCGACCGGTGGCTGGAGCGAGGCCGGGGCCGGCTCCCGTTCGCGGTCGCGGCGGGGGCCGTCGGCCCGGTGGCGATGCTGAACTCCTACAAGGGCCGCGCGCTGCCCGAAGAAGGCGGGTGAACGTCTGCGCGGGGTCCAGGCGGCGGGCGCGGGCCTGGCCTTGCCCGGAACGCTCCTGCGGGCGACGGGGTGAACGCTCCCGGAGCAGGATCCGAAGAGGTCAGGTCCCGTCGGCCGCGCCCTCCGGCAACAGCGCCACAGCGGCCAGCTGCTCGGGCGTGACCCCGTCGGGAATCGGCACCGGGGCGGGCGTACGCAGCGGCGGCTGCCAGCCCTTGTCCGGATCCCAGCTCCGCACCACCCGGGCCGGCGCCCCCGCGACCACCGCGTGGTCGGGAACCTCTCCACGTACGACCGCCCCCGCCGCGACCACCACGTTGCGGCCGAGCCTGGCCCCCGGAAGGATCACCGCGCCGGTTCCGATCCAGCACCCTGGCCCGATCACGACCGGCTCCATGCGCGGCCACTGCTTGCCCACCGGCTCGTGGGGATCGTCGTAACTGTGGTTGGTGGAGGTGATGTAGACGTACGGACCGCAGTACGTGTCCGAGTCGATCGACACCGTGGTGTCGGCGATGACATGGCTGCCCCGGCCCAGCACCACGCCGTTGCCCAGGGTCAGGATCGGCTGGGCTCCAAGGTCCAGACCTGGCATCAGGCCCGCAGTCAGCGTCACCTGTTCACCGATGATGCAGTGGTCGCCCAGCTCGATCCACGGCTCCCCGAAGACCGTGCCCTGCGGGAAGGCGAGCCGCGTCCCCGTACCTATACGGCCGAACCGAAGCCGTCCGGGGTGCTGCGCGGTGACCGCTCCGGTCTCCTGCACCCAGGCCCAGACGCGATGGACGGCGCGGGACGTGACACCACGCCACCGGAGGGCCAGGGAGGAGAACAAGTTCCGGTTCTTCGGCACCCGCTCACGGTAGTCGGCCCGGCCGGAGGGGATCCGCGCGACGAGCTGTGATGTTCACCCCACCTGGCCGGCACGCCGGGACCGTCCATTACGCTTCGTGCGGAGCACGGGGCGCCGACGCACCAGACCCCACCGGAGGAGCAGACGATGACAGAGCGGGCATTGGTCACCGGAATCGGCGACAAGGAGCCGGACATCGACCCGGACGCCTTCGTCGCGCCGACTTCCGTCGTCGTCGGCGAGGTGTCGATGGCCGCGGGCTCCAGCGTCTGGTACCACGCCGTGCTGCGCGGCGACGGGGGCCCGATCTCCCTCGGCCCCGAGAGCAACATCCAGGACAACTGCAGCGTGCACACCGACCCCGGCTTCCCGATGACGGTGGGCGCCAGGGTCTCGGTCGGTCACAACGCCGTCCTGCACGGCTGCGTCATCGAGGACGACGTCCTGATCGGCATGGGCGCCACGGTGCTCAACGGCGCGCACATCGGCGCGGGTTCGCTGATCGCGGCGCAGGCCCTCGTACCGCAGGGGATGCGGGTGCCGCCGGGCTCGCTCGTCGCCGGCGTACCCGCCAAGGTCAAGCGGGAACTGACCGCCGAGGAGCGTGAGGGCATCACCTTCAACGCGGCCGGTTACGTGGAGCTGGCGAAGACCCACCGTGCGGCGCACCAGCGGGACTGACCTCACACGGCCCGCCCCGACCCGCCCGCGGGCCCCGGGCCAGGGCTGAAGGACACTCAGGGGCCCGCGCCGGGTCAGTCAGCCGGGACCGCGTCCGGCTCGGGCGCCACCACGGGCCGGTCGGATCCTGCGGCCTTCTTTGCGCGGTTCTTGAGCACCAGCATCGAGATCACACCGATCAGCACGGCGGCCAGCAGCCCCAGCCACGAGAAACGCTTGAGCCACGCCTCGGCGACTACTCCCACCGAGTAGATGACGGCGGTGGTGCCTCCGGCCCAGACGATCCCGCCGAGCACATTGGCGATCAGGAACTTCCAGTACGGCATGCGCAGGACCCCCGCCAGCGGTCCAGCGAAGATCCGCAGCAGGGCTACGAAGCGGCCGAAGAAGACCGCCCACACCCCCCACTTCTCGAACGACCGCTCCGCCATGGCGATCTGTGGTTCTCCGAAGTGCTTGGGGAACTTCCCGCCGCACCAGGCGAGCAGCGGGCGACCTCCCTTACGGCCGATGGCGTAGCCGATCGAGTCACCGATGATCGCCCCGGCCGACGCGCAGGCGCCGAGCACCACGGGGTCGATGTCGCCGTGCTGGGAGGCGAGGAGCGCCGAACTCACGAGGATGATCTCGCCGGGCAGCGGAATACCCAGGCTCTCGAGCCCGATGACGACCCCCACCAGAAGGTAAATGCTGACCGCGGGGACGGTCTCGAGCCACTCCTGGACGTGCAACGCGAGTCCTTCCCGTAAGAGATCTGCAGCCGTGCACCATGGGTGGTGCACGGCTGGCAGCCTACCGGGCCGGGCGGCAGGGGGCGCGGGGCCACGGAGTCCTCAGCGGTTCGGACGCAGCGTCCAGACCACGCTCATCTCGCTGGTGACGGCGCCGTCCGCACGCCGGATCTCGACGCTCACGGGGAACTCCGGGCGCTTCCCCTCGTCAAGTTCCGCGACGACCTCGGCCGCCGGGCGGCCCAGCACCGCGGTGGCGGTGAGGTCACCCATGGCCACCTTCTTGAAGGCCATCTCCGTGGTGACGGGCAGCGGCACGGCCCTGGACATCTGGTCGCCGAACGCGGCGACGACGATCGCGCCGCTTGCCGACTCGGCGAGCGTGAACATCGCCCCGGCGTGGGGCCCGCCGAGGTGGTTCTGATATTCGGACCGGTCGGGGAGCGAGAGCACGGCGCGCTCCGCAGTCGTCTCCAGGTACGTGATACCGAGGGTCCGGACCATCGGGACGCTCGCGGACAGGATGTCGCCGACCGTCATCTCTTCAGTGCTCATGGCGACAATATTACTAGTGAGTAGCACTCTTTGACCATCCCCTCACAGGGGCGCCCGTAGCAGAGGCCGCCCCGCCCCTCTATGGTTACTGGCCATGTGGCCAGGACAGCAGCCGCCCGGGGGCGAGCAGAACCCGCAGGACCAGAATCAGAACCCGTACCAGCAGCCGGGGTATCAACAGCCGGGTTACCAACAGCCGAATCCCTACCAGCAGCCGGGATATCAGCAGCAGGGTCAACCGGGGTACCCGCAGCCGAATCCGTACCAGCAGCCCACCGTGCCGCAGTACGCCGTACCGGGTGGGCCTGGCGGCCCGCAGCCGGACGACAAGAAGAAGACGACGATCGTCGCCGTCCTCGCGGCCACCGCGGTCGTCATCGCGGCGGTCGTCACCGGTGTCGTCGTCATGAACAAGGACGACGACAAGGGCGGCTCGGACGTTGCCGACGGTAACGCCTCCCCGTCGGCGAAGACGTCCGACGCCGCGTCCTCACCCGCGGCGAATCCGCGGGGCGGTGAGGACGCCGCGCCCACGATTCCGGGCTGGAAGGTCGTGACCAATCCCAAGTGGGGCACACAGTTCGATGTGCCCGGCGACTGGGAGGTGGCGAGCACCAGTATGATCTCGGGTTTCGAGGACGTGAAGGACCCCATGGGCCCGCCGGCGGTCGGCTTCTCGGCGCCCGCGCACTACAAGAGCGAGTGGTGCATCGACGACACGGACAAGGACGGCACCAAGGAGGACACCGGCCTGGCAGGTGTCGGAACCAAGGGCGGTCAGGGCGCCAAGAGCACGGATGAGGCAGCCACGAACGAGGCCTCCAACTGGGTCTGGGCCGCCTACGCGCAGGAGGACCCGAAGGAGAAGGTCAAGACCGGCAAGCCCGAGCCGTACACGACCAAGTCGGGCCTTTCGGGCAGCGTCGTCACGGCCACCGCCACCGGGCTGGCCAACAAGAACAAGTGCGACACCGACGGCAAGTCAATCGCGTTCACCTTCAAGAACGCCAAGGACGAGTACTCGTCCTGGATCCTCTACGCCAATGCCGGCGTCGACGACGAACTCCCGGACGCCACCATCCAGAAGATCCTCAGCACGGTGCGCCTGGCCGAGGTCGCGGAGACCTCCTCCTGAGCCTCCGGCGCACACGGTCCGGGCTGCCCATTTGGCGGGAGGGGGCCGGGGCGGGGATAGTCCCTTGGTGACTTCCGCCGACTTCTCCCCCTCTCCGGCCCCCCGCTCCGCGCCCGCAGGCCGCAACTTCGGTCTGCTGACCGCTGCCGCGATCATCACGAGCCTGGGCACCAACGGCGCGCTGATCGCGGCGGCGTTCGCGGTTCTGGAGTCGGGCGGCGACAGCGGCGACGTCGGTCTGGTCGCCGCCGCGCGTACGGCGCCGCTGGTGCTCTTCCTTCTGATCGGCGGCGCGGTCGCGGACCGGCTGCCGCGTCATCGAGTGATGGTGGCCGCGAACACGCTCAACTGTGCCTCGCAAGCGGTGTTCGCCTGGCTGGTGCTGACCGGCGGCGCCGAGCTGTGGCAGATGATGCTGCTGACGGCGCTCTGCGGTACCGGCCAGGCCTTCTTCGGTCCGGCGGCCGAGGGCATGCTGATGTCGAGCGTCACCGGCGAACAGGCGGCCCGCGCCTTCGCCTTCTTCCGGATGTCGATGCACGGCGCGGCCATCGGCGGTGCCGCACTCGGCGGCGCCATGATCGCGGCCATGGACCCGGGCTGGGTGCTGGCCGTCGACGCCGCGGCGTTCGCCGTCGCCGGTGCGCTCCGGGCCTTCCTGAACGTGAGCCACATCCCCGCACGCGCACCGGGTGGCGGGCTGCTCGCCGATCTCCGGGAGGGCTGGCAGGAGGTCGCCGGGCGTCCCTGGCTGTGGGCCGTGGTGCTGCAGTTCTCCGTGGTCGTGGCCGTCGTCGGTGCCGCCGAGGCGGTGTACGGACCGCTGGTGGCGCGGGACGAGCTCGGAGGCGCCCGCCCCTGGGGATTCGCCCTCGCGGCGTTCGGAGTCGGCACGCTGGGCGGGGCGCTGCTGATGATGCGGTGGAAACCGCGGCGGCTGCTGCTGGCCGGGACGCTCTGTGTGTTCCCGCTCGCTCTGCCGTCCGCGGGGCTCGCGATCCCGCTGCCGGTGGCCGGGCTCTGCGCGGTGATGTTCGTGACCGGCGTCGCCATAGAGGTGTTCGGGGTGTCCTGGATGACGGCCCTTCACCAGGAGATCCCCGAGGAGAAGCTGTCACGGGTCGCGGCTTACGACTGGTTCGGCTCGGTCGCGATGGTTCCTCTCGCCACGGCGGCAGCCGGCCCGGTGGAGACACTCGTCGGCCGCAGCGAGGCCCTATGGGGGTGTGCCGCGCTGATCGTGCTGGTGACGGCGGGCGTGCTTCTCGTTCCGGACGTACGACATCTGACCCGCCGCAGCACCGTGAAGGAGATCGGCGTCCCCGCGCAGTCCAGGGAGTCAGCCGACGCTGAAGGCGCCGTCGGGGGGCTCGGGTGAGGCCACGGCCTCACTGTCACGCACCGGCTTCGCCTCGCCGATGAGCCGGATGAGCGCCGCTCCGTGTTCGACCCGCGCGGGGAAGACGTCGGCGGCGCACAGCCTGGTGAGCGGCGCTATGTCGAGGGCGCCACGGGAGGCGAGCAGCACGGCGTTGCCGAAGCGCCGGCCGCGCAGCACGGCCGGCTCGGCGATGAGCGCGAGCTCGTCGAACACCTCGGCGAAGTTGGCCAGTTGCGACCGCAGGAAGCTGAAGGGCGCACTGTCGGCCAAGTTGGCCGCGTAGACGCCGTCCGCCCGCAGGACCCGCCCGGCGGCCCGCGCGTACTCGACGGAGGTGAGATGCGCCGGCACCCGTGAGCCGCCGAAGACATCGGCGATCAGAAGGTCGGCGGAACCTGGCGGTGCCTTTTCGAGCCAGTGCCTCGCATCGGTGCCGTGCACGGAGACACCGGCTCCCTCGGGCAGCGGCAGATGCTCGCCGACCAGGTCGATGAGCCCCCGGTCCGCCTCGGCCACGTCCTGCCGCGACCCCGGCCGGGTCGCCGCGACGTAGCGCGGCAGCGTGAGCGCGCCACCGCCGAGATGCACCACGTCCAGCGGCGCTCCCGGGGCGGCGGCCCGGTCCACGACGTGGCCGAGCCGTCGCACGTACTCGAATTCGAGGTGCTCCGGCTCGTCGAGATCGACGTACGACTGCGGGGCACCGTGGACCGTGAGCAGCCAGGCCCGGTCCCGGTCGACGTCGGGCAGCAGCCTGGCGGTGCCGCAGTCGGTTTCGCGGATGACGGGTATCGGCTCGTTCACCCCACCATTGTGACGGGCGCCCGGTCCTCTCCCCGCCGGGTCAGCCGTTCCACACCGCGGCGACCGCCTCGGTGTGGGCGGCGGACTGGGCGAGGCCGGCCCTGGCCGCCGCGGCCCGGCGTGCGGGGTCCAACGAGTTGCGGCCGATGGCCTTCCGGGTGCCGGCGTCCGGGGTGATGACCTCGACGCGGGCGCCCGCGGCCTCCAGTTCGGCGGCTTGCGCGCGGGGCGAGACGATCACTTTGTTGCCGCTGGCGGTGGGTGCGATCACGACGACGCGTTCGTAGCCGGAGGCGAGATGGGCGTTGGCCGGGGAGTGCACGCCCCCGTCGATCCAGCTCCCGCCTCCGGCGCTCATCACGGGCCAGACCGCCGGGACCGCGCAGCTGGCGGTGACGGCGTCGGCGAGGGAGACCGTGCCCCTCCTGTCGAAGGTGTGCAGCGCGCCTGTGGACGCGTCCACGGCGGTGACGAGCAGGTGCCGTTCGGGCCATTCGGACGACGGAAGCCAGCTCGCGATCATCTCCCGCCGTTCGTCCGCAGTCGCACCGTGCCGACTGTCCCGGGCCAGGGCGCCCAGCTTCCGGCCGTACTCCTCGGGCGTCCGAGCGGAGAGCACCGCTCTCGCGTAACGCAGGATGGTGACGGGGCCGAGCCTGCCGGCTGCCCCCTTCCCGTTCTCCGGGGCGGCGAGCTGCCGCTCGTAGAGGTCGCGGATGCCGGCAAGTCCGAAGGCGAGCTGCGCTCCGACGACGGCACCGGCCGAGCTCCCGACGATCAGATCGGCGGTGGAGAGGTCGACGCCCGCCTTGGCGAGCCCGTGCAGAATGCCGCTTTCCCAAGCGGTGCCGGCGACACCTCCGGCACCCAGTACAAGAGCTGTGTCTGCCATGGGCTCCAGTCTGCCCCAGAAGGTGCGGCCCGCCTGCCCCGGGGTGTCGGGAAGGCGGGCCGCACCGGAGCCGTCAGAGGAGGCCGGTGACCGTGCCGGCGCCGACCGTGCGTCCGCCCTCGCGGATCGCGAAGCCGAGGCCGGACTCCAGCGGGACGTCACGGCCGAGCTCGACGGTCATGGTGACCGTGTCGCCGGGCCGCGCCAACGCCGCCTCTCCGAGGTCGACATCCCCGACGACGTCCGCCGTACGGATGTAGAACTGCGGCCGGTACCCCGTGGTGACCGGCGTGGTCCGGCCCCCTTCCCGGGCCGACAGGACGTACACCTGCGCCGTGAAACGCCGCCCCGGAGTGACGCTCCCGGGCTCTACCACCACATGGCCGCGGCGGACCCGGTCGCGCTCGACCCCGCGCAGCAGCAGGGCGACGTTGTCGCCGGCCTCCGCGGACTCCATCGGCTTCCCGAAGGTCTCCAGGCCGGTGACGACGGTCTCGACCTCCGCACCGAGCACCGACACGCGGTCCCCGACACGCACCGTGCCACGCTCCACGGCTCCGGTGACGACGGTGCCGCGGCCCGTAATGGTGAGCACGTTCTCCACGGACAGGAGGAACGGCGCGTCGGTGTAGCGCACCGGGATCGGTACGTAGGTGTCGACGGCGTCCAGCAGACCCTCGATGGACGCGGTCCAGCGTGGGTCCCCCTGGAGCGCCCCGAGTCCCGACACCCGCACGACGGGCACGGTGTCCCCGCCGTAGCCGTGCGCGGTGAGCAGCTCGCGGACCTCCAGCTCGACCAGGTCGGTGAGCTCAGGGTCGCCCGCGTCGGCCTTGTTGAGGGCGACGACGATGTGGTCGACGCCGACCTGACGGGCGAGCAGGACGTGCTCCGCGGTCTGCGGCATGATGCCGTCGAGCGCGGAGACGACGAGGATCGCCCCGTCGAGCTGCGCGGCTCCGGTGACCATGTTCTTGATGTAGTCGGCGTGGCCGGGCATGTCGACGTGCGCGTAGTGCCGGGTGTCGGTCTCGTACTCGACGTGCGCGATGTTGATGGTGATACCGCGCTGCGCCTCCTCGGGGGCCCGGTCGATCCGGTCGAACGGCACGAAGGTGCCGGTCCCGCGGTCGCTGAGCACCTTGGTGATGGCGGCGGTAAGGGTGGTCTTGCCGTGGTCGACGTGGCCCATGGTGCCGATGTTGAGGTGGGGCTTGGTGCGCACGTATGCCGTCTTGGGCATGGCTCGTTCCTTGGATTTCGAAGCTGAGAGAAGAAGACCCCAGGGCCCCGCCGACCCTCCCCTTACGGGGTCCGCCGGACTGTCGGGGGAGGGTCAGCTTCGGGCGCCGCCGAAGGGCGCTGCGGCAGCGGTGAACGCTGCGTCAGTTGCTGCTGCGACTGCTGCTGTGCTTGCGGCCGCCTGGCTCACGGCAGCCTTCGGCGTGTCCGCGACTGCGGACTGCGCTGCGAGGAAGGCGTACCGGAACATGGCACTGAGCATGCCGGAGCGGCGCGGCGTCGTCGAATGGTTTTCGTCCAGTCCGCGGTCTCAGCCCTGTGCGTACGGACATGTCCGCATTCATGGCACTCCCGCCATGTCCGGACGGCCGCAGGGTTGTGTCCTCCCGCCCGCCCCGTTCGCCCGTTTCAAAATGCCGTCGATCTTGCCGCGCTGCGCCCCACGCCCACGTCCGTGCACGTGCGGGCCCCGAAGGAACTCCGGGTATCTGCTGTCACGGTGGGCCCGGAAGCATGGACCGGCTTCGCTGCGGGACGAACTGTCTGCTGTCGGTCCACGCGAAAGCCCTGCCGCCGTGGATGGCGGCAGGCTCTCCCGTGTTTGATGCTCTACGCCTCTGCTATCGGCGAACGTCGACGGCGGGGGACCTGTCGCCCGCGCATACGGCGATCACACATCCGTTTCGGTTACGCTCCCCAGATGTTCGACCCCGTCCCCGCAACACGGCCCTCCACCGGCCTAGCAGTGCGCTGTACGAGGGCGCTGCTCTCCCCCTGGTCCCGATTTTCCCTGCTCGTGGCGGTCCTGGTGGCTGCCGCCACCACGATGCTGCTGTTCGAACCACAGCGGTTGCTGGCCTCCGGCTGGCCACCGCAACTCACCGGTTCCGCCGCCGCGATGCTGTTCGGGCTCGCGTACGGCGTGTGCACCGTGGCTTTCGTGCCGCGCCCGCTGCTCAATCTGGCCGCCGGTGCGCTGTTCGGCGCTCAGACCGGTCTCGCGGCTGCGCTGGCCGGCACCGTCCTCGGTGCCGGTGTCTCCTTCCTGCTCGGCAGGGTGCTGGGGCAGGACGCGCTCCGGACGCTGTTGCGCGGCAAGTATCTGCAGGCGGCGGACGGGCTGCTGAGCCGGCACGGGTTCCGGTCCATGCTGGCGCTGCGGCTCTTCCCCGGGGTGCCTTTCGCCGCGGCGAATTACTGTGCGGCAACCTCCCGCATGGGCTATCCCCCGTTCCTGCTGGCCACGGGGCTCGGCTCGATCCCGAACACGGCTGCGTATGTCATCGCGGGCAGTACGGCCTCCTCTCCGACGTCGCCGGTGTTCCTGGCGGCGATGGGCTTCATTGTGCTGTCCGGCGCGGCGGCGGCGCTGGTGGCCTGGCGTCGACGGCACCGGCTGGGCGGGACGGACGACCCGGCGCCCCGGAAGGCAGGCGACGCGGCGTAGGCAGGGGCAGGCGGAAGCCTGTTCACCTGTAGGCGATACGCTGCGCGCAACCGACAGAGGATGTCCGGGGCCGTGGCGTCCCGTCCCCCTTTCTGACCGCATTCGCACGCCGCCGACGGCCTTCGCGTCCGTCGGCCGTTGCATGAGTACCTCCGGGATGGCCTAAGCCCCATGAGCTGGTTCGAATCATTCGTCCTGGGCCTCGTTCAGGGACTGACCGAGTTCCTGCCGATCTCCTCCAGCGCGCATCTGCGGCTGACTGCGGCTTTCGCGGGCTGGCACGACCCGGGAGCGGCGTTCACCGCGATTACACAGATCGGCACCGAGGCCGCGGTCCTCATCTACTTCCGCAAGGACATCGTCCGGATCGTCTCGGCCTGGTCCCGGTCGCTGACCAATTCCTCGATGCGCGGCGATCACGACGCCCAGATGGGCTGGCTGGTCATCATCGGCTCAATTCCCATCGGCGTACTCGGCATCACGCTCAAGGACCAGATCGAGGGCCCCTTCCGCGACCTCCGTCTGATCGCGACGACGCTGATCGTCATGGGCATCGTCCTCGGCATCGCGGACCGGCTCGCGGCCCGCGACGAGACCGGTGGCAAGCATCGGGCGATCAAGGAACGCAAGTCGCTGAGGGAGCTGGGGGTCAGGGACGGTCTGATCTTCGGCTTCTGCCAGGCGATGGCCCTGATCCCGGGGGTGTCCCGCTCGGGTGCGACGATCAGCGGTGGTCTGCTCATGGGCTACACCCGTGAGGCGGCGGCCCGCTACTCCTTCCTGCTGGCGATTCCGGCGGTGCTGGCCTCGGGGGCTTACGAGCTGAAGGACGCGGGCGAGGGGCACGTTTCCTGGGGGCCGACGATCTTCGCGACGATCATCGCGTTCGTGGTCGGCTACGCAGTCATCGCGTGGTTCATGAAGTTCATCACCACGAAGAGCTTCATGCCGTTCGTCATCTACCGCATCATCCTGGGCATCGTGCTGTTCGTGCTGATCGGGGCCGGTGTGCTGAGCCCGCACGCGGGCGAGTCCGCCGGCTGAGACGGGCAACGAGTGACGGCCCGTCCGGGCCCCGTCGGCAGCTGTCGGCGTCGGCCACGGGCGGGAGTCATGGGCCCGGGCCCCCGTGTTCCTCGCGGCCCGCCATCGCCGCGTCCTCATCGGCGAGCTCGCCGCTCTTGAGTGTCATCAAACCCTTCTCTGAGGCACCACGCGATACGTCACGTGTGTCACCGACTTCGCTGCTCGCGACTCCACCTGCTCAAGATTCAGAGACGGCACGCCGTCGAACAGTCGTGTGCCGGCGCCGAGCGTGAACGGCACGACATGGAGCCGCAGCTCGTCGATCAAGCTTGCGGCCAGGTACTGGTTGACGGTGGTCGCGCCGCCGTGGACCGACACGTTGCGGTCTCCGGCCGCCTCGCGCGCCCGCCGCAGTGCGGATTCGATGCCGTCCGTGACGAAGTGGAACGTCGTGCCGCCGTCCATCGGTTGCGGGTCACGCGGGTGGTGGGTGAGGACGAAGACCGGCGCGTGGTACGGCGGATTGTCGCCCCACCAGCCCTTCCACTGCCGATCCCACACGCCGCGTACGGGGCCGAACATGTTGCGCCCCATGATGAAGGCTCCGACTGCCGTCAGCCGGTCGAGTTCGGCCTGCCGCTGCTCCGGGGTTTCGAACATCCAGCCGTGCAGCCTGTCACCCCAGCCATCGCCTGCGTCGTCGCCGAACGGACGCTGCTCGGTCTGGTCGAGCCCGGCCGAGTACCCGTCGACGGAAATCGAGAGATCACAGGTCACCCTGCCCGAACGTGTGGTCACTGTGCCGTCCTCCTGGTGGCGACCTTCCGTCGCCTTCGCGGTGTGAGTCACCTGATCCGTTCACTTGGGTAGACCGTTCCGGGCCCGCGAACTCATCGCACGGAAGGCGATCGGCGAGGTCAGGGTGCTGGTCGCGCAGCAGACCCCGGACCGACTCCGCGACGGCCTCGATCTCGGTTCATGCCATGCGAGGCAACGACGGCGTCGCCGATTGCGCTGTACGCAGCCAGCCGCTCATCGGACAGCATCCCTGCGCCGTCGGCCGTCGTCTGCATCCGGACACCTACCTCGCGTTTCACGACAGCGATCGTCGTCTTCGGGACGCCTGTGGTCGGCCCGCAGGTTCAACGGTGGAGGGCGTGGCGCCTCGGTGGCGGCGCAGCGCCGCCACCGAGTAAGGACTCGGCGCCCTCTGCCGACGACCTTGCCCTGATGGAGCAGGGCACGGTGGGTGTATACCCGAACCGGTGAACCTGGCCACGGGCCGCACGCGGGGTCGGCATGACCGGACCTAGAGAGCAGGACTGGTGACCCTGCCGCCGATGTCCAGCTGTGAGGGACGGCGGCCAGCCGAGTTCCGTGAGCAGGCGGCCGGTGAGCCGTTTGGCTTCGGCGTTGACGACCAGGGTCATGGGGGAAGGCTTCCTGGATCTGTTCACCAGGCTGCTGTTGGGTGCGGTGAAGTCCTCGGGGAGACCGACCCCGACATCGATCAGTACGGTGCCGGCCGGCGCGGGTGCCTGATGGAGTGCAGCAGTTCCACGGAGATGCCCCTCGGAGTGGCGTTGACCGGTACCTCGGCGTGGACGGCCGTATCGCTCAGGTCTACGCATGGTGTGACGCCAGCCGTCGTCGGGCCGGTGGATCGGACCGCGGATTCGGGTGGGACGGCACCAGAATGTAAGCCTGCGGTCGCTCGCTTTCATGGGAACTTCCCGGGGCGAGCGGATCCCCCGTTCGGGGGCATCCGGACCCGCCTCCTGCCACTTCGCCGACTGCCTGGGTTACCTTCCACCTTCTTGGCCGTGGCGGAGCCCCTGCGTCGCATCCGGGGCGGTCCGGCTCCAGTTCGGAGCGATGAGTTCCGCCGTGGTTGCCGGTCATCCCCCACACGCGATCAGCCACACCAGAGGAAAGCGCCATGTCCGCTACGTACACATTTGATGTCTTCTCCAGCCTCGACGGCTTCGGTGCCGCCGGCGGCAACTGGACCGGCTACTGGGGCAAGCAAGGCCCCGAGCTCCTCGACCACCGCCTCGCCCTCTACGCCGAGGAACAGCAAATGGTCTTCGGGGCACACACATATCGGGCGTTCGCGCGGATGATGGCCTCGAGCACCGAGGAGTCCGAGATGCGTGACCCATGGGTCACCCGGATGAGGAATCTGCCGGCGACGGTGGTGTCGAACACGCTGGAGGGATCCCTCGACTGGCCGGATGCGAACGTCGTGAACGGCGATGCCGTCGATGTCGTCGCTCGTCTCAAGGAGGAGTCCGGGGTACCGCTGCGCTCGCACGGCAGCCTGTCGATGAACCGGGCACTGATGGCCGCCGGTCTGGTCGACCGCGTCCAGGTGACGCTCTTCCCTGTGATCACCGGTCAGACCGGGCTGGACCCGGTCTTCCAGGGTGCGGCCGACTTCGACCTCGAGCTGATCGAGCGCCGGACGCTCGACGGCCACACCCAAGAGCTCATCTACCGGCCCACCCTGCATGTCTGAGTCCATCCGCTTGCCGGAGACGGCGGCCCGGGTCCCGGCCGTCGGTCATTTCACCGATGACGTGGGGGCCCGGGGGCGGGAAGTTGGGCGTGGTCACGAGCCGTCGGCGTCACGCGGCAGCCGTGCACCCCCGTCTTCGCTCCCCACATCACGGAGAACCTCATGCCCCTGCCCCGTACAGCCGGAGCCGCTCTCCTGGCCCTCGCGCTCGCCTCGGTCCCCGTGTCCACGGCGGCAGCCACGACGGAGGCCGCCGAGGTGAACTACGTGGCCCTCGGTGACTCGTACGCCTCCGGCACCGGCGCCGGCGACTACTCCGACATCGCGTGTACGCGGAGCCGAAACGCTTATCCCGCACTCTGGGCCGATGCCAACGACCCGGCCTCATTCGCCTTCGCCGCCTGCGGCGGTGCGAAGATCCCCGACGTGCTGGGTGACCAGGTAGGCGAACTGGACGAGGACACGACCCTCGTGAGCCTGAGCATCGGGGGCAACGACTCCGGGTTCGCCTCCACCATGCTCAGTTGTCGGTACTCCACGCAGTCGGCGTGCGAGCGGGCCCTGGAGACCGCCGGGGAGTACGTCGTCAACGAGCTGCCGGGCGAGCTGGACAGCCTCTACGCGACCGTCCGCGCCCGGGCGCCCCACGCCGAGATGGTCGTGATCGGATACCCGCACCTCTACAAGGAGGGCGGCCTCTGCCTCGGCGGGCTCAGCTCGGCCAAGCGTACGGCCGTCAACCAGGGTTCGGACCTGCTCAACGACACGATCGCGGGCCGCGCGGAGGCGGCCGGGTCCGCGTTCGCGGACGGCAGGCCCGCCTTCGCCGGGCACGAGATCTGCACCAGCGACGCTTGGATCAGCAGCACGAACGTCCACCCGACGGCCGAGGGACACGAGTCCGCGTACCTCCCGGCGTTGACGGCGGCCGTGTCGGGGAGCTGAGCTCAGTACACGTCGCGTACGTATCGCTTGTCGGCGGCGAGCTGCTTGACGTACGCGGCGGCGGTGTCCTCCTGGAGTCCGCCGTGGGCCACGGCGATGTCCCGCAGCGTCCGGTCCACGTCCTTCGCCATCCGGGAGGCGTCGCCGCAGACGTAGAAGTGGGCACCCTCCTGGAGCCAGGACCACAGCTGGGCACCGTGCTCCCGCATCCGGTCCTGGACATAGATCTTGGCCCGCTGGTCGCGGGAGAAGGCGGTGTCCAGCCGGGTCAGGGTGCCGTCACGGCGCAGGGAGTCGAGTTCGTCCCGATAGTAGAAGTCGGTGGACCTGCGCTGCTCGCCGAAGAACAGCCAGTTGGCGGCGCGGTGGCCGAGGGCACGTCGTTCGTCCAGGAATCCGACGAAGGGGGCTACCCCGGTGCCGGGGCCGACCATCACCATCGGGGTGGCGGGGTCCGCCGGCGGACGGAAGTGCGGGGCGCGCTGGACGAACACGGGGACGGGGCTGCCCGCTTCCGCGTCGGCGAGGAAGGTGGAGGCCACGCCCTTGCGGACGGCGCCGTGCCGGTTCTCGTAGCGGACGACGGAGACGGTGAGACGCACGAGGCCGGGGTCGGTGAGCGGGCTGGAGGATATGGAGTAGAGCCTCGGCCGGAGACGGGTGAGGGCTCCGGCCCACTCGGCCGCGGTGGCGCGGGCGGAGTATTCGGCGATGACGTCGACGGCCTGCCGGCCCCAGGTCCACTGTGCGAGTTCGCCCTTGTTGTCCGGGCGCAGGAGCTTCTTGAGCGTGCGGTCGTGGGTGCGTTCGGCGACCAGGCGCAGCAGTCCGGGAGTGATGCGGGCAAGATCCAGGTGGCGGTGCAAGGCGTCGCCAAGAGGCACGGCACCGACGCCTGATACGTCGACGGGATCCGCGGGGTCCAGTCCGGTGACGGCAAGCCACTCCGCGACGAGCTGCGGACAGTTGAGCGCCTCGACGCCGAGTGCGTCACCCGCCTCGTAGGTGAGCGGTACGGGGCTGTCCTGTGTGTCGAAGGTGAACTGCCGCACTTCTTTGGTGGCACCGGGGAGGCTGAGCAGCTTGTTGCCCACGAGACGCCCGGTCGCCGCCCTGGTGGAGCAGGCCGGTGATGAGGGGGCCGTTGGTACGACAGGGGCGGACGTGGCGCCCAGTGCGGCGAACACCTCATCCAGCCACTGCCCGGCCGGCTCCTCGTAGTCCGGTTCGCAGTCCGTACGGGGGACGAGTCGCACGGCGCCCAGTTGCCCGAAGCGTTCGTCGAGCCGCCTGCCGTGCCCGCAGAAGTCGTCGTACGCGGAGTCCCCGAGGGCGAGTACGGCGTAGCGCACACCGTCCAGTCGGGGCGTGTCGGGCGCGTTGAGCGAGTCCCAGAAACCGGAGCCGTTGTCCGGGGCGTCGCCGTCGCCGAAGGTGCTGGTGACGACCAGCAGATCGGCTGTGCGCGGAAGGCTCTCCAGGGGGCTGTCATCCATCCCTATGAGGGTCGCCGGCCGCCCTTCGGCGGCCAGCCGCCGGGCTGCGGCCGCAGCGACCTCCTCGGCGTTCCCGGTCTGCGACGCCCACAGGACCACGACCTGCCGGGCGGCTGCGGCCTCGGGTGCGTGCGCCGTCCCGACGGGCTCCGAGCCATGGGCGGCATCGCCGGGCACGCGGGAGAACATACCGGCCAGCACCCCGTTGACCCACAGGGCGTGATCCGGGTCGAACGGCGCGTGCACCGGCAGTACGGGGGTGCCCTCGGCCTGCGTACCGAGTCCCGCGAGGAAGCCGGACAGATAGCGCCGTTCGTGGTCGGCCAGAACGGGCGGTGCCGTGTCCGCGACCCCGAACAACCCGGCGAGGGCGGCGGCAGAGGAGTCGGCGGGGGCCGCGAGGGGTGCCGGTACGACGGCAGCGACCTTCACCAGTGTCACGGCGCAGATCTTGAAGCCTGGCTGGAGGGACACCGGGTCGACGGCGTCGTGGGTGACGGCGTTGACACTGAGGTACTCGCCGAAGAGGTCGTTCCAGTGGAACGGCGCGAAGCAGTTCCCGGGCCGCACCCGGTCGGTCACCACGGCCGGCAGCACGGCCCGGCCACGCCGTGAGGCGACCTCGACCGAGTCGCCCTCCCCGATCGAGAGGGCCGCCGCGTCCTGCGGGCTGATCTCCACGAAGGGGCCGGGATTGAGCCGGTTGAGCTTGGCGACCTTGCCTGTCTTCGTCAGGGTGTGCCATTGGTGCTGCAGGCGGCCCGTGTTGAGCACGAAAGGGAAGTCGTCGTCGGGCATCTCGGCCGCCGGCAGGTGCGGGCGGCCGAAGAACAGCGCCCGGCCGCTCGCCGTGGGGAATGCCAGCCGGGGCACGCTCCCGTCGGGGCGTACGGCCAGGGTCTGGCTGACGCCGTCGTTGAGGTAGCGGACCGGGTTTCGGTCGGGGCCGTCCGGAGTGGCGCTGGGCCACTGGACGGGCGTGCGGCGCAGCCGCTCGTAGGTGACTCCGCGCAGGTCGTAGCCGGTCTTCGGGTTGTGGGCCCGCTTGATCTCCTCGAAGACCTCCTCGGCGCTGCTGTAGCCGAAGGCCTCTTCATACCCCATCTCGCAGGCGATCCGCGCGATGATCCGCCAGTCCGGCCAGGCCTCCCCCGGCGGATCGGCGGCCCGTCTGCCGAGCGTGAGGTTCCGTTCCGAGTTGACCATGACGCCCTCGGCCTCGCCCCACAGCGCGGCGGGCAGGGCGACGTCGGCGTACGCGTTGGTCTCGGTGTCGGCGAACACGTCCTGGGTGACGACGAACTCCGCCGCTTCGAGCCCCTCGATGACGGTCCGGCGGTTGGCCACGGATGCCACCGGGTTGGTGCAGATGATCCAGCAGGCCTTGATCCCGCCGTCAGCCATGCGCCGGAACATGTCGACGGTCCCGGTGCCCGCCGCGTCCGTACGCAGGGTTCCGGCTGCGAGGCCCCAGAGCTCCTCGGCGTGGGCGCGGTCGTCGGCGGACTGCAGGCCGCGCTGGCCTGGCAGGCCCGGGCCCATGTAGCCCATCTCGCGGCCGCCCATGGCGTTGGGCTGGCCGGTGAGCGAGAAGGGGCCGCTGCCGGGGCGGCAGATCGCTCCGGTGGCCAGATGCAGATTAATCAGGGCGTTGGTGTTCCAGGTGCCGTGGGTGCTCTGGTTGAGGCCCATGGTCCAGCAGCTCATCCACTCGCCCGCCTCGCCGATCCAGCGGGCGGCCAGGCGGATGTCCGCCTCCGGGATGCCGGTGGTCTCCGTGACCGCGGCGGGGGTGTAGTCCCTCAGGAAGCCGGGCATCGCGTCCCAGCCCTCGGTGTGCTCGGCGATGAACTCCGGGTCGGTGTGGCCGTTCTCGATGAGGAGGTGCATGAGGCCGTTGAGCAGGGCCAGGTCCGTGCCCGGGCGTATGTGCAGGAACAGATCGGCCTTGTCGGCGGTGGCGTTGCGCCGGGGATCGACCACGATGAGTCTCGCGCCGGCCTTCACCCGCTCCATGAGCCGGAGGAAGAGGATGGGGTGGCAGTCCGCCATGTTCGAGCCGATGACGAAGAAGGTGTCGGCGTGCTCGAAGTCCTCGTACGAGCCGGGCGGGCCGTCGGCGCCCAGCGAGAGTTTATAGCCGCTGCCCGCACTGGCCATGCAGAGCCGGGAGTTGGACTCGATCCAGCTGGTGCGGACGAAGCCCTTGGCCAGCTTGTTGGCGAGGTACTGCGCCTCCAGCGTCATCTGCCCGGAGACGTACAGGGCGAGCGCGTCCGGCCCGTGCTCGTCGACGATCGCACGCAGCCGCCGTGCGGTCTCCTTGACCGCGGCTTCCATCGGCCGGGGAGCGGGCTCCTCGCTGCGGTCGGCCCGCACCAGCGCCGTCGCCAGCCGGCCGGGGGCTGCCAGCATCTCGGCGCTCGTCGCGCCCTTGGTGCAGAGCCGCCCGCCGTTCGCCGGGTGCGCCTTGTCGCCCGTGGCCTTCAGGACCGTACGCCGTCCGTCGGGGCCCCTGCCGATGTCGAGGACCATCCCGCAGCCGACACCGCAGTACGAGCAGACCGTCCGCACCTGGGAGGGAGTGTCCGGCAGCGGGTTCGGCTCGGTCATGGGCGGCCTTTCATGGGGGCGCTGATATCGCGACGGTACGAAACGTCCGTTTCCCGGGTGTCACGCCGGACGATCAGGCGTGGTTACGTCCGCTGCACAGTCGTCGCCGTGTGCCGGTGAGGCCCGCCGGGCCGCTCCCCCGCGATCAGGCGATAATCGCTTTTCGGGGCTGCCCTGCCCCGACCCCGGAGATGTCCGAACTGCCTCGGAGGATTCATGACCGCCGACGACCTTCCCGTGATCGCCGCCGTGGACGGTTCCGCGCACAGCTGGGAAGCGCTCGACTGGGCCGCCGCCGAAGCCACGCGCCGCGGTCTGCCGCTGCTGATCGTGCACGTCCGTCCGCTCACGCGGCGTGCGGAGGAGGAAGCAGGGCTGCGGGAGGCAGAGGAACTGCTCGCGCAGGCCGAGCTGCGGACCTCCCGGCTCGTCCCCGGTCTGCCCACCTCGACGCTGGCCCCGCTGGACTTCCCTTCGGCGGCGCTCACCTCGCTCAGCCGAGACGCCTCGATGGTGGTCGTCGGATCCCGCGGTCTCGGCGGATTCCGCTCGCTGATGATCGGATCCAACAGCCTGGCCACGGCGTCGATGGCGCAGTGTCCGGTCGTCGTCGTCCACACCGGCCGGACGGACGAGAGCGAGGCGGAGCCGGTGGACACCTTCCCGGACGTCGTCGCGGGGGTCGCCGCCGACGAGAGCAGCGGAACGGTCCTCGATTTCGCCTTCGAAGCCACTGTTTCCAGGCCGGGCGCACGGCTGCGGGTCGTACACGGATGGACGATGTTCTCGTCGATGCTGTCCGGCGGCCCCATGTTCGGCAGCAAGGCCGCGGCGGACTCGGCCGAGCGGACCCTGGCCGAACTCACCGCGGGCCGGCGTGCGAAGTATCCACAGGTGGACGTCGTCCGCGAACCTGTCAGGGGCTCGGCGTCGCGCACCCTGGTCACGGCGTCGGCCACCGCCGCGCTGACCGTGGTCGGGCGGCGCAAGGGCGGCGAGTCGCTCGGGCTCGGCCTTTCGCCTGTCGCACAGACGACGGTGACGCACGCTCTCGGTCCGGTGGTGGTCGTCCCCACCTGACGCCGGACCTCAGGTCCGGGCCACGGGCCGTGCGCGGCCCCTTGGCGTGCGGCGCCCGACGACCGAGACTTGGGCGATGACACAGCGCGTGGCTCTCGCGACGGTGATGGACCGACTCTCCATCGATGCAGTGATCACCGATTACGCCGTGGCGCTGGAGGACGGCGCATGGGAGGACTACGGCGCCCTGTTCACGTCCGACGGACGCGCCGACTACCGCGAGGCGGACGGGGCAGAGGGGGCGGCCGCAGAGGCCGCACGGTGGCTGGCGGCGAGTCTGCGGTTCCACCCCGCCCGCCAGCATCTGATCGTCAACCGGCGCCTGGACCTCCAGGACCTGGGTGGCTATCCCGGTGACCGGGCACAGGTACGCGCCGACTACCTCAGTCCGACGGGCCCGGAAGCCTGGAGCGGGGAGACGGCCCCGGCCCTGGTCACCGGCGGCCGGTACGTCTTCGAACTGCGGCGCACGGAACCGGGCTGGCGGATCCGGACCGTCACGGCACACCGGAAATGGCAGTACGTGCCCGGGGCCGCCGCCGGCTGATCTGCGGCCGGTGCGGTGCACGCCGCGGCACGCCCCCTGTGCGCTGCGGATCTTCTGCACCACACTGGGATCAAGTACAGCGCGGGCGAGGAGGAGGACGCATGCCGAAGAGGGGCAGGCGGCTTCCGGTCGGGCGGGCAGGTGAGGGCGGCGCGCGGTTGTTCGAGCGCCTGCCGCGTTCCCGTACCGGGCGCGGCGCCGCGGCTCTGTGCGCGGGCGCTCTGCCCGCCCTCGCGTTTCCCGCACCCTCGCTCTGGTGGCTCGCCTACGTCGCCCTGGTGCCCTGGCTGCTGCTGATCCGGTCGGCGGGCACGGGCCGCCGTGCGGCGCTGGACGGCTGGCTCGGCGGGACGGGCTTCATACTCGCCGTGCACCACTGGCTGATGCCGAGTCTCCATGTGTTCATCCTGGTGCTGGCCGCCCTGCTGGGACTGCTGTGGGCTCCCTGGGGCCTGCTCGTGGCACGCCTTCTCGGCGGCCCGCCGTCCGTCCGGCGGTCCGTGGCCGCTGTGGCCATGGTGCCCTCCGGGTGGCTGGTGATCGAACTGGTCCGTTCCTGGGAGGGACTCGGCGGCCCCTGGGGCCTGCTGGGCGCCAGTCAGTGGGAGGTCCCGTCGGCCCTGCGCGTCGCCTCGGTGGGCGGCGTATGGCTGGTCGGCCTGGGTGTGGTGGCCGCGAACACCGTGGTCGCGCTGCTGATCGCCGTACCGGCGGCCCGCACGGCCGCGGCGGCGTGCCTGGTGGTGGGAGCCCTGGGCGTGGGCGCGACAGCGCTCTGGGCGCCGCGTCCCGAGGAGACCGGTACGGTCCGGATCGCCGTCGTGCAGCCGGGCGTGGTCGAGGGCCCCGGCAGTATCGACCGCAGGTTCGCGCGCAGCGAGGAGCTGACCCGGGGCCTGGCCGGCCGGGACGTGGACCTGGTGGTGTGGGGCGAGAGCAGTGTGGCCGTGGACCTGTCCCTGAGCCCGAAGACGGCAGACCGCGTCGCGGCACTGTCCCGCTTGGTCGGGGCCGATGTGCTGGTGAATATGGACGCCCGGCGCACGGACGGCCCCGACCGCACCGGGATCTTCAAGTCCGCGGTGCTGGTGGGCCCGGACGGCCCGACCGGGGACCGCTACGACAAAATGCGCCTGGTGCCGTTCGGGGAGTACGTCCCGGCCCGCGCGTTGCTCGGCTGGGCGACCTCGGTGGGCAAGGCGGCGGGCGAGGACCGGCTGCGCGGCAGTGGACCCGTGGTGATGAATCTGCGGGACGGGCTCCGGGTGGGACCGCTGGTGTGCTTCGAGTCCGCGTTTCCCGACATGAGCCTGCAGCTGGCGAAGGACGGGGGTCAGCTGCTGGTCGCCCAGTCGTCCACCTCGACGTTCCAGCACAGCTGGGCCCCTGAACAGCACGCCTCGCTGGGTGCGCTGCGGGCGGCCGAGTCGGGCCGTCCGATGGTGCACGCCACGCTCACGGGCGTGAGCACGGCATACGGCCCGCAGGGCGAACGGCTGGGCGCGCCGCTCGGTACGGACGCGAGCGAGGCCACCGTGTACGACGTACCCCTCGCCCGGGGCACCACCCTCTACGTCCGGCTGGGCGCCTGGCCCGTGTACGGCGCGCTGGCGGTGCTGGCCGTCTTCTTCGGAGCGGCGGGACTGCGGTCCCTCAGGACGCCTGCTCCGATGCGTCCAGGACCACTCGCTCGCACAGCCGGTGGGTCTCCAGGGCGTCCCGGGCGCTGAGCACCTTTCCGGCCCGCACCGCGTCCAGGAAGGACAGCACGCTCTGCTCGATGCCGCGCTGGCGGGCGACCGGCACCCAGTCGCCGCGCCGTCGCAGGGTCGGCTGCCCCTTGTGGTCGACGACCTCCGAGAGGTTGAGGACCTGCCGCTTGGTGTCCTGCCCCGAGACCTCGAGGATCTCCTCCGTCGATCCGTTGAGCCGGTTCATCATGCCGATGGCGGTGAATCCGTCCCCGGCCAGCTGGAGCACCACGTGGTGCATGAGCCCGTCGGCGATCCGTGCCCGCACGACGACGTTCGACACGGGGCCGGGGACCAGGAAGCGTAGCGTGTCGACGACATGGATGAAGTCGTCGAGCACCATGGTGCGGGGGTCCTCCGGCAGCCCCACCCTGTTCTTCTGCATGAGGATCAGCTCGCGCGGATGATCGACGCACTGCGCGTACGACGGGGCGAGCCGGCGGTTGAACCCCACCGCGAGGCAGACACCACGCTCCTCGGCGAGAGCCACCAGCCGCTCCGACTCGGCGAGTTCGTACGAGAGCGGCTTGTCGACATACGTGGGGACGCCCGCTTCGAGCAACCGTCCGACGATCTCTGCGTGCGCGGCGGTCGGCGCGTGCACGAATGCGGCGTCCAGCCCTTGGTCCAGGAGCGACCCGAGGTCCTCGTGGCACTGCGCCGCAGGGATCCGGTGGGCCCCCGCGACAGTCGCCAGCGTGGCCGGGGTGCGGGTCTGCAGATGCGGTTCGACGCCGGGCAGGGTCGTCAGTACGGGCAGATACGCCTTCTGCGCGATGTCGCCGAGCCCGATGCAGCCGACCTTCACGAACTTCTCCCTGTCGCCTTGACCAGGGCCTTGTCACGGTTGAGTCGTCTGCCCTTCCCTGGTCAAGGCAGCATACGTGCGCTGTGGCGGCCGCCAGTCACAGATGCCGTCGAACATGCGCAGGACGAGCCCCGGGCCGAAGCGGGAGACCGTAAACATCAGCCCGTTCCGGAGGGCGACGGCCGGCCCACTGGTCAACCCGGTCAACCGGGAGACCTGCGCCGCCTTGCGCACCATGGCGGTGGTCCGGGGTTGCCTGGCCGCACTGTAGGCGGCCACGCCCGCCCCCAAGTCACCGTCCGGCGTGACGTGGTGGGCGAGTACGACGGCGTCCTCGATGGCCTGGTTACCGCCCTGGCCGAGGAAGGGCACCATGGCGTGCGCCGAGTCGCCGACGAGCACCGTGCGGCCCCGGTGGAAGGACGGCAGCGGATCGGCCAGCTGGTACACATCGTGGCGCAGGACCTGGTCCGGCTCCACGGCGTCGATGATCGCGGGGATCGGGTCGTGCCAGTCGCCGTACCGGCGTACCAGCTCCGCCTTCTCGTCGTCGGCGGCCCGGGCGCCGGCAGGGACGGCGGCCGCGGCGTAGGCGTAGATCCCGCCGTCTTTCAGCGGGTGGCTACCCCAGAGCGCACCGCGGCCCCAGGTCTCGTGGGAACTGAAGGAGTGGCCCACACCGGGGGCGAGGACTCGCCAGGTGGTGAATCCGCTGTACGCGGGGCCGGGGTGGCGCGGGAAGAGCACGGTGCGTACGGCTGAGCCGATGCCGTCGGCTCCGACCACGAGGTCGGCCTCGATGTCACCGGAATCCGTCCTGACGAGGGCCGGGCTCCCGCCGGCGCGGCCCGGGTCCATGAGCCGCGCCGGTGTGCCGGTGCGTACGGCGCCCTCGGGGAGCTGTACGCGGAGCAGGTCGATGAGCGCCGAGCGGTGCAGCAGGACGAGCGGCCCTCCGAACCGTTCGGCTGTGGCGACGCTGTCCGTGCGGGCGAGCCAGCGCCCGGACGGTGTACGCATGCCGCCGTCGCCCTGCCAGGCCGCGAGGGACCGGACCTCGTCACCGAGCCCGATGACGTCGAGGGCGCGCTGGGAGTTGGGGGCGAGGCTGATGCCGGCGCCGACGGGTTCCAGTGAGGCGGCACGCTCGAGCACGGTGACCTGCCACCCGCTCCGGTGCAGCGCCGCCGCGGCGGCGAGTCCGCCGATACCGCTGCCGATGATCACCGCTCGGGACGTCGTCATGACTGCCTCCTCCTCGGAACTACACCTGTAGTGTAGGGATCGACCGTACTACAGATGTAGTGGGAGCGGTAGATTGGTTTCATGCCCACACGTTCCACACCCGCGCGCCCCGCGCACGTCGACGGCGGTCCGCCCGCCCTCTCCCGCGCCTACCTGATCGCGGACGCCGCGCTCTCCCTTCTCGCCGAGCGCGGAATGAGGGGCCTCACCCATCGCGCGGTGGACGAGCGGGCCGGGCTGCCCCAGGGTTCGACGTCCAACCACGCCCGCACCCGGCAGGCCCTGCTGGAAGCCGCAGTACGCCGGCTCGCCGAGCGCGAGGCGCAGGTGCTCGTGCCCGGGGAACCGCTCACCGGCAGCAGCGATCCGGCCGGGGCTGCCGCATGGCTGGCGCACGCACTGCACCGGTATCTGACCGGCGGCACCGAGCTCCTGGTCTGTCGCTACGAACTGGCGTTGGAGGCCACCCGGCGCCCCGGCCTCCGCGCGTTCTACGACGACGCGGGCAGGCGGTTCCGCGAACCGCTGGTGGCCCTGATGACCCTGGCGGGATCGGCCGAGCCGGAGCGCCACGCGCTGTCGGTCGTGGCCTGGGCCGAGGGCATGATGTTCGCGTGCGCCGTGGGCTCCTACCACCGCGCTGTGCCGACCGAGGACGATCTGCGCAGGGGTTGCACCGAGCTGCTGCGGGGCATGCTCGGCACGGCAGCCGATTAGGCGATGGTGCCGCTGATCATCGCTGCGCGATGATGCCCGGATGACGACACAGGAACGGTCCGCGCCGGCGGTCGACGCAGCCGAACGGCAGATGCTGGAGGGCTGGCTGGACTACCACCGCGCGACTCTGGCCATGAAGTGCGAGGGGCTCACCGACGCCCAGCTGAGGAAGGCGTCCGTGCCTCCTTCGGAATTCACCCTGCTCGGTCTCGTCCGGCACCTGGCCGAGAACGAACGCGGCTGGTTCCGCGAGGTGCTGGCCGGTGAGGACGTACCGCCGATCTATGGGACGGACGAGGACCCGGACGGGGAGTTCCATCTCACCGACGCGGACACCTGGGACGAGGCCAGGTCCACCTGGCTGGGGGAGATCGAGGTGGCCCGGGCCAACGCAGCGAAGGTCGGGCTCGACGGCTTGTCCGTCGGCGTGGGCAAGCGGGGCAAGCCGTTCAGCCTCCGCTGGATCTACACGCACATGATCGAGGAGTACGCCCGGCACAACGGCCACGCCGACCTCGTACGGGAACGGATCGACGGAGCGACCGGCGAGTGACGGTCCGGGGCGGCAGCCTGCGGTCCACCGGTCCGCGTCACTCCTCCGCGGCGCTCCCCCGCAGGCGCTGCTCCATGCGCCCGATGGCGGCACGGACCCCTTCGCCGTATCCGTCGTCCTCCAGTACTCCGACGGCACCCCAGGCCCGGTCCAGATGGGTCCGGGCGGCCTCGAAGCACTGCAGCTTCAGATAGTCCGCCGCCAGATTGAGGTGCAGGGAGGGCGCGAGGGCCCGCACGGCGGTGGCGTCCCGGTGCTCCACGTCGCGGCCCGGGCTCGCAGCCGGGGCCCCGGCTGCGGTCAGGCCCTCCGCAGCCGTCAGCGCCCTCAGGTCCCACTCCAGCTCGTCCCTGGGATCATCCTGGGTGCCGGCCATGTAGTGGGCGAGAGTGCAGCGGTGCAGGGCGTCGCCACGCTCACCGATCTCCGACCAGATGATCCCGAACCGGTTGCGGGCCTCTGCCCTGTCTCCGGCGTGGAGCAGCATGACCGCCTGGCCGATCCTGGTCATGACGGCGTCCCCCGACATCTCCCGCTGCTCCACTACAGAGGTCTCCCTGATCACCGCTCGGCCTGTTCCGGTCGCTCAGACGCTAGCCGCAGCCATCGGAAATCCCGCTCAGGCGCGGGCCCCGGCGGTCGGCCGGGTCGTCTGCACACCCAGGTCCGGGATCCGCCAGTCGATGGGCTCGTGACCCTGTGCGGCGACGGCCTCGTTGATCTGCGTGAAGGGGCGGGAGCCGAACCACTTCTTGGCGGAGAGCGGCGAGGGATGCGCTCCCTTGACCACCACATGGCGGTCCTGGTCGATCAGCGGGATCTTCTTCTGGGCATAGTTGCCCCAGAGGACGAAGACGGCCGGGTCGGGCCGCTCGGCCACCGCGCGGATCACCGCGTCGGTGACCTTCTCCCAGCCCTTGGCCTTGTGCGAATTCGCCTCGCCGGCCCGGACCGTCAGCACCGCGTTGAGCAGCAGGACGCCCTGCTCGGCCCACGGCATCAGATATCCGTTGTCCGGGATGGGCAGGCCGAGCTCGTCGTTCATCTCCTTGTAGACATTGCGCAGCGAGGGAGGCGTCTTGACACCGGGCCGGACCGAGAAGCACAGACCGTGGCCCTGCCCCTCGCCGTGGTAGGGATCCTGGCCGAGGACGAGCACCTTCACGCGGTCGTACGGCGTGGCCTCCAGCGCTGCGAAGACCTGCTCGCGCGGGGGATACACCGGCCCCCTGGCCCGCTCCCCCTCGACGAAATCAGTGAGCTCCTTGAAATAGGGCTTCTGCAGCTCTTCGCCGAGGACGCCGCGCCAGGACTCGGGCAGCAGGTCGGTGTCGGTCACGTCCACAACCTCCGGTAAGCAGTCGGTTCTTGCGTACAGAACCTACCGGGGGCCACTGACAAGGGAGCCGCCGAGCCCGCCGCCGCCCTCCTGCCGGCTGTTCTTGCGGTACAGGCGAGCTCGTCGTTCCGGCCGATATCTGCCGGTCCGCTCTTCCGAGCTGCTGCCGGACAGCAGACCGCATCCGGCCACCGGAGAAAGGGAAGCAAGGCTGCAGGCCGGCCCGGTGGAACACGCACACGCTCCTCGGTCGGGCCTGGGCGTCGGCAGACCGTACCGCAGCGCCCCGCCGGGTCGATCCGCCGGCCCGGCAGGGCACTTGAGCCAATTACGCCGAACCGGCGCAGGCCTCTCTCAGCCCACGCCCGCGTTCAGGAAAATACCGCCGTCGACCACGAGCGTCTGCCCGGTGACCCAGTCGGACTGCTCGGACGTGAGGAACGCCGCCGCACCGCCGATGTCCTGCGGGACACCGAGCCGGCCCAGCGGGTAGGCGGCCGCGGCCTCTGCCTCCCGGCCCTCGTACAGCGCCTCCGCGAACTTGGTCTTCACCACCGCCGGGGCGATCGCGTTGACCCGCACGCCCGGCGCGAACTCGTGCGCCAGCTGGAGGGTCAGATTGACCATGGCGGCCTTGCTCATGCCATAGGCGCCGATGAACGGTGACGCGGAGACACCCGCGACCGAGGCGATGTTGACGATCGCCCCGCCGTTCTCCTTCTGCCATGCCTTCCAGGTCTGCTGCGCGAACCCGAGCGCCGAGATCACATTGGTCTCATAGACCTTGCGGGCGACGTTGAGATCGAGCTCGGCCATCGGCCCGAAGACGGGGTTCGTACCCGCGTTGTTGACCAGATAGTCGACCCGGCCGAACGCCTCCATGGCGCGCTCGACGGCCGCGGCCTGGTGCGCCTCGTCGTGCGCCTTGCCCGCGATGCCGATCACCCGGTCGGCGCCGAGCCTCTCGACGGCCTCCTTCAGGGCGTCCTCGCCACGGCCCGTGATGACGACCCGGTCGCCCCGGGCGACCAGCGCCTCGGCGATGCCGTAGCCGATGCCCCGGCTCGCGCCCGTGATGAGCGCGACTTTGCCACTGTCCTGCACAGTCATGTTGGCCTTGCCCTTCCGGTGTCAGTTGAGCGGTCCGCCGGCGACGTACATGACCTGTCCGGAGACGAAGCCCGCGTCCTCACCGGTGAAGAAGGCAATGGCGTTGGCGATGTCCTCGGGGCGCCCCACGCGCTGCACCGGGATCTGCGTCGCGGCGGCGGCCTGGAACTCCTCGAAGCCCATGCCGACCCGGGCCGCCGTCTGGGCGGTCATCTCGGTGACGATGAAGCCGGGGGCCACGGCGTTGGCGGTGACACCGAACTTGCCGAGCTCCTTGGCGAGCGTCTTGGTGAAGCCTTGAAGACCGGCCTTGACTGCTGAGTAGTTGGCCTGACCCCGGTTACCCAGCGCCGAGGAGGACGAGAGCGAGACGATGCGGCCGAACTTGGCCTCGACCATGTGTGACTGGACGGCCTTCGCCATCAGGAACGCGCCCTTGAGGTGCACGTTCATCACGAGGTCCCAGTCGGACTCGCTCATCTTGAAAAGCAGGTTGTCGCGGAGCACGCCCGCGTTGTTGACGAGGATCGTCGGGGCGCCGAGCTCGGCGGCCACGCGCCCGACGGCGGCTTCCACCTGAGCGCTGTCCGACACATCGCAGCCGACGGCGAGGGCCTTGCCCCCAGCGGCGGTGATCTTCTCGACCGTGTCCTTGCACGCCGCCTCGTCGAGGTCGAGTACGGCGACGGCGCGGCCCTCGGCCGCCAGGCGTACGGCGGTGGCGGCGCCGATGCCCCGTGCCGCTCCCGTCACGATGGCGACGCGCTGCTCGGTGGTGGACATGCTTGGTTCTCCTCGCCCTTGGATCGCGGCTCAGCGGACGTCAGGAAGTTCCCGATAACTGAGCAACCGCTTAGTACCTTCAGCAGACGAGACGCTAGAAGCCCTGGCACCCGGTGTCAACGGCACACGGGGGCACGGGCGCATGTCACACCGGACGGAGCCGCCGCCCCCTCCGTCGCGGGCGGCGGCTCCGGCTCGCGGTCAGCGCACCAGCAGGTCGAGCAGCCGCTCGAGCTCGGCGGCTGGATCCGTGGTCAGACCGCTGTGCACGACGCCGGGCTGGACGACCGTGGAGCGTGGCGCGATCAGCCAGCGAAAGCGGCGCCCCGGGTCGTCGCCGGCTGCCTGGCCCGCCGCCTCACCGCCGCTACAGACCCCTTCGACCGCCCGCAGGGCGGCCCGCACACCGAGTACGTCGGCCTGCGGGTCCAGCGCCTCGAGCTTGCGCTCGTCCAGGTGGGTCCGGGCTGCGACGTACGACTTGGCCCGGCAGTAGACCAGCACACCGGCGTTGAAGCACTCACCGCGCTCCACGCGCGGAACGACGCGCAGGACCGCGTACTCGAAGACATCGCGCTCGCTCATCGGCCACCTTCCTTGCTGTTCCGTCCGGCGCCGGTCCGTGCGTCGCGGTCCCTCTCGGCCGGATGCGGCCAGGAGCTCAGACGGCCGGTGAGCCATCCGGGGGCCTGGGAGGGCCGGGTCTTCGTGGGCGCTTCCAGGACGATGCGCTCGTGAATGCTCCCGGCGCGGGCCAGCAACGGCTCCACGTACGCCTGGCGCAGCTGGTCCGTGGTGTCGAAGCCCGGCTCGCCGGCGAGCCACTCGTCCGGCACCTCTGCCGCCACCTCGGTGAGCAGTTCTTCTGTGACGAGCGGCGCCAGCTCGGCGGCCGCGGCGGCGATGTCCGGCGCGAACGGCGCGAGGACATGGTCGGAGGCGTTGTACGGCTTCGCGGCGGAAGCCTGCGCGCCCGGCCAGTTGTGGTGCCAGATCATGGTGGCCCCGTGGTCGATCAGCCACGGATCACCGTGCCAGACGAGCATGTTGGGATTCCGCCACGACCGGTCCACGTTGTTGATCAGGGCGTCGAACCAGACGACCTTGCCGGCCTCCGCCGAGGCGACCTCGTAGGCGAGCGGGTCGAATCCGAGTGAGCCGGGCAGATAATCCATCCCGAGGTTCAGCCCGGCGCTGGCCTTGAGAAGCTCCTGCACCTCCTGGTCCGGCTCGGCAAGACCGATGACGGGGTCGAGCTGGATGGTCACCAGCTCCGGCACGCGCAGCCCCAGCCTCCGGCCGAGCTCCCCGCAGATGACCTCCGCGACGAGGGTCTTGCGCCCCTGTCCGGCTCCGGTGAACTTCATGACATACGTGCCCAGGTCGTCGGCCTCGACGATCCCGGGCAGTGATCCGCCCTCCCGCAGGGGCGTGACATAGCGAGTCGCGGTGACTTCTGTCAGCATTTCCTCAGGCTATACGGCGCCGCTCCCTGCGGATCAACGGACCGAGGTCAGGGCCGTAGAGCATGGGAAAACACCCCGATCTGCTTTGGGGAGCATCTGGGGAGTTCTGACCGATGGCCCGCTCCCCCAAGGAGCCGTCGATCACAGCCCGGCCTACATTCCCACTTTCCGGCATGACGTGCGCATCGTAACCAAGCGTGATCGACGGCGACGAGGCCCCGACCACTGGGCCAGGGTGACAACGGACTCGCCCCTCTCCGACATCATCGAGGCGTTGGAGCCCCTCCCCTCATAGCGTGGAGGCCATGGCTGCAGGGGGAGTTGAGAGTCATGGAGGGAAGCGACGGAAGTTCGAGCCGGAGTTCCGTGAGGGGACTGTACGGATCGTGACGGAGACCGGCGAGCCGATTCCGGAGGTCGCGAGGGATCTCGGGCTCAACGAGACCACGCTGGCCGGCTGGGTGTCCCGGGCCTGGCGCACCGGAGTGTGCCGGCCGGTACGAGTGACGAGCTGGAGCGGCTGCGGCTGCGGCTGCGGCTGCGGCTGCGGCTGCGGCTGCGGCTGCGGCTGCGGCTGCGGCTGCGGCTGCGGCTGCGGCTGCGGCTGGAGAACGCCCAACTCAAGCAAGACAACAAGGAGCTGGCGATGGAGCGCGAAGTCCTCGAACGCCGCATGGTCCTGTGGGTGAAGTGGCCGTGGCGGACCCGGCGGCCGTCGTCGGGGCGATCAGCGACCCCAGGACGGAGCACGGCATCCGCACCGCACCGCGTCGTCTGTCCGGCTTGAGGGCGAGCGAGTTGTGGTTCTACAAACACCGCAAGCATCTCGGGCCCTGTCTGAACCATGAACTCATCGCGGCGAAAGATTTGATGAGCCGGAGCGCTCCGGCCCGAAACCGGATCGTGGAGACCTTCCTATGCAATCATGTTCACGATCACAGTACCGACGTCCTCAATTCAGGGCCGTACAGCCGTACGGCAATCGGGTGCCACCGTCAGTACCCCTCGGCAATCTCAGGGCTCCGTATACAGAGCCGTTCAGGGCATCGCAATAATCACCTGAGCCATAGCCACGTCGGGAGGCCGGAAAACCGAGACTGTTTTCCGACCGTAGGAGTGGCCATCGTCACATGGATGCGCTACGGCGAGGCTGCCCAGCTCTGGCACGGCCTCCGAGGTCAGAAATCCCCAGCACCACGGCAGCAGCTTCGTCGGCGACAGCAGCAGCCGCCCCACCCCGCCCAACCACAGCGGGCACCGGCTGCACAGGCCGGCAGGCACGTTGAATGGCGACGAGCACTGCTGCACGGCCGGATACATGGCCACGACCACGACGCCCCCGATTCTGTCCCACGCCCGGGCAGTTCCCTACGCTGCCCTGGTGGGCGGCCCGCTGACGACCTGCTCCTGGACATCACCGACCGGACACCGGACGGGTTCAGCGCCGGCGGCCCCGCCCTGTACGACCCGCGCCCGGGCGACCGACATCGCTTCGTGCTGTTCCGGCGACAACCCTGGCCGTTCTCCCGCGCGGCGCGTGCCGTCTCCCTCGTGCCCTGGCCCATGGAGAAACGGCCGATGTCCTCAGCCGCGCCCACCCGACCGGCTACCGGGTGAGCACGGCTGAAGAGGTGTGTCAGACCGTCGTGACCGCCTGGTCATAGGCGAGGCGGGGGGAACGGTCGAACCACGCGTTCTCACCCGGCTTGCCGATGTTGACCACGACGAGAACCGAGTGCTCGCCGTTGGGGAAGAACTCCTTGTCGATGCCGTCGGCATCGAATCCGGTCATGGGACCGGCGGCCAGACCCGCGGCCCGAATGCCGAGAATGAAATAGCCCGCCTGCAGAGAGGCGTTCAATTTCGCGGACTGCTCTCGCACACTCCGGTCGGAGAACATCAGGTCCTTGGCCTGAGGGAAATACGGGAACTGCTCGGGAAGCTCCTCGTGGAACTCGTTGTCTGCGGCAAGAATTGCGACCAGCGGCGCCGTCTCGGCCTTCTTGTTGTTCCCTTCGGCGAGGTGCTGGACCAGGCGCCCGCGAGCCTCGTCCGAACGGACCAGGACAATACGGAGCGGCTGCTGGTTCATCGACGTGGGAGCGTACTTGACCAGGTCGTAGATGGCCTGAACCTGCTCGTCAGTCACCGGTTCGTCGGTGAACGTGTTGGCGGTACGGGCCTCCCGGAAGAGCAGGTCCTGTGCCACGGGGTCGAGAATGAGAGACATAGACGCATTCCTTCTGAACGAATGGGCGGGTCGACCGACGGACGAATCCTGCAACCCGTTCCTGCACGGTCGGCAGGATATCTCAGAATACTTCACTTACCTACCGCAAAGCGGCGATTCCATTATCCCCTGACTCTTTCCAGCCAATTCAGCGTCGTACGGGAACACATATTTGCGGGTCTCCCCACTCCGTCTCCCGGTCATCCGGCGGCTCGGGGCACGCCCAGTCCGAAGAACGTGCGGTAGGAGTCCACCTGGCCGGTGAGCATGTGTATCCCGTGGTGCACCTGGTGGCCCCACGCGGCCGCCTCCCGCAGGAGAGGTGTTTCCCTCGGTTTCATGATGATGTCCGCCACCACGCTGCCGGCAGGCAGGGCATGGGGTGAGAACGGCAGGGGATCACCGGGGCGCAGGCCGAGCGGAGTGGCGTTGACGGCGATGTCACTCTCGTGCAGCGGCGGTTCGGGGACCGCACGGACGCGTCCCGGCCAGTGTCCGGCCAGCCGGTCGACGAGCGCGGTCAGGCGTGGCCCGTCCGGATCGGACACGGACAGATTCTCCGCACCCGCGGTGAGCAGCGCCGCCGCGATGGCACTGCCCGCTCCGCCCGCACCGGCCAGTGCCACCCTCCTGCCCTGCGGCGAATGGCCGGCCCCGACGAGGCCCGCCACGAACCCCGAACCGTCGAAGTTCTCGGCGAGCCAGGCACCGTCGGGCTCGCGCCGCAGGGCGTTCGCACTCCCGGTCACCTCCACCGTGCGGCTGCGACGGTCAGCCAGGTGGGTGACGGCCGCCTTGTGCGGCACGGTGACGAACAGGCCGTCGAGGTTGCCGACCCGCTGCAGACCACGGACCACGTCCGCCAGGTCGTCGCCGCGCACGTGCACGGGCACCAGCACCGCGTCGATACCCAGCCGGGCGAAGACCGGGTTGAGTAACCCCGGGGACTGGACCTGGGTGACCGGGTCGCCCAGGACGGCGTACAGACGGGTGGTTCCGCTGATGGGCCCCGGGTGCGGAGCGTCGGTCATCATGACCCTTCCTCGTACTGAACGGTGCTGCGTGCGCGGCAGTTGTCGGCAGTGCCCCGGCGGCACGTGCGGGAGCTCAGCCGACGGAGATCAGATCTTCTTGGCCACGTAGTGCCGGTAACTGTCCACCGGCGGCATGAACTGCGACGGCAGTACGCCCATCTTCTTCAGCAGCCTGGTGGAACCGCTGTCGGTGTAGCCGGCGAAGGAACCGCCCACGGCCTCCGGGCCGACCCGCTTGGCCATGTGCCGCTGGATGACACCGACCCGCTGCTCCCGCAGTGCCTTGTGGAAGGAGCCCTCGGGGGACAGCCGCCCGTGGACCGCGGCCTGCACCTGGGGCGAGATGTCACGGTCGAGCACCCACTCCAGGCCGAGGTCCTTCCCCTGGAGCTCCTTCAGGAAGGCGTGGCGCTGCGTGGTGTAGAGGTCGACGTGCGTGAAGTAGCCGCCCGGCTTGAGCACGCGCGCCACCTCTTTCAGGAACTTCTCCAAGCTCGGGTAGTTGTGCGCGCTCTCTATGTTGACCAGTACGTCGACCTCGCCGTCCTCGAACGGCAGGTTCTCCGCGTCGCCCTGGACATAGCGCAGGCCTCTGCGGGACAGCGAGGCATTGGCGCGCTTGATGGCCTGGTCCGACAGGTCGAGGCCGGTCATGCTCTTCGCGTCGACGACGCGGGAGAGGAAGTTCAGGCCTTCACCCAGTCCGCAGCCGACCTCGAGGACGAACTTGTCCGCGTAGTCGTCCAGGTCGAGCGGCACCTCGCGGAGGGCGGCGAAGTAGAGCTCCTCGGAGAAACCGTCCGTGTCGTACTCGAGGAAGCCGGGAATGCGGGCACTGATCTCCTTTGCCACCTGGTCGTCGTGGTAGCCCCAGTTCCACAGGATGCCCTTCTTCGACATCCGGGCCTGCAGGTCGTAACTGGTGGATATGTTCTTCTTGTGCGTGCCCTCCTTGGCGCTCTGACCGCCTTGATCATGCGTCAGGTTGATTTCATTGACACTCGTGAACAGGCCGTACATATCTTCGCGTGCACCCATGTGCGTGTTCCTTTCCCATCGTGCTTCCCGAAAGCGGGAACTCTTCGAGGCCGGGGCTTCTCAGCCGACGGCCGGGACCGGTACTCCCAGCCGGTGGGCGAGCTGGTCCACCAGTTCGCCCAGTTCCTCGGGCCCGTTGGCCGCACCGAAGACGGTGAAGTCAGGGCGTACGAGCACGGCCGTCGCGCCGTGCTCGGCCAGGTACGGCAGATAGCGGTCCTCGATGTCGACCACGGCGCCGGGGCCGGGCGCCCCTGGTTCCGTGTCCGCGGGCAGGACGTGCGCGCAGCGCGTACCGAGGCCGTCGAGGAAGGCCCGCCGCCCGTCGTCGAGCAGCGCCGCCGGATCACTGACGGCGAGCAGTACGAAGCCCAGGCCGACGATCTCGTCGAGCAGCCCCTCCCCTTCGGCGTCAGCCACCCGGGCCTGCGGGAACAGGGTGCCGGCGGGCCTCAGTGGTGTGCCGTCGCCAGCCTGTCGGAACAGGCCTTCGTCCAGGGGGACCACGGTCGACATGGGCAGCGCGGTGGCGCCCTCGCGGTCGCGGGCGGCCAGCATGATCGCGTCCCGGTCGGCGGCTGCCGCGGGATCGGTCACGCAGATGACCTTGCCGAGTCTGACG
Organism: Streptomyces sp. NPDC002911; assembly: GCF_053591835.1. Classification (NCBI taxonomy): domain Bacteria; kingdom Bacillati; phylum Actinomycetota; class Actinomycetes; order Kitasatosporales; family Streptomycetaceae; genus Streptomyces; species Streptomyces sp. NPDC002911. The sequence continues at coordinate 4,132 of NZ_JBSFUO010000036.1, read as the reverse complement.
GACGTGGTGATGGCGTTCTGGACGTGTGTCCGGCGCTCGGCGGTGTAGGTGTCGAGCACGGACTCGTCGACGAGACCACGCAGGGCCAGGTCGAGCTTCCACGACAGGTTGGCCACATCCCTGAAGCCCGAGCACATGCCCTGCCCGGCGAAGGGCGGCATGAGGTGTGCGGCGTCCCCCGCGATCAGCAGCCGGCCCTTGCGCCACTCCTCCGCCCAGCGGGCCTGGAAGGTGTATACGGAATGCCGTTCGAGCTTCGCGTTGTCCGGTCGGACGGAAAACATCTCCAGCATGCGCCACAGGTTGTCGTCGCGCTTCAGCTCCTCGACGTTCTCGCCCGGCAGCCGCATGAATTCGAAGCGGCGGTGCCCCGGGCCGGCCGACACTGCGGTCCGCGGCCGCTGCGGGTCGCAGATCTGCAGGTTGTTGGGACGGAACTCGCGCGGCTCGTCCAGTACGACGTCGCAGATCAGCCAGTCGTAGAAGAACCCGAGGTCGGTGAGCGAACTCTCCATGGACTCCCGGACGAAGCTGTTGGCCCCGTCGCACCCGACGACGTATCGCGCGGTGAAGGTGTGTTCCTGCTCGTCGGCGTCCTCGGAGATCACCTCGACCAGGTCGCCGCGGTCGTCGAGCTCGACGACCTCCTGCCCTCGGACGACCCGGAGGTTCGGGAAGTCGGTGCCCCGCTCGATGAGCGTGGCCTCGAGTCCGGGCTGGTACATGGCCGTCGCCTGCGGCCAGCCGCAGTGGCCGTTCGCGGCGCTCTCCATGTGCAGCAGGGTGTCGCCGGCGGCGTTGCGCCATGCGTAGTCCCGTGAGTTCTCCCCGAACTTGTCGAGAAACGGCCCGATGCCGGCGGCCGCCAGGATACGAGCGGCCTCGTCGTCGAAGCCGACGGCACGCGGCATGGGGTACGGCTGTGACCAGCGCTCCACGACCGTGACCCGCCAGCCGCGCCGGGCCAGCAGGATCGCCAGCACCTGTCCCACCGGGCCGTAGCCGACGACGGCCACGTCCGTGTCGGTGACGGTATCCGTCTCGGCCCCGGCGCCTGCCGTCTGCGTCTCCACCGTCATCTCCATCCCGTCCCGCCTCAGCCGTTGCCCGTGCCGGCGAGGATGTCCTTCACCACGCGCTCGAACTCGGCCTTGTCGATCAGGGTGCGGATCGTCTCCTGACCGTGCTCCACCGTCAGCAGCCGCCTGCCGGTGAGGACGAGCTGCCCGTTGTCGGTGGCGCGGCCACGCAGCACGGTCCCGGCGAACAGCGAGTCCTTCACGATCTGCTCGGCGGCGGAGTCCCGCGGGCTGTCCCAGTCGGAGACGGCGCGGGCCGTCAGCTCGAACCGGTAGACCGAGCGCCAGTCCCCGGTGCCGGCCCTGCGTTCCAGTACGTGGTAGGTGCCGTCCGCCGTGAGCCGGTAGGCACAGCCGAACTGGTGCTGCACCTCGTCGGTCATCCGCAGCGGTTCCAGGTATGACGGTCCGGCGAAGCCCACGTCGACCAGCCAGGTCTCCCCGTCCAGCAGCACACCGGTGAAGGTGTGCTCGAAGTCCGGCCCGAACTGCCCGTTCGGCCAGCGCTGGGACGCGGCCAGAACGAAGACGTCGTATCCGAGTTCGGTCAGGAGCCTGCGGAACAGGCCGCTCAGATCGTGGCACACACCGCCCGCACCCTCGACGACGATCGCCCGGAACGTGTCGTCGATGTCGATGTCGACGACGTTGCGGAAACCGGTGAAGCTCTTGATGAAGTGGCTGCTGTCGTAGGCCAGCGACATCAGGTGCCTCTTGTGCAGCAGACGGAGCGTCTCGGCACTGGGCGCTGGCACCTCTGTGAAACCCAGACGGTGCAAGTAGGTCTCGACCTCAAACATCCGCTTACTTTCCCTTCTCCGTGTGGTCCCACTCGGCCAGCAGCTCACGCAGCCGCGAGACGGCCCGCGCACGCGACGCATCGTCGTGCAGTGCCGGAGCCAGGACCGTTTCCAACTTGCTGATCTCCTCGGCGACCACCTCCGGTGTGACGGCGAGCCCGGGCTCGAATGCCTCCAGCATCAGCTCTGCGATCATGCCCGCGGTGGGGAAGTCGAAGATCAGGCCCTGCGGCAGGCCGAGTCCCGACAACAGGTTGAGCCGGTTGCGCAGTTCGAGACCGGTCAGTGAGTCGAAGCCGATATCGAGGAAGGCGACCCCGTCCTCGACCGCCGTCGAACCGGTGGCGTGACCGAGCACCTGTCCGGCCTCCGCCAGCACCAGATCGGTCAGTACCATCAGCCGCTCCTGCGGGGGCAGACGCAGCAGCCGCGCCCGCAGCGCCTCGCCGTCGTCCCCCGTCTTCACGTCCTTGCCGGCGCCGCTGCCGGTGGCGGTGGCGGTGGCGGTGAGAGCGGCGGCCTCGGGCAGTTCCTTCAGCAGCGGGCGTTCCCGGGCCACCGTGTAGGCCGGTACGAACCGCGACCAGTCGATACCCGCGACCACGAGGTGCCCCTCACCACGCGCCATCGCCTGGCCCAGGGCCTCGACCGCGAGTTCGGGCCGCATCAGCTCGACGCCTACCTCCGCGAACTCCTCGGCCACCGTCTCGTCGACCATACCGCCGCCGGCCCAGGCGCCCCAGGCCACAGCGGTCGCCGCCCGGCCCTCGGCGCGCCTGCGATGCGCGAGGCCCTCGACGAAGGCGTTGGCGGCGGCGTAACCGCCTTGCCCCGCACCACCCCAGACGGCGGCGCCGGAGGAGAACACCACGAAGGCGTCCAGCGGACGGTCGGCGAGCAGGGCGTCCAGGTGCACGGCACCGGCGACCTTCGCCCGGCCCACCTCGGCGAACTCAGCGACGCTGCTGTCCGGGAGTTGCCTCGGTTCCTGTGCGGCGCCTGCAGTGTGGAAGACAGCTGAGACGGGCAGGTCGGACGGGACCGCCTCGATGACCTCGGCGAGCGCGGCCCGGTCGGTGACGTCACACGCCACGACGGTGACGCGGGCACCGAGCCCGGTCAGCTCCGCCTCCAGCGCGTCCGCCCCCTCGGCGGCCCGGCCGCGGCGGCTGAGCAGCAGCAGGTGTTCGGCGCCCCGGCCCGCGGCCCAGCGCGCCACGTGTGCACCGATGCCACCGGTACCGCCGGTGACCAGGACCGTACCGCGTGGCGTCCAGAGCGGCTGTTCGGACACCGTGCCACCGCCAGCAGCGGACTCGGCACGGGTCATACGACGTGCGTACGCACCCGTGTCCCGGATCGCCACCTGGTCCTCGCCGTGCTCCCCGCAGAGCACGGCGACCAGTCGGCCCAGCGCCGTCTCGTCCGGACCGGCGGCCACATCGACGAGCCCACCCCAGGACCTGGGATGGTCGAGAGCCAGTACGGTGCCGAGCCCCCAGACCATGGGCTGCGTCGCGCTGCCCACCTCCCCGTCCGCCCGGACAGCGACGGCCCCGGAGGTCAGGCACCACAGCGGGGCGGTGACGTCCAGGTCCTTGAGCGACTGGACGAGGGTGACAGTGGCGGCCGTACCCCGCGACAGCGTGGGGTGGCCGGCGTCCGGCCGCTCGTCCAGGGGCAGCAGGGAAACCACCCCGACCGGTGTGGTCCTCGCCGGATCCCAACCCGCCCGGACGAGTTCCGCCAGGCCCTTCCGGTCCTCACCGTCCACGTCCACCCGTACGACGTGAGCGCCGTGGGCGGTCAGCGCAGCGCTCGTGGCGTCCGCCATGGCGTCGGCCTGCCCCGCGGGGACCAGCATCAGCCATGTGCCGTCGGCGGCGGCATCCGGTGCCGACGCGTCCGTCATCGGCCGCCAGTCGATCCGGTACCGCCAGTTGTCCAGCACAGCCTGGTCGCGGTGGTGGCGGCGCCACGAGGACAGGGCGGGCAGCACACCGTCCAGGACGGATACGTCGAGGCGCAGGGAGCGGGCCAGCGAGTCCGTGTCGCCGCTGTCGACGATGTCCCAGAACGCCGCGTCCACGGGGCTCGCCACCGTCTCGGGAACGGCCGGTCCGTCGCCCTCGATCCAATAACGTTGCCGTTGGAAGGTGTATGTGGGCAGGTCGACACGGCGGGCACCGGTCCCGGCGAACACCTTCTCCCAGTCGACATCGACACCACGGGAGTGCAACTGACCAAGGCAGG
>NZ_JBSFUO010000035.1:0-47593 GCF_053591835.1 Streptomyces sp. NPDC002911 | reverse complement strand
CGGCAAGACCCACCACCACTGTGTTGTCCTCGACGCCGATGGCACCAAGCTGCTGTCGCGCCGGGTGGCCAACGACGAGCCGGAACTCCTCCAGCGAGTGCGGCGGGTTCTCCGAGCTGCGCGGCGGCCGTGCGCCAGGCGGCCGTCACCGCTGTGCGGGCCTGCTCCGTCCGGGCGGCACCATCTGCTGTCAGCTCGAGTGGCTTTCCGACGTGCACGTGCAGTTCCGGGCGGCGCAGCGGCGCCGTGAACAGGCCCGCGAGCTGCTTGGCCACCCCTCCCGAGGTCACCCGACGGGCGCCGGCCTGGCCAACGGGCACCACTGGCGCCCCCGTTCGCAGGGCGAGCCGGGACAAGCCGCTGCGGAAGGTCCCGGGCGCTGCTTCTGCGGCGTCCGCCCGGTCCGGGAGACCGCCCTCAGCGTAGATAAGGACCAGACGTCCTCGCTCGAGCGCTTCGGCGGCTGCGTCCAGGGCGTTCGCTGCGCGACGGTCGCCGCGGTGGACGGGGATGTGCCCTTCGAGGGCGAGCGCGGGGCCGAGTACCGGGACGCGCCACAGTCCGGCGGCCGCCATGACGACCGGACGGGCTCCGAGGCGGTGCAGCGCGGCGAGCATGACGGCGGGGTCGGCGAGCGACGTGTGGTTCGCGGCGATGATGCTTCCGGGGGCGAGTTCGGCACCGGCGTCGGCCGTGATCGTGAGGCGGCCGACGGTGGGCACCAGGACGTCGGCGAAACGGCTGAGCATGTCCGGTCTCCTGAGCTCGACAACGCTGAACTCCATCGTCGGCCGTGGGGCGGCCCGGAGCCTGAGTAGGCGCGCTCATCTTTCGCAGCCCGGTGCCCATGTGCGGACACGGCCCTCCGCGTGGGCAGGCCCTTGTTGCCGTGCGCGATCATAGCGGCGCCCGTATGAAAATCGCACGCCAGTACGCTGTTGCGTGAGGTCGGACGTGGGTGGCCAGCCGCTTCTTCATCCACAGTCCGACATGCGCTGCACAGCGCAAGCCAAGGCCGGTATCGCTGACGCACGGTGGGGGAAGTAAAGAATGAGCGCGCCGAACGACCCGAGGGACGACACCTGGGGCCCCGGAGGCGGCACGCCGGCCGACGACACGATGGCGCTGCGCCTCCCGCCGGCGGACGACACGATGGCGCTGCGCCTCCCGGCCGACGACACGATGGTCTTGCGCCTCCTGCCCGGCAGCACGCACGCGGCCGGGCCAGGCACCGCGAACGGGCAGCCGCCGCAGGCCGATGGGGGTTCACCCGTGCCGCCCGCCTCCGAGGGGAGCCCCCGGTCGAAGCCGTCCGGACCTTCCAGTCTGCTCAAGTCCAGTGCACTGATGGCGGCGGGCACCATCGTCTCCCGTGTCACCGGCTTCCTCCGCACTCTGGTCATGGCGGCGGCGATAGGCGTCGGCACGCTCAACGACCTGTACCAGGTGGCCAATGTGCTGCCCACGATGATCTACGTCCTGGTCGGTGGCGGAGCGCTCAACGCCGTCTTCGTCCCCCAGCTCGTGCGCGCCATGAAGAGGGACGACGACGGGGGTGAGGCCTACGCCAACCGCTTGCTCACGCTGGTGATGGTCGCGCTGGGGGGCGTGACGATCGTGTGTGTGCTCGCCGCCCCGCTGCTGGTGCACATGATGTCGCCCGACATCGCCTCCGACCCGCAGCGCATGGCGGTGACCGTGGCCTTCGCCCGGTACTGCCTGCCCACACTGTTCTTCATGGGCGCCCACGTGGTGCTCGGTCAGATCCTGAACGCCCGCGAGCGGTTCGGCGCGATGATGTGGACGCCGGTTCTCAACAACGTCGTGATCATCGCTTCCTTCGCCGGTTTCATCTGGGCCTTCGGCGGCTTCACCACATCGGGCGTCAGCCCTTCCACGATCACCCCGGAAGGAGTACGGCTCCTGGGGCTCGGCACCCTGCTGGGACTGGCCGTGCAGGCGCTGGCCATGCTCCCGTACCTGCGCGCCGCCGGCTTCCGACTGCGTCCGCGATTCGACTTCCGTGGCCACGGCCTCGGCAAGGCCATGGGCCTGGCAAAGTGGACCCTCCTCTTCGTGCTCGTCAACCAGCTCGGCATGATCGTCGTGACCCAGCTCGCCACCGAGGCCGGCTCCCTCGCCGAGGACGCCGGATACACGGGCTCCGGGATCACGGCCTACAACTACGCCCTGCTGCTGTGGCAGATGCCGCAGGCCATCATCACCGTCTCGGTCATGACAGCCGTCCTTCCCCGGATCTCCCGCTCGGCCCAGGACGACGACACGGCGGCGATACGGGACGACATCTCCTACGGTCTGCGGACCTCGGCCGTCGCCATCGTGCCGTGCGCGTTCGCCTTCGTCGCCCTCGGTGTACCGATGGCCACGCTGCTCTACGCCGGCTCGGGAGCCGAGGGCGCGCGCGGCATCGGGGTCGTCCTGATGGCGTTCGGCCTGGGACTCATCCCCTACTCCGTCCAATACGTCGTCCTGCGCGGCTTCTACGCCTACGAAGACACCCGCACGCCCTTCTACAACACCGTGGTCGTCGCCCTGGTCAACGCCGCCGGATCAGTTCTGTGCTTCGTCACCCTCAGCCCTCGCTGGGCCGTCGCGGGAATGGCCGCCTCCTACGGTCTGGCCTATGCGGTCGGGGTCGGCATCGCCTGGCGCCGGCTCCGCAGGCGTCTGGGGGGTGACCTGGACGGCCGTCGTGTCCTGGGTACCTACACACGTCTGGTCGTGGCCGGTGTTCCTGCCGCACTGACTGGTGGCGGTGTCGCGTACGCGGTGACCGGGGCCCTCGGCGGTACCGCCTCGGGGTCGCTCGCAGCCCTGCTGGCGGGCGGGATCGTCCTGCTCGGCGTCTTCCTCGCCGTCGCCCACTTCATGCGGCTGCCGGAAGTCAGCTCCCTGGTCGGGATGGTGCGGGGGCGCCTCGGCCGCTGAAGGCCGGCCGTCGTTGCCACGGTCCTTCGAGGACGAAGGCGACACCCGTCGACGGCGCGGCCGGCCTGCCGCCCGGCAAGCTCGCCGCACTGCCGCGCAGGGCTGCCTGGACGCGCGGGGGTTCAACCTCTGTGCGGGGGCCGCACCCACGGAGCGAGGCGCTGAACGGGGCCTGTGCCGTCCCGCCAGTACCTGAGAACCGTCTCGTGCACGACCTCGACCCGTTCCGCGGCAACGAGGCAGGAGGCGGGCTCCGGGCCGTACGCGTCCGCGCCCTGGACGGACCCTTCGCCCCTGGGGTGCGGTCTTCCGCCCCTGGGGCGCCCCGTGGGGCGGGTGCGCCATTGGAAATGAACGTGTTCAATAATGGGGTTCATGGCTGGCTGCGCCGAATGACGGCCGACCGCACTCCCGGTGACATCTCGAGAGGACCACAGCAATGAGACGTACCCGCGTTCGCCGAGCCGCCCGGATCGCAGCCGTCACGTACATGGTCGCGATGGTGGCCGGCGGGCTCGTCGTAGGCGTCCTGGGTGCCCCGCACGCCGAGCAGCTGCTGTTCTGGCTGTCCCAGCCGGGCCTGAACGGCGTGTACGTATTCGTCCTCATGCCGCTCACCGTGGTGTTCGGCGATCCGGGCTGGAACACGGGTGACGCGGGCAGCCTCGTTCTCGCCTGCGCGCTGGGCGCGGCTATGAACGTCCTGCTGCTGCGCACCGCCGTATGTTTCGCCTGCATGGGCGCCGCCGACCTTCCCGCATGCCGGGAGCGCCGCACCCCGGCGCGGTGACTCGCGGGGTGCGGCGCTTCGTGGGGGGCGGTCGGTCCAGGTGGGCGGTCAGCCCAGCTGCTCGTACGCCGGCAGCGTCAGGAAGTCCGCGTAGTCCTGGTCCAGGGAGACCTGGAGCAGGAGGTCGTGGGCCTGCTGCCACGTGCCGGACTCGAAGGCCTCCTCGCCGATCTCCGCACGAATCACGGCCAGTTCCTCGGCGGCGACCTTGCGGGCCAGGTCCGCGGTGGCGTGTTCGCCGTTCTCGAAGACCACGTCCGCGTTGATCCACTGCCAGATCTGTGAGCGCGAGATCTCGGCGGTGGCCGCGTCCTCCATCAGGTTGAAGATGGCGACAGCGCCCATGCCGCGCAGCCACGCCTCGATGTAGCGGATGCCGACCGCGACGGCGTTGCGCAGGCCGTCGTACGAGGGCTTCGCGTCCAGCGTGTCGATGGCGATCAGGTCGCCGGCCGCCACCGAGACGTCCTCGCGGAGACGGTCCTTCTGGTTGGGCTTGGCACCCAGAACCGCGTCGAAGGAGGCCATAGCGATCGGGACCAGGTCGGGGTGGGCCACCCAGGAGCCGTCGAAGCCGTCGCCCGCCTCGCGGTCCTTGTCGGCCTTGACCTTCTCGAAGGCGACCTTGTTGACCTCGGCGTCGCGCCGTGAGGGGATGAAGGCCGCCATGCCGCCGATGGCGTGCGCGCCGCGCTTGTGGCAGGTGCGGACGAGGAGTTCGGTGTACGCCCGCATGAACGGGGCGGTCATCGTGACCAGGTTGCGGTCGGGCAGGACGAACTTGGGGCCGCCGTCGCGGAAGTTCTTGACGATGGAGAAGAGGTAGTCCCAGCGGCCCGCGTTCAGCCCGGAGGCGTGGTCGCGGAGCTCGTAGAGGATCTCCTCCATCTCGTACGCGGCGGTGATCGTCTCGATCAGGACGGTGGCGCGGACCGTTCCCTGCGGGATGCCCACGTAGTTCTGCGCGAAGACGAAGATGTCGTTCCAGAGGCGGGCCTCCAGGTGCGACTCCGTCTTCGGCAGGTAGAAGTACGGGCCCTTGCCGAGGTCGATCAGGCGCTGTGCGTTGTGGAAGAAGTAGAGGCCGAAGTCGACCAGCGCACCGGGCACCGGGGTGCCGTCGAGCTGGAGGTGGCGCTCGTTCAGGTGCCAGCCACGGGGGCGCGTGACGACGGTCGCGAGCTCCTCGGCGGGCTTCAGGGCGTACGACTTGCCCGACCCGGGGTCGGTGAAGTCGATGTTCCGGGTATAGGCGTCGATCAGGTTGAGCTGGCCGGTGATCACGTTTTCCCACGTGGGGGCGGAGGCGTCCTCGAAGTCGGCGAGCCAGACCTTGGCGCCCGAGTTCAGGGCGTTGATGGTCATCTTGCGGTCGGTCGGACCGGTGATCTCCACCCGGCGGTCGTCCAGTGCGGCCGGGGCGGGGGCGACCTTCCAGGTGTCGTCCACGCGGACCGCTTCCGTCTCCGGCAGGAAGTCCAGCGTGGAGGTGCGGGCGATCTCGGCGCGGCGATCGCCACGGCGGGCGAGCAGCTCGTCACGCCGGGGAGTGAACCGCCGGTGCAGCTCGGCCACGAACGCGAGGGCCGCATCGGTCAGGACCTCGTCCTGCCTCGGCAGGGGCTCGGCGTCGACGATGGCCAGCGGGGACGGCGCTGGTGCGGACATGAGCTGTCACTCCTTCAGCGGGGTGGTGCGGCGGCATCCCACGGCCGCCGGGGCGCCCGGGACGGCACGGGGTGCCAGGGCTCCGAGATGCGGCCATGGGTACCGCCGAGGACCGGAAGCGGAACAATGGACTTCTGATCAGTGGATATTAGTTTCCCCATAGTGGAAGTTCAATGGTTTGTCGATATCGAGATTCTCCGGTTCGACAGACGCGCGGCCGCGGTGGCGCGGCGTGCCAGGTCCGATATCGTCCGTTCACTCCAGGCGCGTCAGGTCCTCCGCCGTGTCGATGTCGTACGCCTGAGCCACATCGGAACACTCGACGAGCGTGATCGCATCGCGATGAGCCCGCAGGTACGCCCGCGCTCCCTGGTCGCCGACCGCACCCGCCGAGATGTCCGCCCACCGGTCGGCCCCGAACAGCACGGGGTGTCCGCGCTCCCCGTCGTACGCGGCGGCGGCCAAAGTCGCCCGGGATCGGTACGCCGAGCGGACTCGTGCCACCGCCTCCGCCCCGATGCCCGGCTGGTCGACCAGGAGTACGAGGGCGGCGTCCGCGCCCGAACCGGCGAGGGAGGCCAGCCCTGCCCGGAGCGAGGAACCCATCCCGTCCTCCCACGAAGGGTTCACCGTCACCGCACCCGCCGAGAGGTCCGCCAGGGCCCGCACCTCCTCGGCCGCGGCGCCCAGGACGACATGGACGGGGCCGCATCCGCCGTTGCGCAGAGCGCGCACCGCGTGCTCGACCAGGGGGCGGCCGCGGTGTTCCACCAGGGCTTTCGGCCGGCCGCCGAGGCGCCGGCCGCCACCTGCGGCGAGCAGTACCCCGGCGATCACGGGGGTCCGTTGTGTGTGAGACATGTCCCCTGCATACCACTGTGTTGTGCCTGCCGGCGGAAAGGGCGTCACCCCTCAGGAGTACCCTCATTCCTCGTCCGCACGGTGGCGCACGCCACCTTTTGTGCGTTGACTTGACGCCCCACGGCACATGACTGCTGCCGGGGGCAGGTCGACACACCGATACGACGACGTGCGAGGGGGGAGCGCTTTGCTGCGAAGCGTGGGACAGGAGCGGTTGACCGGGAGCGGCGAGGATCCGAGGGCGACGGAGCTGCGTGCGGCAGTCTCCCGGCTCCGCCGCGAACTGGCCGTGTATCCCGCCGAGTTCCCGGACCGGGGTATCGCGGAGGACGAGCTGGCCGCGCTGGCCGGCATGGCGGTCAGCGGCATGCCCGAGAGTCCCCGGCTGCGCCGCTCGCTGTTGCTGGTAGCGGGGGCGATCGGCTCGGTCAGCGCGCTTGCGCCCGGTCTGCGGGAGGTGCGGAGGGCGGTCGAACTGTTCGGGGAGCCCCCGAGCCGTTAGCGGGGTCTTCGGGCGCCCCGTGCTGTGGGGGCCGGTCCTCCAAGAAGCCCTCGCGCCCCGGTAACCCTCATGCCCGCCCAGCCGCCGAACAGGGCCCCGGCCTCGCGAGGCCGGGGCCGGCGGCCCGGGCCTCAGGAAGTCGGCGTGCTGCTCGCCAGCGCCTCGGAGAGCTCCTTCGCGATCTGCTGCAGGATCGGCACGATCCGCTCGGTCGCCGTCTCCGTCACCCGGCCGGCGGGCCCGGAGATGGAGATGGCGGCCGAGGTGGGGGAGTCCGGTACCGGGACCGCGAGGCAGCGGACCCCGATCTCCTGCTCGTTGTCGTCCACCGCGTAGCCCGCCCTCCGCACCTGTTCGAGTGCGTCGAGAAAGCCGTCCGGTGTGGTGATCGTCTTCTCGGTGGCCGCCGGCATGCCCGTACGGGCCAGCAGAGCCCGCACCTCGTCCGCCGGGGTGTGCGCGAGGAGGGCCTTGCCGACACCGGTGGAGTGGGGCAGCACCCGTCGGCCGACCTCGGTGAACATCCGCATCGAATGCTTCGACGGCACCTGGGCGACGTAGACGATCTCGTCCCCGTCGAGCAGCGCCATGTTCGCCGTCTCGCCCGTCTCCTCGACCAGCCGCTGGAGGTACGGCCGCGCCCAGGTGCCCAGCAGCCGGGACGCGGACTCGCCGAGGCGGATCAGCCGCGGGCCCAGCGCGTAACGCCGGTTGGGCTGCTGGCGTACGTAGCCGCACACGACCAGGGTGCGCATCAGCCGGTGGATGGTGGGGAGGGGGAGCCCGCTGCTCGCGGAGAGTTCGCTGAGCCCGACCTCGCCCCCGGCGTCCGCCATGCGTTCCAGCAGATCGAAGGCGCGCTCGAGGGACTGCACGCCGCCACTGGGACCGGCGGGCTTGGAGTCGGAAGTGCTGGCGTGGGACGGCGGCACGTCAACGGTCCTTTCGAAGCGGAGGCAAGGCAGCAGCCTACCGGGCTGTTCCCGATCGGCCCACTGCTCCTGGTGCGGCGTCCTTGCCGGTCAGGGCCTGTTTTGTCCTGGTGTCGGCGGTCCGGGCCGCGTTCGGTCCGCAGCGCGGTGGTGCCGCAACTGGCCCATTCTACTTTCCGTTTATCGAAATTGAACATTCACTTTGTGGAATCTCCAATCGATGCCCGTTCGCGGTCCACCGGCTCAGGCGCAGGGGCGGCAAGGTCTTGACGGGTCGCATTCCCGAGTGAAGACTTCTTCAACAAATCGTTGAATCTGCGTGAGGAGCACAGGTGCCCGGAGTGGACATGAAGCTGGTACTCCGCTCGACGCGTGTCGTCACCCCTCAGGGGTCCCGCGCCGCGGCGGTCCTCGTCGCCGACGGGACGATCGAGGCGGTCCTGCCGTACGACAGGGAGGTGCCCGGCGGTGTCCGCGTCGAGGACTTCGGCGACGACGTCCTGCTGCCGGGGCTCGTCGACACCCATGTCCACGTGAACGACCCCGGCCGCACCGCATGGGAAGGCTTCTGGACCGCCACCCGCGCCGCGGCGGCGGGCGGCATCACGACCCTGCTCGACATGCCGCTCAACTCCCTCCCGCCGACCACCACGGTCGGGCACCTGCGCGTCAAGCAACAGGTGGCCGCGCCCAAGGCGCATATCGACACCGGCTTCTGGGGCGGTGCGATCCCCTCCAACACGAAGGACCTGCGCCCGCTGTACGAGGCAGGGGTCTTCGGCTTCAAGTGCTTCCTCTCACCCTCGGGCGTCGAGGAGTTCCCCGAGCTGGACCAAGAGCAACTGGCCCGTTCCATGGCCGAGATCGCGGGCTTCGGCGGACTGCTGATCGTGCACGCCGAGGATCCGCACCACCTGGCCGCGGCCCCGCAGAGGAGCGGGGAGAAGTACGCCGACTTCCTGGCCTCCCGCCCCCGCGACGCGGAGAACACCGCGATCGAGGGCCTCATCGCCCACGCCGAGCGGCTGAACGCCCGCGTCCACGTCCTGCACCTCTCCTCCAGCGACGCCCTGCCGCTGATCGCCGAGGCCAAGCGCCAGGGCGTACGCGTCACCGTCGAGTCGTGCCCGCACTTCCTCACCCTGACCGCCGAGGAAGTCCCGGACGGCGCCACGGAGTTCAAGTGCTGCCCGCCCATCCGGGAGGCCGCCAACCAGGACGCGCTCTGGGCCGGCCTCGCCGACGGCACGATCGACTGCATCGTGTCCGACCACTCACCCTGCACGACCGACCTCAAGACCCCCGACTTCGCCTCCGCGTGGGGCGGGATCTCCTCCCTGCAGCTCGGCCTGCCCGCCGTCTGGACCGAAGCGCGCCGGCGCGGTCACACCCTCGACGACGTGGCCCGCTGGATGTCAGCCGCCCCCGCGGACCTCGCCGGACTCGCCAGGAAGGGCGCCGTCGAGGCCGGACGGGACGCGGACTTCGCGGTCCTCGCCCCCGACGAGACCTTCACCGTCGATCCGGCCGGGCTCCTCCACCGCAACCAGGTCACCGCCTACGCGGGCAGGACCCTGCACGGCGTCGTCAAGTCCACCTGGCTGCGCGGCACGCGGATCGTGGCCGACGGCGTACTCGCCGAACCCACCGGCCGTCTCCTCGAAAGGGCCCGGTGACCTTGACCGCGGCCGCACTTCACCGGCGACGCGAGCCCGTACGGGGAGGCGACCCGTACGCCGACCACCGCACCGCCGACTTCTCCTTCACCCATCTCGTGGATGGGCGGGTGTGCCGGTTCATGACCGGCCTGTGAGGATATGCGACCCTGGTCGGTACTTCGCCGCACCGACCAGGAGTTCCCATGATCTTCATCGCCGTCAAGTTCACCGTGCGTACCGCCGAGCGGGACAACTGGCTCCCGGCCGTCGAGGACTTCACCCTCGCCACCCGTCAGGAGCCGGGAAACCTCTTCTTCGACTGGTCCTACAGCGTCGAGAACCCGGACCAGTTCGTCCTGCTCGAGGCCTTCGCCTCGGAAGAGGCGGGCGTGGCGCATGTGAACTCCGAGCACTTCAAGGCGGCGATCGACGCCATGTCGGAGCTCGTCAGCGAGGTCCCGGAAATCATCAACGTCGAGGTCCCGGGCGACGACTGGTCGCGGATGTCGGAGGTCACCCCGCGCAACCGGTGACGGTCGCCGTCCCGTCGGCCGGTGGCCGCCGGTTTCAGAACTCCTCGTGGGTGTCGGGGTCCCCGCCGAAGCGGTGCGGCGGCCGGGCCCCGATGCGGTCCAGCTCCTGCTGTGTCAGCTCGAACCCGAACAGGTCGAGATTCTCACGCTGTCGCCCGGGGTCGGCGGACTTCGGGATCGGCACCGCCCCCAGCTGCGTGTGCCACCGCAGCAGGACCTGGCCCGGCGTCACACCGTGTGCCGCGGCGGTGGCGATCACCTCCGGGGCCTCGAGCACCTGACGCCCCCGGGCCAGCGGGCTCCAGCTCTCCGTCACGATGCCCTTCTCGGCATGCACCGCCCGCAGGTCCTCCTGCGGGAGCAGCGGATGCATCTCGATCTGGTTCACCACGGGCAGCACACCCGTTTCCCGCTCCAGCCGGTCCAGATGCTCCGCCGTGAAGTTGGAGACGCCGATGGAGCGTACGAGGCCGTCCTCGCGGAGCTTGATCATCGCCTTCCAGGTGTCCACGTACTTGTCCACCCGGGGCAGCGGCCAGTGGATGAGATACAGGTCGACGTACTCCAGTCCCAGTTTGCTCCGGGACTCCTCGAAGGAGGCCAGGGTCTCCTCGTAGCCGTGGTGACGGCCGGGCACCTTGGTCGTGACGAAGACGTCCTGCCGCGGCACACCTGAGCCGGCGATTCCGCGCCCGGTGCCGGTCTCGTTCCTGTAGTTCAGTGCGGTGTCCACGAGCCGGTAGCCGAGCTGCAGCGCACCTGCGACGGCCTTCTCGGCCGCCTCGTCGTCCAGTGGCCAGGTGCCGAGGCCCACCGCGGGGATGGTGCTGCCGTCGTGGAGGTTGCGGACCGGGGGCGGTGTCTGGCTCATGGTCTCCCTTTCGTTCGCGTGCCGTCCCCGCCAGCGTAGGACGGGCTGTGGGACGTGGCGCGGGACGCGACCCCTTCAGCAGAGGTCGTTGTGCCAGCCGCCGCCCTCCAGGACCCAGGAGGACCGCTCGTCGTACCTCGGCTCACCGACGCCGTAGGTCACCCGCGCGTTACTCTCGTGGATGTCGTCCACGGACAGCCGTTGCACGGTGTACGTCTTCCCGAGCTGCTCAGCCGTCTGTGAGGCCCGGTCGACGAGTGCCCCGAACTCCTCCACGGACCATTCCTCCCGGCAGCGTGTGGAGAGCAGCGCGTAGGCGGCGCCGGCGTCGGGCCCGTAGTAGGCCTTCACATACGCACGCACGGAAGATTCCAGTGCCGTCGTGTCCACCGGAGTGGTAGGAGACGTCGCAGGTGAGCCGGTGGCGGGGGACCTGGACGGCGTGGCTCCGGGTGTCGCTTCCGGTTCCTGGGAGCAGGCGGTCAGTGCGGCCAGAGCGATGAGCGCGGGCAGTCCGGCACGGCTGATGTGTGGGGTGGTGCGCATACACCTTCTCTATCGAAAATGCGTACGAGATATCGGTGACATCGCCGATTCGTGACCGTCGTGGGGCGCGACGGCGGATCCTGCCGTGCGCGCCGATGAGTTCCGGCCGAAAGTGGGGTCGGAACAGATGAAGCCCATGGACTGCCCGGGACCCATGGCCATGACCCATGACCCATGACCCGCGGCAGCAAGGCGAAGGAGCAGGACCATGGCGAAGCTGACACTCACCACGTTCGTGTCCCTCGACGGCGTGATGCAGGCACCCGGAGGCACCGACGAGGACACCACCGGCGGGTTCGAGTGCGGCGGCTGGGTCGTGCCCTTCGCGGACGAGGGCATGGGCGCCTTCGCCAACGAGGTTTTCGACCGCTCGGGCGCCTATCTCCTCGGACGGCGTACGTACGACATCTTCTCGGCCTACTGGCCGAAGGTCACCGACCCGCAGGACCCGATCGCCTCACGCCTCAACACTCTGCCCAAGCACGTCGTCTCCACCACCCTGACCGACCCGGCGTGGGAGAACACGACAGTGGTCTCCCGGGACGTGCCGGCGCAGGTCGCACGGCTCAAGGAGCAGACGGCGGAGGGCGAGCTCCAGATCCACGGCAGCGGCACACTGGCGCAGTCCCTCCTCGCACACGACCTGATCGACGAGGTCAACCTGCTCGTCTTCCCGGTCTACCTGGGCAGCGGCAGGCGGCTCTTCCCGGACGGCGGGCAGCCGACGGCCTTCGAGCTGATCAGTGCCCGCACCACCGGGAGCGGCATCGCGATCCACACCTACCGGACCGCGGGACGCGCACAGTTCGGCACCTTCGAGCCCGGGGTGTGAGAGGGAGGCGGGCCGGGAGCGCCCCCGCTCAGGGGGCGGCCGGCAGCAGGGAAGGGGCGGTGGCGGCGGCGCGGAGCCGCCCCAGAATGGCCCGCGCCGCCTTGGTGTAGCCGGGGTTGTTGCTGTGCAGTACGGACTCGGCGTTGGCCAGCTCCATGAACGCGATGAGCTCGAAGGCCAGCTGCGAGACGTCCGTGTCCGGGGCGAGCTCGCCCCGCACCCTGGCCCCCTCGACGGTCTCCTCCACGAAGGTGACCCAGCCGGTCTGCGTGGCGGCCAGCGCGTCGTGCACCTTGCCTTGCCGGGAGTCGAACTCGGCGATGGTCGCGTAGAAGAAGCACCCGCCGCTGAACACCCTGCGCTGCGAGTAGGAGAGCCAGCTCTCGCACATCCGCCAGACGCGCCCCAGGCCGGGCGGTGCCGCCCTGGTCGGAGTCAGCACGTGCTCGACGAAGACGGTCACAGCGGCGCGCACGGTGGCGAGCTGCAGCTCCTCCTTGGAGCCGAAGAGGGCGAACACGCCGCTCTTGCTCAGTTTCAGTTCCGTGGCGAGCCGGCCGAGCGACAGACCCTCCAGTCCCTCGGTCGAGGCGACGTGGACCGCGCGCCCCAGCACCAGTTGTCTGGTCTGGTTCCCCCGCTCGACCCGTCCGTCCAGCCGCGCTCCACCCATGTGCCAACTCCGTGTGTCCGAGCGTCCCAAGACCGACATTCTAGGAGGAGCCGACACCGGCGGCAGACCGCTTCGACCGGTGACAACCCCTGCGAACAGGTGGCCGAGCCACCCTCTGGGCACAGGTTCCCGACGGGGTGGCCGTCCGGTACGGTGATCGCTCCCCGTGTGAGCCGGCGAGGTCTCCACATCGTTCCCGTTGTGGAGAACCAGGAGAACCAGGTGTCCTCTGCCGTCCTGCCCGCCCTCGCCCCTTCCCGCCGCACGTGGGTCACCGACCTTCCGCTCCTGCTCGTCGCCGCCGTCTGGGGCGCCAGCTACCTCGCGGCCAAGGGCATCACCACGACGCACACCGTGATCGCCGTCCTCGTACTCCGCTTCGCGATCGTGCTGCCCGCCCTCGCCGTCGCCGGGTGGCGCGGGCTGCGGGCGCTGACCGGAGCGCAGTGGCGGGGCGCGGGACTGCTGGGACTCGTACTCGGCGGGATCTTCCTCCTCGAGACGTACGGCGTCGTGCACACGTCGGCGACCAACGCGGGGCTCATCATCAGCCTCACCATGGTCTTCACCCCGCTGGCCGAGGCGGCTGTGACCCGGGTCCGGCCCCAGGCCGCCTTCCTCGCTGCCGCGGGCCTCTCGGTCGCCGGTGTGGTCCTGCTGACCCAGGGCGGCGGGTTCACCAGCCCCTCCACAGGCGACTTCCTGATGCTGCTCGCGGCCCTCGCCCGTACGGTGCACGTCCTTGCGATGGCGCGCATCAAGGCGGTCCAGGACGCCGACTCGCTCTCCCTCACCACGGTGCAGCTCGGCAGCGCGCTCGCCGTCTTCGCCGTACTGGCCGCCGTCCCCGGCACCGGGCCGGCGCCCTGGGCGGTGGCGGCCGGCTTCGGCGCCACCGAATGGGCGGGGCTGCTCTTCCTGTCCGTATTCTGCACGCTGTTCGCGTTCTTCGTGCAGATGTGGTCGGTACGCCGCACCTCGCCGTCCCGGGTCAGCCTGCTGCTCGGTACGGAGCCGCTCTGGGCCGCCGCCGTCGGCATCGCGATCGGCGGCGAGCGCCTGGGCGCGCCGGGCGTGCTGGGCGCAGTGCTCGTGCTGGCGGGCACCGCCTGGGGGCGCCGCCGCGCCGACGGGCCGTCCTGACGGCGCCCGCCTCACGTCTTGATCGAGTCCGCCGCGACCATCACGGCTCCGCCCGTCACCACCAGCACGATGTTGACGAAGAGCCCGTAGTCGTCGAGGAAGTCGAGCTTCGCCACCACGGCCCACAGCCGGAACCAGCCCGTCCACTCGTACAACAGCCCGGCGGCGCCCTGTGCGAACACGATGAACCCCACCGACTCCACGAATTTCTTCATGGTCCGAGCCTGGCGCGGGCCGCCGCCGGCCCGCGTCGGCCACCGGTCTGCGGGGCGCCGACGAAAGTCTCCGATCGTACGACTTCGGTATCTCCCCGGCCCGGAACGGCCCTTCAGCGCCCTCCGCCTGCGTAGCTTTGCCGACATGACACGTTCGGAGTACCGCTGGCTGCTGCCCTCGGCCCTGGCCGACGACGAGCTTCCAGGCGACCGGGGCAGGTCGCGGCGGACCGTGCGGGACTGGGCCGTCGACATCACGGCCTTCCTCTGCGCCGCGGGTTTCGGGATGCTCGCCCTCGCGGCGATCGAGGCCGACCCGACTACACCGGACGGTGTCGTTCTCGCCGACTCGCTCATCGGGGCGATGTCGTGCTGTGCGCTCTGGGCCCGGCGAAGGTGGCCGATCGGAGTCGCCGTGGCCCTGACGGTCCTCTCGCTCGTGGAGCCCGTCGCGGCCGGAGCCATGCTGATCAGCCTGTTCGGCCTGGCCGTGCACCGGCCGTTCAAACCGGTGGCCTTCGTCGGCGCGGGCGCCCTCGTCATCGCCGCCGGACAGCCGATGCTGCGCCCGGAACCCGGGACGTCCTTCGTCGCGTCCACCATCTTCGGGGCGCTGTTGGCCCTCCTCGTGCTCAGCTGGGGCATGGTCGTACGGTCAGGGCGCCAGCTGGTCGTCTCGCTGCGTGAACGGGCGCGCCGGGCCGAGACCGAGGCGGCCCTCAGGGCTGAGCAGGCCCAGCGGCTGGCCCGTGAGGCCATCGCCCGCGAGATGCACGACGTCCTCGCCCACCGGCTGACCCTGCTCAGCGTCCACGCCGGCGCCCTGGAATTCCGGCCCGACGCGCCCCCGGCCGAGGTCGGCAGGGCAGCCGGAGTCATCCGGGACAGTGCCCACGAGGCGCTCCAGGACCTCCGCGAGATCATCGGCGTGCTGCGCGCTCCCGGCGAGGGCGACGAGGGCAACCGGCCGCAGCCCACCCTCGTCACGCTGGGTGCGCTGATCGAGGAGTCCCGCTCGGCCGGCATGGAGGTCACGCTGGAGAACACCTTGGCCGATCCCGCTCAGGCGCCGCCCGCCGCCGGACGCACGGTCTACCGCATCGCCCAGGAAGCGCTGACCAACGCCCGTAAACACGCGCCCGGAGCATCCGTCCGTGTCACGGTGGCCGGCGGGCCGGGCGACGGACTGTCCATCGAGGTCGGCAACCCGGCCCCCGCCGACCCCTTCGAGCCGGTTCCCGGGTCCGGGCAGGGGCTCATCGGCCTCACCGAACGCGCGAGCCTGGCCGGCGGCAGTCTGGAGCACGGCCCCCGGTCAGACGGCGGATTCATGGTCCGGGCCCGGCTACCGTGGCCCGCATGAGCACTCCTACGCCGCCGTCGCCGGAGGCACGGCCGGTCCGGCTGGCCATCGTCGACGACGACCCGCTCGTGCGGGCCGGACTCACTTTGATGCTCGGCGGCGCCGACGGCATCCACCTCGTCGGGGAGGCAGCCGACGGCACCCAGGTCGCCGCCCTCGTCGACCGGGCGCACCCGGACGTCGTGCTCATGGACATCCGGATGCCCGGCATGGACGGGCTGGCGGCGACCGAGGCGCTGCGACGCCGGCCGGGCGCCCCCGAGGTCATCGTCCTGACCACCTTCCACGCCGACGAGCAGGTGGTGCGGGCCATCCGAGCGGGGGCGGCGGGTTTCGTCCTGAAGGACACCCCGCCCGCGCACATCGTCGACGCGGTCCTGCGGGTCGCCGCCGGCGAGCCCGTCCTCTCACCGGCCGTCACCCGCCGGCTCATGGCCCGCGCGGCGGGGGGCCCGGTGGACGACCGCCAGGCCCGCAGGACACGCGCCCGGCAGCGGTATGCCGAACTGGGTGAGCGGGAGCAGGAAGTGGCGTCGGCCGTCGGGCGCGGCAGCTCCAACGCCGAGATCGCCGCTGCGCTCCATCTGAGCGTCGCCACCGTCAAGACGCACGTCTCCCGGATACTGGCCCGGCTCGAACTCAACAACCGTGTACAGATCGCCCTTCTGGTGCACGACGCGGGTCTCCTCCATGAGGACGAGGACGGGACACGAGGCAGCCGCCTAGGCTGAACCGATCTGACCGGAGGAGGGACGGGACGATGACAGTGGTCGATCTGCGCGGGGCGCGGGACTTCAGCGCGAATCCGTATCCGTACTACGCGAAGCTGCGCGCCGAGGGGCCGGCGCACGCCGTCCGCACCGAGGAGTTCGAGCGGGTCTGGCTGATCGTCGGTTACGAGGAGGCCCGCGCGGCTCTCGCGGACCAGCGGTTCAGCAAGGACTGGCGGACGACGGAGCTCTTCTCGGCGTCCAGCAATCCGATCAACGCCAACATGCTGGAGATGGACGCCCCGCACCACACCCGCCTGCGCAAACTCGTCGCGCGCGAATTCACCGCCCGGCGGATCGAGGCGATGCGCCCGCGTGTCGAGCAGATCACCGCGGACCTCCTCGACGCGATGGTGCCCGCCGGGAGCGCCGATCTCATCGACGCGTTCGCCTTCCCGCTGCCGATGACCGTGATCTGCGAGCTCCTCGGCGTACCCGACATCGACCGGGACGCCTTCCGCCTGCTGTCCAACGCCATCGTCACGCCCGTCTCGCCGGAGAAGGAGAGCGAGGCGGTCCACGCCATGGGCGCCTACCTCGTCGAGCTGACCGACGACAAGCGGCGCGCCCCGGGCGACGACCTGATGAGCGCCCTGATCCAGGCACGTGACGACGAGGGCGACCGTCTGTCGCCGGACGAACTGATCGGCATGGCCTTCCTGCTCCTGGTGGCCGGGCACGAGACCACCGTGAACCTGATCTCCAACGGGGTACAGGCACTGCTCGACCATCCGGACCAGCTGGCCCTGCTCCGTGCCGAGCCGGAGCTGATCGACGGGGCCGTCGAGGAGATGCTCCGCTACGAAGGGCCCGTCGAGACGGCGACCTTCCGCTTCACACGCGAACCCGTCCGGGTCGGCCCGGCCCTCATACCGCAGGGTGAGGCCGTGCTGGTGGCCCTGGGCTCCGGGGACCGGGACCCCGGCCGCTATCCCGATCCGGACACCTTCGACATCCGGCGCGAGGCGCGGGGACACCTGGCCTTCGGGCACGGCATCCACTTCTGCCTGGGCGCACCGCTGGCCCGGATGGAGGGCCGCATCGCGATCCGTGCACTGCTGGAGCGCTGCCCCGGCCTCGTGCGGGACCCGGACGTCGGCGAGCCCGACTGGCTGCCCGGGCTGCTGCTCCGGGGGGTCCGCCGTCTTCCGGTGCGCTGGTGATGTGGGACGGGTTCACGACTGAGCTCTCCCTCGACGCGGCGCGGCGGATCCTCGACAGCCAGCCGTTCAGCGGGCTCGTCGGCGCACGGATCACGGAGTTCGGGGGCGGCGCCGCCGTCCTCGAGGTCGATGTGCGCGAGGAGCTCACCCAGCAGAACGGATTCCTGCACGGCGGCGTGGTGTCCTACGCGGCCGACAACGCGCTCACCTTCGCCGCCGGGACCACTCTGGGGCGCCGCCGGGACCACCCTGGGGCCCGCCGTCCTGACCGGCGGTTTCTCCATCCAGTACGTGCGACCGGCGAGCGGCCGCACCCTGATCGCCCGCGCGTCGGTGGTCCATACGGGCCGCAGACAGGCTGTGGTGCGCTGCGACCTGTACACCGCGGACGCCGTGGGGACCGAGACGCTGTGCGCGGTGGCTCAGGGGACCGTTCTCCCCGCCCCGCCGACCTGAAGGGAACCTCGTTGACCACGGACAGCATGCTCGATCTCGGGGCACTCGGCGACGACTTCATCCGCGACCCGTATCCGGTCTACGCCGGGTTACGCGCCCGTGGTCCGGTGCACCGGGTCCGTATCCCGGAGGGTGCGGAGGCCTGGCTCGTCGTCGGGTACGAGGCGGGGAGGGCCCTCCTCGCCGACCAGCGGCTCTCCAAGGACTGGCGCAGGGCGTCGCCCGCACTGGGCCTCAGGAAGGTGTCGGTGGGGACGTCCATGCTGGGCTCGGACGCCCCGGCCCACACCCGGCTGCGCAGACTCGTGGCCAGAGAGTTCACCGCGCGCCGGATGGAACAACTCGCCCCACGCGTACAGGAGATGACGGACGCCCTGCTCGACTCCATGCTGGACGGTCCGGGCCGGAGCGCAGACCTGGTCGAGTCGTTGTCGTTCCCGTTGCCGATGGCCGTCATCTGTGAACTCCTGGGTGTGCCGTCCCTGGACCGGCAGGCCTTTCGCGACTGGTCCAACACGGCGGTTTCGTCCCTCGACGCCGAGGAGCGGGGCCGGTCCACCGCCGCCATGACGACGTACCTGCGCGACCTGATCGCCGAGAGGCGAGCGGCCCCCGGGGACGACCTGCTGAGCGCGCTGATCCACACGGCTGACGACGGAGGCGACCGTCTCTCCGCCGAGGAACTCATCGGCATGGCCTGGCTGCTGCTCGTGGCCGGACACGAGACGACGGTCAACCTCATCTCCAACGGCGTCCTGACACTGCTGAACCACCCGCGCCAACTTGCCGTCCTACGTGCCGATCTCGGCCTCATCGACAAGGCGGTCGAGGAGACGCTCCGTTACGAGGGGCCCGTCGAGACACCCACCTACCGCTTCACCACCGAGCCGCTGGATGTCGCGGGTACGGTGATCCCCGGCGGCGGCGAACTCGTCCTGGTCGCGATGGCCGACTGCGACCGCGACCCCGCCCGCTTTCCGGACGCCGACCGCTTCGACATCACCCGGGACGCCCGCGGGCACGTCGCCTTCGGTCACGGCATCCACTACTGCCTGGGTGCGCCCCTGGCCCGCATCGAGGCCCGCATCGCTCTCCGGTCGCTCCTGGAACGCTGTCCGGAACTGCGGCTGGACGCCGACCCGGCCGGCCTGTCCTGGCGTACGGGGATGCTCATCCGGGGGCCGTTGTCGCTGCCGGTGGCCTGGTAAAGGGGCTCAGGCCTCGGCGATCTCCGTCATCCGTACCGGACGGTGCTGCTCGCGCGACAGCTCGCACGCCTCGGCGATGCGCAGCGCGTGCAGCGCCTCCCGGCCGTCGCACGGGTTCGGCAGTTCCCCGCCCACGACGCGCAGGAACGCGTCCAGTTCGGCCTCGTACGCCGGGGCGAACCGTTCCAGGAAGCCCGGCCACGGCTTGGCCGGCGCGGGCGGTCCCTGCGGCTCTGCGGAGGTCAGCGGCGTACGGTCGTCGAGGCCCACCGCGATCTGGTCCTGTTCGCCCGCGAGTTCCATGCGTACGTCGTAACCCGCGCCGTTGCACCGGGTGGCCGTCGCCGTGGCCAGCGTGCCGTCGTCCAGGGTCAGCAGCGCCGCCGCCGTGTCCACATCGCCCGCCTCCCGGAACACCGCCGGCCCCGCGTCCGACCCCGTGGCGTACACCTCCGTCACCTCACGGCCCGTCACCCAGCGCAGCATGTCGAAGTCGTGCACCAGGCAGTCCCTGAACAGCCCGCCGGAGAGCGGCAGATAAGCGGCGGGCGGGGGAGCGGGATCGGACGTCGTCGCCCGTACGGTGTGCAGCCGGCCCAGCGCGCCGCCCCGCACGGCGGCGCGCGCCGCCGCGTATCCCGCGTCGAACCGGCGCATGAAACCGAGCTGCAGCACACTGCCCGCCCGGTCGACCTCGCGGAGCGCGCCCAGGGTCCCCGCCAGATCCAGTGCGATCGGCTTCTCGCAGAAGGCGGGCAGACCGGCCCGTGCCGCCCGGCCGATGAGATCGGCGTGCGCCGAGGTGGCCGAGGTGATCACGACCGCGTCCACCCCCGCTGCAAGGACCTCCTCGGCGGACGCGAGGGCGGTCGACCCCGTCCGCGCCGCGACCCGTGCGGCGCGGATGCCGTCCGGATCCGTCACCACCAGGCCGTCGACCGCGGGATGGCGTGCCAGGACGCCCGCGTGGAAGGAACCGATCCGGCCCGTGCCGATGAGTCCGATGCGCATGCACCCAACGTGCCGCCCCCCGGACGCACTGTCAACTATATGTCCTGACAAATTGAAGGGTGCGGCGCGACCGTACGGGGTACGCTCCGTGCCGTGCCCAAACCCGCCGCCGACTCCGCCGCCCTGGGGCTGGGCGTGGACCGCACCAGCCCCGTCCCGCTCTACTACCAGCTGGCCCAGCAGCTGGAGGCGGCCATCGAACACGGGCGACTCGCACCCGGCAGCCTCCTCGGCAACGAACTGGAGCTCGCCGCACGGCTCGGGCTGTCCCGGCCCACCGTCCGTCAGGCCATTCAGTCGCTCGTCGACAAGGGTCTGATGGTGCGCCGGCGCGGCGTGGGCACCCAGGTCGTGCACAGCCGCATCAAGCGCCCGCTCGAACTGAGCAGCCTCTACGACGACCTGGAGACAGCCGGCCGGCGCCCCACGACGCGGGTGCTGCGTAACACGATCGAGCCGGCGACCGCCGAGGTCGCCGCCGCGCTCGGTGTCGAGGAGGGCAGCGACGTCCACCTCGTCGAGCGGGTGCGCTCCGCGCACGACGAGCCCATCGCGCTCCTGCGCAACCACCTGCCGCCGAACCTGATCGATCTCGGCACGGAGCGACTGGAGTCGACCGGCCTGTACCGGATGATGCGTGCCACGGGGATCACGCTGCACAGCGCCCGGCAGTCCGTGGGGGCCCGCGCCGCCACCGCCGAGGAAGGTGAACTCCTCGCGGAGCCCGCGGGGGCGCCGCTGCTGACGATGGAACGCACGACCTTCGACGACGGCGGCCGTGCGGTCGAATTCGGTTCCCACGTCTACCGGGCTTCGAGGTACGCCTTCGAGTTCCAGCTGCTGGTCCGGCCCTGAGATCTCCGGAAGGCCGGCCCCGGTGGGCGCCGGTAAGGATGTTCGGACGAAAACATTGACGCGGTCATGCTTGGTCACTAGAACAACGGGAGGGCGCGGCCCGCGCCCCTGCTGGGCCACGCCGGTCCGGGCTCGGGGATACTTGGCCCGCCGGGCGGCGAGTACGCCGTCCACGGCTTCACCAGGCAGCACAGTGAGCAGCACAAGAAGGGCACGGCGTCGTGGCAAGGGTTCGGACAGGGGTACGCGCGATGGGCGCCGTTCTGGCAGCGGTACTGGCGGCTTCCCTCGCGGGATGCAGCAGCACCGGCGGCAAGCGGGCGGAGGAGCGTGCCCAGCAGGCCGCCGAGGGCCGGTCCGCGGTGAACACGCCCCGCTGGACGTTCGCCATGGTCACCCACTCGGGCGATGGCGACACCTTCTGGGACATCGTCCAGAAGGGTGCCGAGCAGGCGGCCGTCAAGGACAACATCAACTTCCTCTACTCGCACAACGACGAGGGCCAGCAGCAGGCCGAGCTCGTCCAGACCGCGATCGACAAGAAGGTCGACGGCCTGATCGTCTCGCTCGCCAAGCCCGACTCGATGAAGGCCGTCGTGGCCAAGGCGGTCAAGGCCGGCATCCCCGTGATCACGGTGAACTCCGGCTCCGCCGAGTCCAAGGCCTTCGGCGCCCTCACCCACATCGGCCAGGACGAGTCCATCGCGGGCGAGGCGGTCGGTGACGAGCTCGACAAGCGGGACCGCAAGAAGGTGCTCTGCGTCCTGCACGAGCAGGGCAACGTCGGCCACGAGCAGCGCTGCGCCGGAGCGAAGAAGTCCTTCGACGGGACGATGCAGAACCTCTACGTCGACGGCACCAACATGCCCGACGTCCAGGCGTCCATCGAGGCCAAGCTCGACTCCGACCGGAGCATCGACGCGGTCGTCACGCTCGGCGCACCCTTCGCCGCTGCCGCCGTGAAGGCGAAGCAGACCGCGGGCAGCAAGGCCGAGATCGACACCTTCGACCTCAACGCGAGCGTCGCCACCAGCCTGCAGAACGGATCGCTCGGCTTCGCAGTCGACCAGCAGCCCTTCCTCCAGGGGTACGAGGCCGTCGACCTGCTCTGGCTCCACCGCTACAACCAGAACGTGCTCGGCGGCGGTCTGCCCGTCCTGACGGGGCCGCAGGTCATCACCGACGCCGACGCCGACGCGCTCGCCGAGTACACGAAGCGGGGCACGCGATGACAGCGACCGGGCAACCGGCGGCGCCCCGCACCGACGAACGCCTGCTGCGTACCTCCCCGCTGCGCAAGCTGCTCGGCCGGCCCGAGCTCGGCTCGGTCGTCGGCGCCGCGGCCGTCTTCTTCTTCTTCGTGATCGTCGCCGACAGCTTCCTGCAGGCCTCCAGCCTCGGCACGGTCCTGTACGCGGCATCCACCATCGGGATCATGGCGGCGCCCGTGGCGCTCCTGATGATCGGTGGCGAGTTCGACCTGTCCGCCGGTGTGATGGTGACCAGCTCCGCGCTGATCTCCTCGATGTTCAGCTACCAGATGACCGCCAACGTCTGGGTGGGCGTCTTCGTGTCGCTGCTGGTCACCCTGGGTTTCGGCGCCTTCAACGGCTTCATGCTGACCCGCACCGAACTCCCGAGCTTCATCATCACGCTCGGCACGTTCCTGATGCTGACCGGCTTGAATCTGGGCTTCACCAAGCTGATCAGCGGCACGGTGTCGACCAAGGCCATCGGGGACATGGAGGGCTTCGACTCCGCCCGTAAGGTCTTCGCGTCCTACCTCACCATCGGCGACGTCGAGCTGAAGGTCACCATCCTGTGGTGGGCGGCGCTCGTCGCGATCGCCACCTGGATCCTGATCCGTACCCGCTTCGGCAACTGGATCTTCGCCGTCGGCGGCGAGGCCGACGCCGCCCGCGCGGTCGGTGTGCCCGTGATCCGTACGCGCATCGGGCTCTACCTCGGTGTCGCCTTCGCCGCCTGGGTCTCCGGCCAGCACCTGCTGTTCTCCTACGACGTCGTGCAGTCCGGCGAGGGTGTCGGCAACGAGTTGATCTACATCATCGCGGCCGTCATCGGCGGCTGTCTGATCACCGGCGGCTACGGCTCGGCGATCGGCTCCGCGGTCGGCGCGATCATCTTCGGCATGACCAGCAAGGGCATCGTGTACGCGGAGTGGAACCCCGACTGGTTCAAGTTCTTCCTGGGAGCGATGCTGCTCCTGGCCACCCTGCTCAACGCATGGGTACGCAAGCGTGCGGAGGCGACGAAATGACGGCCACCCAGGCTCCGGTTCCCCGGGACACGGCCGGCCCGGCGCTCGTCCAGCTCGACGGCGTCAGCAAGTACTACGGCAACATCAAGGCCCTGGAGAACGTCTCGCTCGAGGTCCGCGCGGGAGAGATCTCCTGTGTCCTCGGGGACAACGGCGCCGGCAAGTCCACCCTCATCAAGATCATCGCGGGACTGCACCGGCACGATGCCGGGACGTTCCTGATCGACGGCGAGGAGACCACGCTCGTCAACCCGCGCGACGCCCTGGACCGGGGAATCGCCACCGTCTACCAGGACCTGGCCGTCGTCCCCCTCATGCCGGTCTGGCGCAACTTCTTCCTCGGCTCGGAGCCGACGAGGGGCTCCGGCCCGTTCAGGCGCCTCGACGTGCGGCGGATGCGGGAGACGACCCGCACGGAACTGCTGCGCATGGGCATCGACCTGCGCGACGTCGACCAGCCCATCGGCACCCTGTCGGGCGGCGAACGCCAGTGCGTGGCCATCGCCCGTGCCGTGTATTTCGGTGCGAAGGTCCTCGTCCTCGACGAGCCGACCGCGGCGCTCGGGGTCAAGCAGTCGGGGGTCGTGCTCAAGTACGTCGCGGCCGCCAGGGACGCCGGGCTCGGCGTGGTCCTCATCACGCACAACCCTCATCACGCCTATCTCGTGGGCGACCGGTTCGTGTTGCTCAAGCGTGGCGCGATGTCCGGCAGCCACACCAGGAGCGACGTCACACTGGACGAACTGACCCGTCAGATGGCGGGTGGGAGCGAGCTCGACGAGCTCAGCCACGAGCTCGAACGAGCCCCGTCGCCGGACGGCCTCGGTGGCCGTCCGGTCGACGATGACACCCTATAAGTGCCGTTTCGTACCTCCCGCCCCCGGGCCGTAGGCCGATCCCGGGGACGGGGGAATGGCAGAATCGTGCACGGCGGGCGCCGTCCGCCGCCGGACGGATCACCGACCGGCCCCCCGACCTGCGCAGGGACGATGAGCACGTACCGCGACTTCACACACCGCGGCTCCGCCCGCGCGACCGTCCTGCGGACCGTCGGCACCAGGGAGCGGCGCTCGCACCTCACAGCGCCCAGGGTTCCGACCGTCGGCATCGACATCGGCGGGACGAAGGTGATGGCCGGCGTCGTCGACGCCGACGGAAACATCCTGGAGACCCTCCGCACCGAGACGCCGGACAAGTCCAAGAGCCCCAAGGTCGTCGAGGACACCATCGTCGAACTGGTCCTGGACCTCTCCGACCGGCACGATGTGCACGCCGTCGGGATCGGCGCGGCGGGCTGGGTCGACGCGGAGCGTTCCAAGGTGCTGTTCGCCCCGCATCTCGCGTGGCGCGACGAACCCCTCCGCGACGCCATCGCCTCCCGGCTGGTGGTCCCCGTGATGGTCGACAACGACGCCAACACGGCGGCCTGGGCGGAATGGCGCTTCGGTGCCGGCCGCGGCGAGGACCACCTGGTCATGATCACGCTGGGCACCGGCATCGGCGGAGCGATCCTGGAGGACGGGCACGTCAAGCGCGGCAAGTACGGCGTCGCCGGTGAGTTCGGCCATATGCAGGTGGTGCCCGGCGGGCACCGCTGCCCGTGCGGCAACCGTGGCTGCTGGGAGCAGTACAGCTCGGGCAACGCCCTCGTGCGCGAGGCCCGGGAGCTCGCCGCGGCGGACTCGCCGGTGGCCCACGGCATCATCGAGCGGGTCAAGGGCAACATCCCCGACATCACCGGGCCGCTCATCACCGAGCTGGCCCGTGAGGGCGACGCGATGTGCGTCGAGCTCCTCCAGGACATCGGCCAGTGGCTCGGCGTCGGTATCGCCAATCTCGCGGCCGCTCTGGACCCGTCCTGCTTCGTCATCGGCGGCGGGGTCAGCGCGGCCGACAACCTGCTGATCGGCCCAGCGAGGGACGCCTTCAAGCGCCACCTCACGGGCCGAGGCTACCGCCCGGAGGCCCGGATCGTGAAGGCCCAGCTCGGCCCCGAGGCGGGTATGGTCGGCGCCGCCGACCTCGCACGCCTGGTCGCGCGCAGGTTCCGGCGGACCAACCGCCGCCGGGTCGAGCGCTACGAGCGGTACGCGCAGTTCTACGACCAGGCCGCGAGCACCATCCGGAACACGCGCAACACCCGTACCGCCGACTGATCCCCGGGTCGCGCCCCGCGGCCCGGCCACCCGCACTCCGCTCCGTACCGCAGCTTCGAGGGATCACCGACCATGACCGCAGCCGAGCACCACATCGGGCCGCGCCAGCCCCCTTCGTCAGGCGCTTCCGGGTCCTCCGGGCCCGCCGGCTCCTCCGGAGACGGCGACGGGACGTCTCCGCAGGAGCGGCGCAGGGTGATTCGCCGACGCCTGATCACGCTGACCATCATCGTGCTGCTCATCGGCATCCCGGCCGGCTACCTGGTGATCTCCGCAGAGCAGAGCCGCCGCTCCGGCAAGGACAAGGAGGCCGAAGCCGCCGCCCAGGGACTGCGCGAGGACTGGCCGTCCGGCATGCAGCGCCGGATCTTCGAGCTGCCCATCCCGGGCAACGCGGTCGGGGTCCAGTACTACGAGACGAACAACTGGAAAGCCAGCCGGATGTACGTGAAGTTCCGTACGACCTCCGCCGGCCTCGACCGCTTCCTCAGTGGTGTCGGCACCGGCCGTGCCGCGCTGGAGACCGGCAAGGTCACCATCAGCGAACGCGATGTCAAGATCACCGGCTGGTACTTCGGGCCGGGCGTCGACTGGGCGGGCACGGTCCACAAGAACAAGGACCCGCGCCCCACCCAGAACATCACCGTCAACATGACCGACCCGGCGGCGCCGGTCGTCTACGTGGTCTCTGCGGCGACCCCCTGACGGGGAGCGGGCCCGCTCATCACCCGTGCGCGAGAGGACCCCGTAGCCGGTCCCGCCCCCGCGTTCGGTCAACCCCGAGCCCCTCCAGGGCGAGGTGATCAGGCAGCTGCCCCCGCAGCGGCAGCCGTATGCGCAGGCCCCCGGGCCGAGGCCGCACAGCCCTTGCAGGCGGCCCCTGCCGCAGCAGGCGCCCGCCCCGCCCTCGCAGCCAACCCGGTCGTGGCGCAAGCCGACGCCGCTGGAAAGAAGTGAACGGCACAGCCACGCTCGGCCCCAAGGAGCGTCCCGCGGCGACCGCACTCTGCTCGCGCCGCACCGCCCAGGTGGCGAGGAGCGGGACGAGGGCGCCCACGCCGAACCCCATGAGGACGTCGTGCGGATAGTGCACGCCGGCGCGACGGCTGTGGCGGAGGCGAGGGCGGTGACCAGCGAAACCGCCAGCGCGGTGACCGCCGCCGGGGTTCCCGCGTGGCGGGCCTGCCACCACACGATGAGCATCAGCAGTGCGAAGGGAACCCGCTTGCCGGGGCGCTTGACATCCCCGCCCGGGTCTTCACTTTCTGGCAGATCACCGGCGGCCTGGTCTGGACCGTCGGCCTGGTGTTGACCGGGTACGCCCCTGGCTCCTCCATCCCCGATGTCGACCACTACCTGCTGAGATCGTCAGTCTCGCTCACAGGGCGCCCGGCCGGGTCGACAGCCTGATCACCGGCTAATCGGCATACGTCTCGGAGTCGCGCCCCTCCCCACTCGCGGAACCCTCGTGCTACGTGCCGAAGCGGTGTTCCACCCACCACAAGTGCTGCTGTGCGGCGACGCAGTGCTGTAGTGCACCACCAACGCGAGGTCCGGGGCTGCTCCCTCAGAAAGAGGAAAGCCCCGGCACTGAGTCTCCGTTCAGGGCCCACAGCGCGGCGGTGTACCAGAGGAGGGCCACACCGAGCACGAGCAGGGAGCCCATCGCCGGAAGGAGCCAGCCGGGCAGACGCCTGCTGCGCACGACGATCACCTTGGCCACGAACGCACCGTAGAGCGCGCACCCGGCGAAGGAATGGATCGCGACCCTCGGGGACGTCGTCTCGATCCCATAGGTCGCAAGGCAGTGATAGGCGATCGGCAGTGAGAAGAGGAAGGTGAGGTACCCGAGCACGCGGTGTCCCAAGCGCACCGATCGGGGTGCGGAGCGGGCGCCCGGCACGCGGCCGTACATCCACAGGGCGAGGCAGAGCTGGATGAGGGCGAGGCCGAACAGCGCGGTGCTGAGTCGGGCTTTGAGGCCGACCGCGGCGGTTCCGTGCTCACCGAAGAGCCCGTTGTCGTAGTTCGGTGTGTGGTGGGTTCCGAAGAGATAGATCCCGACCCCGACCACGACCGGTACGAGGACGGCTGCCAGGACGCCGGCCGCGACTCTCCTGCCGCTGCTTTCGCCGCGCTGCGAACCCGT
This sequence comes from Streptomyces sp. NPDC002911, assembly GCF_053591835.1. Classification (NCBI taxonomy): domain Bacteria; kingdom Bacillati; phylum Actinomycetota; class Actinomycetes; order Kitasatosporales; family Streptomycetaceae; genus Streptomyces; species Streptomyces sp. NPDC002911. The sequence goes on along the minus strand of NZ_JBSFUO010000035.1, from coordinate 20,011 downwards.
GGCATTCAGCCGACTCAGCTCTCGACCTTATTGCCCTTGGCGTCAAGGACATACCACTCGGCGCCGAACTGGTTCAGGCCCTGACCGTTCGTCTGGCCAGGTTTCGTGTCGCTGGCATAGTAGTAGAGGGGGTGTCCGTTGTAGGTGACCTGTTCGTCACCATCGGAACGCTTGGTGACGTCGAGCAGCTTCTTGTCCACGCCGTTGCCGACCTTGGCAGCCCCCTTGGTGAGCAAGGGAGGCCACGCTTCGGCGCAAGCGCCCGTGCAGTTCGACTTGTTCTTCTTGTCGGCGAGGAAGAGATAGAGGGTGTTGCCCTTGTGGTCGACGAGGATGTTGCCGAGCGAGCCCGCGGACTTCGTGTCCACGGTGGCCGGCGTCGAAGGCGAGGCGCTGGATGAGGTGGGCCCGCGCCCCTCCCCCGAGGTGCTGTCGGAGCAGCCGGTCAGGACGGTGGCGAACAGGGCCGTGACGAAGGTGGCCGCTGTGGCGGTGCGTTTCATCGAGGTGCTCCGATGGGTGAGAGTGCGGCGGGGTTTCCTGTCTCTCCCCGCCTGTGCCCGTCCGCTCACAGCGTCACCGTCGAGACCACTCGCCCGGAGGCACTCGAACAGCCCGCACGCAGGGAAGGCGGACTTCGCGCCACCCAGCGATGCATGGAGGACTGAGGACCGCCCCACGATCGAGTCGCCGTTCGTGCCCGGCAGCAGCCAGCCACGACGAAGGGCCTGGCTGCTGCGGCACAGCCTGTTCGTCATCGCCACCGCCCCCGGTTTCGGTCGCCTGCGGAGCCACGGTCCCCTGAGTCGCGTGGTCCGTCCGGGCGTCGTACACAGAGAACATGGACGAGGAACGGGCATCGTGGCATCCGGGCGAGATCGTGCCGGAGAGTGGAATCTACGCGTGCGACTGCGGCGCGGGTCATCACTGGAGCACTGATGTGAAGGGCCACCGCTTCCCGCCCCTTCCGGCGGGCTGCCCAGGGGCCGCGTGGACACTCCGGACGGACGCGCACCCCGACTCCTGACAGCGAGTACCCGACCGCGACCCGTTCCAGGTGAAGGCGATGGGTACGTTGCGCGGGGTTCCGTCCTTGGCGACGTAAGTCAGGCGGGTCACGTCACGGGCCAGCAGCTCCTGGCTGATCGGGTGGTTTCAGAACCTCGATGATCTCGTTCGGCTGCATGGTTCAAATCCTCCTTCTCAGCGTAGTTGCTCGGCCAGTCCGACGATGATGCCCTCCGGGCCGCGGAGGTAGCAGAGCAGATAGCTGTCCTCGAACCGGGCGATCTCGCCGACGAGTTCGGCGTCGTGAGGGCGCAGGCGGGCAACGGTGTCCTCGATGTCGTCGACGGCGAACATGATGCGGTGCGTTCCCAGAATGTTGTGCGGCCGGTTGCGCGGCCCGGCGCTGATCACCGCGGGGCTGCGGTACTTCGCCAGCTCGAGCCGGCTGTGACCGTCCGGGGTCCGGACCATCGCGATGTCACAGTGGACGCCGTCGAGTCCGGTGCACTGGTCGGCGAAACGGCCCTCGACTTCCGCCCTGCCCTCCAGCTCCATACCGAGTTCCACGAAGAACGCGATGGCGGCATCCATGTCCTCGACGACGATGCCGACGTTGTCCATCCGCTGAATCGCCATGCTGGTTTCTCCTTCTTCTTCGTGCGGCCGGTGGTGGCCGCTGATGTCCCTGGGGCGGAGCCGGTGGCACGGTCTCGACATCCGCAGACCGCCGTACTCCGAAAATTCTGGCTCGCGCCTCAGATCCGCTACCGCAGACCCGCGAGCCAGGCGCCACCACCGGGGGTGAGTGCGGCGCAGGTGGCCGCTCCCATGGACGATCAGCCGCAGCGTGCCGTCCCCGCTTTTCAACGCTTCCTCGACGGGATCCAGCGGTCAGGAGCCTGCAGGGCAGTGCGAGCTCAGGTGTCGTCATGGTTGAGGCGCCGGCGATGCGTTCGGCGAGGGCGCGGCGTAGTCGGGGAGTCAGCCGCTCGGCGGTGAGGGATTCGTACAGCCACGGGCCGTCTGCGGCGAGGCGGGCGATGAACCGGTCGAGCGCGTCCGGGTCGTCGGCGTCGGTGGTGGTCCATGGTGGGGCCCACCGTTCCATGACCGCGTCCCAGGGGGCTGCGTGTTCGGGAGTTGTGGATCCCTCGAGCATGAAGAGAAGTTCGGCTCGTGTCGCGCTTTGGGTGGTGACGCGGGTGTAGGCGGTGAGCCGCTCTGTGGGGGGCGCTTCGTGGGCCGGTTTTCCGGCCGCTGCAGTTAGCTGTGCCTCCCATCGGTCCGCGAGGTGCTGGAGCTTTGCAGCAGGAGTCCGCTGATGATCGGGCCCAGTGCGCTGCTGACGATCGCCGGAGTGCCCCAGATGGCGATGGCCACATTGCGCTTGCGCTCGTCCTCGGACGTGATGCGGATCAATGCGAGCGTTGCGGGCATCATCACCGCCGCGCCGACGGCCAGGAACGCCCGTGCCGCAATCAAGGTCTCCGGGGCCGAGGGAAACGCGGCATCCAGCGAGGCGACACCGAAGACCGCCAAGCCGATCAGAAACGTCCTTCGGCGCCCCACCCTGTCACCCAGGGTGCCGCTGCCCAACAGCAGCCCGGCCATCACCACCGGATAGGCATTGATGATCGGTCGGTCCTGCTCCCGCCGGCGGTTGTCGCGCTGCTCCTGGGCCTCGAACCTCACCGGCAAGGCTGATCGCACGGAAGGCGGGTACTGACGCCGTCGCACCGGTGGAGGGGCGGGAGTACTGTAATCATATCGAGAGAATAGCCTCGGCTGATGTGCTGTGGCCGCTTTCGATCGAGGAGAGGGCCGGAAATGCCTATGAGACGTATGCCCGGCGCGAGGGCCTATGCCCAGCATTGACGAGTCTTCCCAGAGCCCGGTCGGAGCTATCGGGAGAATCACCGTAGGGATACCTCCCGACGGACCGGGCGAGGTTCTGGTAGCTATGCGCGGGGGCTCGGAGATCTATGCGGCGTGGTCGCGTACCAACGCCCCTCTCGCAAGTGGTGCAAGGGTCCTTGTCGTCGACTCCATTTCGGCGCGCTCGGTGATCGTCGAGGTGTTGCCGTCCTGAATGGTCTTGCAAGGGCCTTGGCAATGGTGGCGTCTCGATGCCCGACGGGAGTCTCTCATGTTGTTCTGGCAGGTCCCCGCGCCTAATGAGGCCATGCTCATATCCGGTACGAAACAGCATGCACAAGAAACACAGTTCCGTATCGTCACAGGTCACGGTAGTTTCGTACTGCCTGTGAAGCAGAAGGCCCGCATGCTGTCCCTGGCACTGCGGGAGGCGGAAATCGCGGAGGACTGCGTCACCCAGCAGGGCATCCGGCTCAGCGTACGCGCGGTCTGTGTGTTCAAAGTCGGTGATGACGCGATCTCGATCGCTAATGCAGCGCGCCGCTTCCTCTCCGAGCAAGAACGCATGGAGGAGCTTGTCGGCCGGATCTTCGCCGGACACCTCAGATCCATAGTCGGCGGACTGACCGTCGAACAAATCATCCGGGAACGCAACCGAGTGGCTCAGGAAGTGATGGCGGGCAGTCACAGCGAGATGGAGAAACTCGGAATTGTCGTCGACGCACTCCAGATTCAGGAGATCGAGGACGCCACCGGGTACATCAACAACCTCTCCGCTCCGCACGCAGCCGCAGTCGCCGGCCAGGCACGAATCGCCCAGGCCAAGGCCGACCAGGAGGCGACCGAACGCGAACAGCAGGCGGCCGCCCTCAAGGCGGAGTACGAGCGGGACACCGCAATCAAGCGGGCCGGGTTCCTCGCCGAGACCGAGCAGTCCAACGCCCGAGCTGCCCAGGCCGGGCCGCTTGCCCAGGCCAGCGCGTCCCACGAGGTAATCGAGGAACAGACGGCGCTTGCCCAGCGCCAGGCCGAACTGGCGGGCCGACGCCTCGAAGGAGAAGTCAGACGCCCGGCGGACGCTGAGGCATACCGACAGCGCACCCTGGCGGAAGCCGCCCGGGACAAGGCCAAGTTCGAAGCGGACGGCAACGCCTACACCGAGCGGACACTCGCGCAGGCCCAAGCCGACGCGAACACCGCCCGCGCACTCTCGCTACGCGACGGCAACCAGGAACTGATCGCCGCCAACCGGGTGGTGGAGAACCTGCCGACCCTCGCCGACGCGGCCGCCCGTGGCATATCGGGCGCCAGCCTCACCGTCCTCAACGGCACCGAGGGCGTCAATCAGATGGCCGCGGGCGTGGTGGGTCAGGGCATGGCCATACTTGACGCGCTCCAGAACACAAAGGACCCCGCCGTCAACGGAAAGAGGAGCCTGCGAGTACCCGGCCCGACTCCGTAGCGGCCGCCCGTGGCCGGACCCCACGGGCTGTGGGCAGGAGGCTTCCGAAAGGACATAAGCCCACGGCCCCGTCCCGCATTCCTGACCGCCTGGCCTGCACCGCGTCATTCGCACCATCGGACGGCCTGGGGGAGGAGGAAGGGCTGCGCTGGACCCGTGCCTTGTTGCCGGGCCGCCCAGGGTGATCCTGCCCTGCGAGCCGTCCGGTGTCGGGTAACCAGGAGTCGCAGCTCCTGCCGGTGGTGAGCCGCCTCGCGGGGCCGGATGCCGACCCCCTGGAGGTCCGGCTGGTCGCCGCTGCCGCGACCAATGCGATCCGGGTGGCGCTGGAAATGGGGGCGACGATGGACCCGGACTCCAGCGAGGTCGGGTCCCCGGTGGACCTCGTGGTGCAGTGCCTGCGCCAACTGGCGGGCGGGCACCAGGGCGCCTCCCGGGGGAACGGGGCGGCCTGCCTCGGCGACCCGCTGGAGGCTCTGCTGTGGCTCGCCCGTACCGCACGGGAGTCGGGCGACCCCCTGCGGGCCGGCCAGGCCCGTTGGTGGCGTCGTGTCTCGGTGCTCCTTCATGGTCTTCGGACTCGCGAGCCCGTCAGCCGTCAACCTGGCGGGCCTCATCGGCCGTCGCTTCCCCGATCCTGGCGCGGACCCGGGCGATGCCCGTATCCCTGCGACAGGGGGCTTCGGCGGCCGTCCTGTCATGCGGAAGGGAGGGGCAGAACCAGGTGTGTTCTGCGCCGTCCTGGTAGCCGCTCTGGCCGGATATCCTCTCGGAGGATCGCTGTCCCCTCAGCCAGACTCGTTGCCCCACGACACATACGCACCGTTGCTGCGGTGGCCCGTGCCCAGGAGGCCCCTGATGGTGTCAGACGCGAGCCCGGACGAAGACGGGGCAACAGCACCGCCCGGACGGCAACGGCCTCCCGGCGACCGCGTCGCTCTGCGCGGCGACATGCGGTCCGCCCTCCCCGACGCCGCTGCGGCCGTGGGGGTCACGACGCTCATGTTCGCGTTTCTGTACGCGCGCATGGCATCGGGTGATTCGGACACCGTTGCGGTCATGCCGTTCATGGACGATCCCGGTACCTACTGGATGTACCTGCTCAGCCAGGCGTTCGGATGGTCGGGCCTGCTGTGGGCCTGGGGCACGGTCATGATCGGTCTGCTGCTGTCGGGGTCACGGTCCACGCGGCTGTCTGTCTCCCGGCAGGTACTGGAGCGCTGGCACCGCACCACGAGCCTGACGACGATGGCGCTGATGTTCGCGCACGCGCTGATGTTCGCGGCGGAACTCGTGCGCTATGAGACGAAGGTGGCGTGGGCCGAGCGGTTGTGGGTGGGTTTCGCGGACACCTTCGTGCCGGGCTGGTACGACTCCGGAACCGGCCGAATCGCCATCCCGCTCGGACAGGGTGCCCTGTACCTGGCGATTCCGTTGGGGCTGCTGTTCTACGTTCGGCACCGCATCGGAGCCAACGCCTGGCGACGGCTGCACCGTTTCGTGATCGTCGTGTACGTGCTCAGCGTGTGGCACACGCTGCTCTACGGAACCAATGTCTGGTACGGGGAGTGGCCGCGCACCGTCCTGTGGCTGCTGCAACTACCGGTCGCACTACTGCTGTTACTGCGCCTGCTGAGACCGGCCCGGCGGGCCGAACGGCTGGGCCCGCCAGGCGGACGTGGGGGCGCGGCCCCGCTGGGGTGGTGGGTGCGGGCGGCAGGGCGGGCAGCCGCCGGAGCCGTCGTCGTCGGGCTCGTCGTCGTCATGGTGTCCGGCCGTGACGGCGGACGGGACCGTCCGACCCATCCGCCCGCGACGGCCCCGCACGCCCAGGAGACGGAATGACGGCCTGAACCGGGCAGGCCGGCGACCCACGAAACGACTGGAGCGCCACGACGTGCCGACCCCGCCCGCACGGACCCCGCGTCAGAGGGCCTTCCTGGAAAGCAGCGGCCACGCACTCATCCAGCCACACCATCCAGCCGTCCCTCCCCATGCCCCCGCGCCCCGGGCGTCGTCACCGTCCGGGTGGTCGGCGAACAAGCATGCTTTTGCAGTCCCTCAAAGCCTCGCTGCCCGCGCCTGGGCCACCGCGTCGGCGCTACCCCCGTGCCTTCCGCGTGGAGAGGAGGCGGGGGACAGGCGCTAAGCTGCAAGCGCCTCGTGGGGGAAGTCCGGTCGAATTCCGGCGCTGACCCGCAACGGTAGGCGGAGTCCTGCACAGGGTTCCGTAAGCCCGATTACCCGCGGTGGTGAAGCTCCTGTCGATCGCCGTGGACTGCGAGAGGTGCTGCGCACCGGGCCCACCGCCTGGGCCCGCTCCTTCGATCACGCAGGTGCACGGCCCGAGGCGAAAGTGATCCGCTTGTGGCCACGCTCCGCGACCGCATACCCGCCGTATCGCACCGCGGTGCGAGTGGTGGGCCCCCACCACCCCGACGCGTTTCGTTGCCCCTGCTCGTGACCGGACTGTGCGTCGCGCTGCCCGTCTCCCTCGCCTGCGGGGCGGGCATCGGGGCGTCGGGGCTCTCGTGGACCGAGGCGCTGCACTATCTCTGGGCGGGGCTGACCGGTGGGTCCATAGCTCCGGACGAGGTCTCTTCCTACATCATCGTGTGGGAACTCCGCTTCCCGCGCGCGGTGCTGGCCGCGGTCGTCGGCGCCGGTCTGGCCGCCGTGGGTGTCGCTGTCCAGGCCATGGTCCGCAACGCGCTCGCGGACCCTTTCGTCCTCGGCATCTCCTCCGGTGCGGCCGTCGGGGCCAACGCCGTGCTCATTTTCGGTGCCTTCGGCGCACTCGGTGTCTGGGCCTTGTCCACGGCGGCGTTCCTTTCCGCGCTCGTGGCCATGATGCTGGTGTACGCGATCGCCCGGACCCCGCGAGGGCTGACACCGCTCAGGCTCGTGCTCACCGGGACTGCGCTGTACTACGGCTTCTCCGCCGTGACCACGTTCATGGTGTTCGCCGCCGAGCGCGGCGAAGCGGCCCGGTCCGCGATGATGTGGCTGCTCGGCAGTCTGGGCGGTGCGAGCTGGTCCTCCGTACCGATTGCCGCGGGCGCGGTCCTGGGCGGCCTCGTCCACCTGGGCTGGTCGGCCCGGCGTCTGAACGCCCTCGCGATGGGGGATGAGACCGCCGCCGCGCTGGGGGTGGACCCCGGACGGCTGCGTAAGCAACTCTTCCTCACCGCCGCCGCCGTCACCGGGGCGGTGGTCGCGGTCAGCGGGGCGATCGGCTTCGTGGGTCTGATGGTTCCGCACGCCGCCCGGATGCTGGTCGGGGCGGACCACCGCCGGCTGCTGGTCGTCGCGCCCCTGGCCGGCGCAGTGCTGCTGATCTGGGTCGACATCCTGTCGCGCGTAGTTCTCGCCCCCGCCGAGCTGCCGCTGGGTGTACTGACGGCTGCGATCGGCGTGCCCTGCTTCATCCTGCTCATGCGCCGCCGTACCTACACCTTCGGAGGCGTGTGATGCAGGTCGACATCGACAAGCTCACAGTGGAGATCTCCGGCGCCCGGGTGGTGGAGGACGTCTCGCTACGGGCGGGCAGTGGCCAGGTCGTGGGGCTCGTCGGGCCCAACGGCAGCGGTAAGTCGACCCTGTTGCGATGCGTCTACCGGGCGCTGCGCCCCACGGCCGGTGCGGTACGTCTCGGCGGCGACGACCTGCTGGCCATGAGCACGCGCGAAAGCGCGCGCCGGCTCGCCGCCCTTCCGCAGGAAGCGGTCGCGGAGTTCGACTTCACGGTGGCCGAGGTGGTGGCCATGGGCAGACTGCCGCACCAGGGGGCAGTGGCTCGGGAGACCGACGAGGACCGGCGCACGTGTGCCGCCGCACTGGAAGGAGTCGGCGCCGGCCATCTGGCCGACCGAGGCTTCCTCACGCTCTCCGGCGGTGAGAAGCAACGGGTCCTGATCGCCCGCGCGCTCGCCCAGCAGCCGCAGGTCCTGGTGCTGGACGAGCCGACCAACCACCTGGACGTAGCCCAGCAGCTGGAGGTCCTGTTCCTGGTACGGGCCAGCGGACTGACCGTGCTGACCGCGCTGCACGACCTCAACCTCGCCGCGCTCCACTGCGACCTCGTCCACGTCATCGACGACGGGCGGATCGTCGCTTCCGGCGCTCCGCACGACGTTCTCACCCCCGTCTTGCTGGCTGACGTCTTCGGCGTCCGGGCGCACCGCGTCCCCCACCCGGAGACAGGAGCGGTCCAACTGCTCTTCGACCGTCTCCCCGCCCAGTAGTTCCCATCCCCGGTTCACCCTCGAAGGAGTCACCACCACATGGCCGACCTCGCACGCCCTGCCGCCGTCGCACTCGCTCTGGCCTTCGCCGTCACCGGCTGCGGTGCGGACGTCCCGTCGGAGGAGGGGAAGGGAGACGGCGCCCGAACGTCCGACAGCCACTATCCGGTCACGGTCGAGAACTGCGGCGAGAAGAAGACGTTCGACAGGGTCCCGCGGCGCGTGGTCACCAACGACGTCGGCATCACCGAAATCATGTTCGTCCTCGGCCTCGAGGACCACATGGCCGGATACGTCATGCCCGACGACAAGGGCGACCTCACGACCGTGCCCTGGAAGGACAGCTACCAGAAGACCAAGTGGCTATCGAAGGAGCACATCAACAAGGAACTGGTGCTGGACGCCCGTGCCGACCTGGTCTTCGCGGGCTGGAACTACGGTTTCAACGAGGGTGAGGGCTTCACGCCCGCCGCGCTGCAACGCGTAGGCATCGACTCGTACCTGCTCAGCGAGTCGTGCCGCAACGGACAGGGCAAGGCCCGCGGTGTGATGGCGCCCCTCGACGCGCTGTACACGGACCTGCGGAACCTTGGGCAGGTGTTCGACGTCGAGGACAAGGCCGCAACCCTCATCACCTCGTTCCGCGAGCAAGTGGCCGAAGCACAGGCGAAAGCGCTGAAGGGCGCCGACCGGCCCCGGGTGTTCCTCTACGACAGCGGCGAGGACAAGCCGTTCACGTCCGGCGCCTTCGCCGGTCCCCACGACATCATCACCAAGGCCGGCGGCGACCACATCATGAAGGACCTCAAGGACAGCTGGACCACCGTGGGCTGGGAGACGGTCGTCGCCCGCGACCCCGAGGTCATCGTGATCAACGACTACGGCGACGCCACCGCGGAACAGAAGCGGAAGTTCCTCACGTCTTACGAGCCGCTCGCGAACGTCTCCGCCATCAAGAACGACCGGATCGTCATTCTCGACTACGTCGACCTCGTCGAGAGCCCGCGCAATCCCGCAGCCATCAGCTCCCTCACGGCGGCCCTCAGGAGGCTCCGCTCCTGAACCACGGCCATCTCCATCAACTCTTCGACCGGGCAGGTGAGGAAGCGCGCGGTCGAGGACTCGGCGGCTGCCTCGTCGGCAGCCCGGCCGGTACGGACAGGCAGGCCCCGTGTCAGCCGGGCCGGGCTGACGTCTCGCTGATGCGACCCGCTGTCGTATCTCCGCTGCACCTTCCACCCCACGTCGGCCTCCGGACCGGCAAGGAGGGCAGCAACGCGTCCACCGAAGCCAGGGACGAGCAGACGACGCCGGTGACCCGCCCGTGCCCAGGACACTCAGTGACCCAGCGGATCCCCAGGCCGCAGCTGTCACGACTTCTTCGGCCCCGCGGGAACCGACCGCCTCTCTCGCCCGACTGCTCCGGGGAGGCGGGGAGGCGGGGAGGCGGGGAGGTGTCATGGAAGGGGTGGATCTCCGGATCTCCGGCGTGGTGTGCCGGCACGGCGAGGCCGAGGCCGTGAGCGAGGTCGATCTCGACATCGTGCGTGGGCAGCGAGTGGCGCTCACCGCTCCGGTGGTGTCGCGCAGGGCCGACGCCGGGTGTGGGCGAAGCGCGCTGGTCGTCATCACCTCGGCGCCCAGCCCGCCCACGGTCCCACGGCAAAGTCGGCACCCGACGAGTTTTTTTCCGTGCCCGGTGATCCGCCACCGGGTACGCACTCTCCCGCCCGTCGCGCACGCCGCATCTGTACCACCGTCGCCACCACGCACGGCCACGAGGTGTGGAGGGCGCGCACCCCCGGCGCCCGCAGGCTGCTGCGCCGCATCGGCACGGAGGTCGATGCCCTGACCTGGCTGGCGCGAGCACCCGCCGGCCGATCGAAGCGGCCTCCCAGGACCCGCACCGCGCGTCTGGTCCCCCGGCGTGGACACCACGGCCTTCCGCCCCTCCACGGCGGCAAACTTGGTGTGCGGGGCCGACGGAACCGGGTAACGTCTTGGTCATGTTCTTCCAGACGCCGATTTACGAGTGAGAGCGTGATGGGCCCCTGCTGACGTCCCTGGACGTCCACGCGCCCGTCCCCCGCCGATGAATCCGTAGATCACTTCACATCATTTCGGGAGAACCCGTGACCGTGAGCAAGAACATCAACAACCCCGTGGGCATGGGCGGCGGCCAGCGCAAGAAGCTGTCCCGCGCCGAACGGCAGAACAACGGTCCGCACCGCAACCTCGACCGCCAGGGTGCTGCCGACCAGAAGGCGGAGCTGGTGCGCAAGATGCGCGAGAAGACAGGCACAGCCGAGGACGCCGGGCAGACGGGCGACGACACCGCGCAGAGCTGACGCACCGCCGCCGCAGGGCGGCACCGCACGGAGCGCGGGGCCCGGATCGCGACGCGCGATCCGGGCCCCGCTGCAAGGCTCGACATGGCGCCGAAAGGCCGGTACTGCCCCGCTGCGGTGACTGCGGGCGTGAGCGTCCAATGACCGGCCTGGTCGAGGGCGCGTGCCGTTTCCTGCTGGACGCCTCCTGCCGCCGTCGGTGAGCTGGGGTCAGGCGCTGCGGGTACCGAGTCGGGAGAGGGCGGCGGCACTTGAGCTGCCCGGTTCCGCCGTGTACATCACCAGCCGTAGGTCTGTGCCGGGCAGCAGCAGGGTTTGGCAATCCAGGTCGAGGTCGTCCAGTCGGGGGTGGCGCATGTGCTTGCGCAGCGTCGGTACCGGTCGTACGTCGTGGTTGCGCCAGCCTGCGGCGAAGTCCGGGCTGTGCGCGGCGAACTCGTCGACGGGCTCGCCGCGTACGAGACACCGGAGGACCACCGTGCCACGCACCCCGAAGAGACGTTCCGTCGGCTGCTGGAGCTACTTCTGACCAAGGACATGGACGCCGTCGCCGACCTGTGGGCGGAGCACGGCACCGCCGAGTTCCCGTTCGCTGCCAGTTCCTCGCCGCAGAGGCTGGCCGGACGGGAAGAGGTCCGCGACTACCTGGCCGGCTACCCGGAACTGATGGACGTGCGAGCCATCCCCGCGGTCACCGTGCATCACACGGAACGGCCGCACACCATCGTGGTGGAGTTCACCTTGCACGGGCGCACGGTGCGCACCGGCGAGTCCTGCCGGCTGGACTACGCCACGGTGATCACCGTCCGGGACGGTCTGATCACCCACTACCGGGACTACTGGAACCCCCTGGCCGCGGCTTCGGCGGCCGGGACACCGCCCGAGCTGCTCGACTCGCTGCGCTCACGGACCGCCCGGTGACCGGCGTACTGGTGACCGGCGGCACCGGGAAGACGGGAAGTGTTCTGGCAGAACTGCTACGCGGCAACGGCATGCAGGTCCGAGTGGCCAGCCGCAACTCCTTGGACGGTGATCCTGACGCAGTTCGCTTCGACTGGGCTGATCCGGCCACCCACGCAACCGCGCTGAGCGGGATGGACCGGGTCTATCTGGTGCCACCGACGAACACCACGGATCCGATGCCGCTGGTCAAGCCGTTCCTGGCCGAGGCGGGACGGCTAGGCGTTCGGAACGGGTGGGTCGTGCTACGCGCGTCCGGGTTCATGCAGAATCTCCTGGGCCCGCACCCCCTGGGTGAGCGGATCCGGCGGCACCGCGAGATCCACACCGCCGCCGGTGCTGGTCGGCTGGGCTGGATCGACGCGCGAGATATCGCGGCCGCCGCTCGCGCCCTGTTGATCGACCCCGGCGTCCAGCCCGGCGACCAGCGCGACTACCTGTCGCCTCCGTGGGGGACGGCATCAAAGCCGGCCGGGAAGATCTGGTCAGCACTGAGCCTCCGCCAACTTGAAGCAGCAGGTCAAAGCGCTGGTGTGGTTGGGGTGTGTCCGTTTCCTTGCGGCAGACCCGGTAGACGTACTGCCTGCCCGTGCCTGCGGCGCCCTCAGCTCACCGAGCCAGCATGAAAGCATGGCCCTGAACTTGCCGTCCCAGCCGTTGCCTTGCATGTCACGAAGCCCGCGAGCGCTTCTTTCTGCACGCTCAACGGTCATGCCGTGGGTACGCGTACGGGGGTGAAGACCGGCTGTGACTCAACGGTTCGCGAAGACGAGGGGGCGGGTGGTGGCTGGCGTGTCTGTCTTGCATACGGTGCCGTCGGCGGGGTGGGTGCCGTGGATGAGGGCGGCGTCAACTGCGCTGTTGACGCACGTATTGGTGCCGTAGGAGCCGTGTCCGACTCCTTCGCGCGTGAGCAGGACGGCGGAGTCCAGGGTTCGGGTCATGTTCTCGGCCCAGTGGTGGGGGGTGACGGGGTCCAGCCGGCCTGCGACCACCAGTACCGGCGGCGTACCGGCGCCTGTGAGCGGCTTCGTGACGCGGTCCTTGTTCGGCGCGGGCCACCGAGCGCAGTTCAGGGCGGAGTAGGCGGCCCGGGTCCCGATCCGCTTGGCCTCGGTGACGGCCTTGGTGGCTGCGGCCTTGTGCGCGGCGATGCCGGCCGGGGTATGCCAGTCGGCGCAGCGTACCGCGGTGTGGGCTTCGAACATCGCGGTGGGGACAGGGAAGGGGGATACCGTGACGCTGCTCCACAGGGTGTGCAGGGGTGCGCCGTTGCCATCTTGCGCGGCCAGCAGCGCCGAGGTCAGCAACGGCCAGGTGTTCTGGTCGCCGGCCAGGGCCCGGGTGGCCTCGAGGGCCATGGCGCCGTCGAGGCCACCGCCCGGGGTGACGCCCTTGGCGGGTGCGATCTTCAGCGGCTTCGCTTCCAGCGTGTCGATCAGTGTGTCGAACGCCGCCTGCGGGTCTCCCGCTCCGAACGGGCACACTGCGGTCCCTTCGGTGCGGCAGGTCTTGAACCAGGCGTTGAGCGTCCGTTCGCTTGCCACGGCGACGTCGTTGAGGAAGGTGAGGGAGTTGCCGAACCACAGGTTGGTGTCGACGGGGGCGTCGAGCACCATCTGGCGGACGCGGTGAGGGAACAGGGTGGCGTACATCGGGCCGACCACGGTGCCGTAGGACAGGCCGTAGTACGTGATCTTGTCCTCGCCGAGCGCGGAGCGGACCTGGTCGATGTCGCGGGCCACGTTGTCGGTGGACAGGCTGGCCAGGAACTCTCTGCTCTGGTGTTTGACGCAGCCGTCGGTGAACGCGGCGGCATCGGTCAGCAGCCGCGGCAGGGGTTTGCCTCCGGGGACGGCCGGGTTGAAGGCGGTGCCGGCGGCGTCGGCTCGCTGCTTGTCGGTCAGGCAGCGAACGGCCTGTGATCCGCCGATGCCGCGCGGGTCGATCGCGATGATGTCGAATCTGGCGAGCACCGTAGGCGAGAAGGCGCCAGGAGTGCCGGCTGTTTGGGGCAGATTACGCAGTGTTTCGGTGGCGGGAACCCCGGGCCCGCCCGGGTTGAAGATCAGGCTGCCGATGCGGTGGTCGGGATCAGTGGCCCGGTGCCGCATGACCGCGAGCGGGACCTGTGCGCCGTCAGGCTCGGTGTATTCCTGCGGCACCTTGATCGTGGCGCATTCGAGTTTCTCCCCGCACGTGCTCCAGGTGAGCGGGTCCGGGGACGGGACGGCGGCCGACGCGTCCACTGCGGACGCGCTGCGCGGCCCCGAGGTGCCGGACGAACACCCGGTCAGGACCATGAGGGCTGCGGCGAGCGCCACCCCGTACCGGGCGGCGGGCCTTGACCTCGACTGGATCATGTTGATCTTCCTTCCTCCGTACTCGTGTCATTCCATGTGACCGGGCCGTGCCGGTCGCGCAAGAAGCCAGCCGGAGAGGGCTGACGTGGTCGTGCCTTCCGCGCTTCGAGGGGTCAGTGACCGGCCGCGTCGAGCAGAGAGGAGTACCGCAGGCGGGCCGCGCGCTCCATGCTCGCCAGAACGGCCCCGCAGCCCAGTGCGAGGTTCAGCCAGATCGGCAGGTGTACCGGCGACTCGAACGTTCCGACCCGCTGCGCGACGGGAGGAATGTGAGAGACCGGTTCAGCGAGCTGCAGCAGGTTCAGGCCCACACCGATGACAAGCAGCGACGCCGATCCGATGCCGATCGCCCGGCTCAGTCCCGGATGGCGGGCGCCGAAACGCGCCCGCCGTCCTTCCGCCGAGGCCGGGTCGGGCGTGAGCTGACGCGGCTGTCCGCCCAAGGGGCGGTAGTGGCAGCGTTTGATGCCGTAGGTGCTCATCGCCACCTCGATGACACCCCCGTCGACGGGGAAGACCGCGGGCAATTTCGACTCGGCCACGTGTCTGCCGTCCAGGAACAGATGCGCCCGGATCCTGCTCTTGTCCAACCGCGCCCAGTGGCGTACGTCGACGGCGTGCAGGCGGGCGTGCCCGCCGGCACCGGGAAGCCGCAGCCAGAACAGGGAGCGCAGAGGGAGCTGCCACCAGCGGAACCGCTGCAGTTCCCTGCCGTCTCCTGGCTTGAGGCGCTTCGATGCCGCCCACTGCTTCCACGCCATGCTCCGCCCCCCTTCGTACATCAGTCGCCACATCACTAGTACGGCGTGTTAGAGGGAGACTAGCACGCTGTACTAGTACGGCGTGCTAGTACAGTAAGGGGCTAGGGAGAAGTGAAGGAGAGCGGAGCATGGAAACACGCGAGAAGATCCTCCAGGCCGCTGCGGAGATGATCGCCGAGGACATCGCGGCGAAGCTGAGCGTGCGCGCGGTCGCCGCGCGTGCGGGAGTGAGCACCGGCTCGCTGAGGTTCCACTTCCCCACCCAGCGCGCCCTGCAGGACAGCTTGCTCGCGCGGATCTACGAACACCTGCTGCCCGGCGACCCGATCCGGGACCGGACACTGCCGCCCCGCGAACGGCTGCTGAACTGCCTGCGGCAGGTTCTCGCACCGCTCGGCATCAACGAGGACGCGCGAACCGCATGGGGCACGATCTATCGGACCTTCATCGAACCCGAGCCGACCGAACCGGTGCGCGCCGCATACCTCGCCCATGAGCGGGAGGCGGAGCGCCGGGTTGAACACTGGCTGACCGTGCTCGCCGAGGAAGGCGCCCTGCCCCCGGGAGACCACACCCGCAAGGTCAGGTTCCTTCTCACCGTCCTCAACGGACTCTCGGTCGAACGCGCCCTGCCCACCCGGGAATCCGTTTTCATCGCCGAGACCGAGACCCTCAACGCCGCCGTCGACCATGTCCTCTCCACCGGCCCCCCACCATCCGCCGGGCCGACTGGGTCGTGAACCCAACCACCCACCCCTCTGCACCGGTTCCACCCGACGGTTAGGGGCGCGAGAGCACAGCGAATCAGCGAGTCCACGGCACACGCCTGCACCAGCGCGGTCATCCACCTGCTCGCCCAGCGCGCGCAGGGTCTGCTGGAGGTCCTGCGCGAGGCCGACCCCGACTTCATCCTGATGGACGGCACCTTCGCCAAGTGCGACCGGGTCGGCGGCTCACGCGCGGACTACTCCCACAGGCACCGCCGGCACGGACGTGCGGGTGGTACCCGATCCGGACGGCCGACTGCTGTGGCTCTCACCCGCGCTGCCGGGTCGGTCCCACGACCTGACCGCCGCCCGCACCCACCGCATCATCCGCATCTGCGAGCGCCAGGGCGTCCCCATCCTGGCCGATCTCGCCTACTAGGGCGGCGGCCTCTGGCTGAGCACAGGCATCAAGCGCAGGCCCCTGCAGGAACTCACCCCCACCGAGAAGACCGCCAACCGAGCCCTGGCCAAGGCACGGGCACCGGCCGAACGCGGCGTCGCCCACTTGAAGTCCTGGCGGATCTTCGGCAGATCCCGATGCAGCCCCGACCGCATGACGTCAATCGCCAAAGCCGTCCTCACCACGGAGCGGCAACGTTGAAGAAGCTCACTGATCAGCGATTCACCTCGATGCTCGTCAGAACGAGCAGGGCGCGCAGAAGCTGGGTGGCCCGAGCAGGATCGGTGCGGAGCTTGGTGAGGGTCCGCCAGTTCTTGAGGTGGGCGAAGCCGTGTTCGACAGCTGCCCGTCCGACGCCGAGGACACGGTTGGCGGTCTTCTGACCGGAAGTGAGCTTGTGGGTGCGGGTGGAGGTGTAGCCGGTGACGACCACAGGGTCGCGGAGGTCGTTGTCCAGGCCGCGGAAGCCAGGTCCGCCAGCGCCCCGAGACCGGCGGCGCGCAGGTGGGCCAGGATGTGGCCGTGGCAGGCGGCGGTGTTGTCGTGGGTGCGGCCGGGCCGGGCGGCGGATATCCAGAGCAGGCGGCCGTTCTCGTCGGTCAGGGCGAGGAAGTGCAGGCCGTGAGGGTGGTGTTTGCCGGAGTAGTTTTGGCGGTCGGCTTTTCCGGTGCGGCGCTGGGTGGCGATGAGGGTACCGTCGATCAGGACGACCTCCCCGCCCTGTCTGGCGACCTTCTTCAGGGCGCGGTCCAGGCGCGGCGCCTGCGCGGTGAGGAGGGTGATCAGCTCGTCGCGCCGCTCACGAACCCCTCTGCTGACCGAACTGGAGACCCCGGCCTCCACCACCGAACTCGCCCACCGCACCGGACTCTCCCCGGCCGGGGTGTCCCAACACCTCACCGCGCTACGCAACGCGGGCCTGGTCAGCGCCCACCGTGCGGGCCGTTCCGTCCTCTACGCCCGGACCGCTGCCGCGGAAGCCCTCCTCGAAGCCGCCTTCACTTGAAGGCCCAGACGGTCGAGAGGTCAACGAGGTCAACCCCGAAAGCTTTACGGAGCCGACCACTCAGCCTGAGGGCCTTTGCCGTTCAGTTTCCGGAGCCGACGATGGCGGTGACGCGTATCTCCACGCGCATGGCGGCGAGGCCGAGGACCGTTACGCCGGTCTCGGTCCAGATCGGTGCGCGGCCGTTGAGGCGACGGCGGAACTGTTCGGCCATGACCGTGTTGTGGTCGTCGCCGATGGCGTCATCTCCCGGTGCGACCTTGTGGTAGGAGTTGACGTGGATGACGTCCTTCCACGTCGCGCCGACCGTGGCGAGCGTGCGCTCCACGTTGTCGAAAGCCTGGATGATCTCGTCTTCCAGCGAGTCGGGGATGACCAGGTCGTCATCCACCCCGGCCTGGCCGGAGGTCTCGACCCGGTCGCCGACGCGGACGGCCCCGCTGTAGCCGAGGGCCTCGTGCAGCCTCTCGCCGAAGCCGGGAGTGATGCCGAAGGTGACGGTGCTCATGATGCTTCCTCTTCCTGTCCATGCGGTCGCGTTTCCTCCTAGATGAGTTCACGCGTAAAGTGAGACTAGCAGTAATGACTTCAAGCGAAAAGTGATGACGGACTTCGCCGGAGGGGCGGGAAGATGCATGAGCAGCACAGGAGGGCCAATGAACGGCACGGGTGAACACGAGGACGATGAGGAGCTGCGATGGCTCGACGAGCAGGAGAAGGCGGCGTGGACGGGGCTGATCTCCCTCGTCCTGCTGCTGCCCGGCAAACTGGAGTCGCCCCTGCGGCAGGAACACGGCCTCACCATGTTCGAGTACCTCGTGCTGAGTCACCTTTCCGAGGCCCCGCAGCGCAAGCTGCGGATGGGCGAGCTCGCCTTCCTCGCCAGCGGGTCGCTCTCCCGCCTGTCCAACGTCATCAAGCGCTGTGAGCAGCGCGGCTGGGTCGTACGAACACCCGACCCGGCCGACGGCCGTTACACCCTCGCCGAACTCACCGACGCCGGCTTCGACATCGTGCGCCTGGCAGCGCCCACACACCTGCGCGCCGTACGCCGCATCGTCCTCGACTCGCTCAACACGACCGACCAGAGGGCCCTCGCCCGCATCGCACAAAAACTTCGCATCGTCCCCGACGACTTCGGCTGACAGCCGTCCCACCCGACGACCCGAGACGAACTCATGCAGGGCGGACCACCAGGCTTCCGCATCGGGGTTCGGCTGGAGGCTCGCAGGCTTCCGACCGCGAAGACATCTCCGGGACCCGGCGCACCGCTTCCACGCTCTTCGCCGCCAGTGCCCGGAGAGCAGCCGCCGTGTGGCCTGCCGACCCGCGACGGGCCGGAGGGCGCGCGCCCCACATGCGAGAACGTCCCGCACCCGTAATGCTGAGGGAGACCGAGCACTGTGCGGCGGGGCCGAGTCCTGCGCTCGATGAGAGAGAGGCGTCCGATGGCCGGAAAAGGCAAGGGCACGAACAAGAAGCTGTCCCGTGGTGACGACGTCACCTGGAAGAGCCACGGGCAGGAGGTGGAAGGCACCGTCACCCGAAAGGTCGCCAAACGGACCGAGGCCGCCGGCCGGACCGTGGACGCGTCCAAGGACGAGCCGCAGTATGAGGTGGAGAGCGACAAGACGGGCGGGACTGCGGTCCACAAGCCCGAGTCGCTGCGCAAGAAGGACAGCGGCTCGTGAGTGGCGGGCAGGACGAAGAGCGGCAGGAGACCCTCGGCCGCTTCGGTGACGCCGTCAATATGACCGCCGGCGAGCTGGAGAAGTGGCTCGAAACGGATCAGTCGCAGGAGGTGGGGCAGAAGAAGGGCAGCGGGGAATCGACCGGCCATGCTTCCGGCCGCCGGATCGTGGGGCTGCTGCGCACCAAGAAGGGCGACCTGAGTGACGACGACCTTGCGCATATGCGCAAGGTCGTCGGCTACGTGCACAGGCACAAGGAGCAGCGCCCCGAGGGGGATGCCACCGATACCCCGTGGCGCTACTCGCTGATGAACTGGGGTTGCGATCCCGAGAAATAGATCGCCTTCCCGCTGTTGAGGGCGCGGTCGACCTGTTGCGCGCCCTGGTAGGGCGCGACTGGCGGGTCGTGCTCACCACGTCGGCGAGCCGCCAGGACGACAGCGCGGCTCCTCGACGGTCTGCGCGACCTGGTAGCCCACGCCGACGAGCTGCCACCTGCCCCGCAGATCCGCATCCCGGACCCCTGCGACCTCCGTCTTCAGCAGGGGACGCTTCCGCGCGACGCCTTCTTCGGCGATGTCGGACAGGTGCCAGCGGACGAAGCGGTCGGCCGGGTCTGCGCCGAGATGCTGACGCCCTACCCTCCAGGGATCCCCGCCGCCCTCCCCGGCGAGCTGCTCGACCAGGCCGCAGTGGATTACCTACGGACCGGCGCAGACGGGGGATGTTCATTCCCGACGCCGCCGACAGCGCGGTCGGCACGATTCGCGTGTCCGTGCACGACGATGTGGCGGCCATCGGCGGCTTCTTCTCCCTGCGCGTCGGCGGCGGCTACGAGGGCCGGCGTCCTGTCGACTTCTTCCACAGCCGTGGCACGTCTCGACGGATGCCCCGCCGTCAGCAAGGGCGGGGGCCGTTCAGGTGATGGTCCAGTTCGAGGCGGCGGTGCCCCCTGTACCGGCCGCCAGCCGTTCGTAAGGGAGAGGTTCGGCGGTCAGGGGATCGATGCAGGCACAGCTCGGGGTGGGCCTCCGTTCGCCGAACGGAGGCCCACCCCGAGCTGTGCCTGTCGTGATCCCGGTCATCGTTAGGGCAGACCTCTGAACACCAGTGAAAGTCTTAGGTA
>NZ_JBSFUO010000034.1:0-49971 GCF_053591835.1 Streptomyces sp. NPDC002911 | reverse complement strand
GGGGGGGGGGGGGGGCCGCGCCGGGGGGCCGCCCCCCCCCCACCCCTGCGCCGTTCCCTGTCCCGTGGCCCGGGTGCTGCGCTCATCCCGCGTCCGGAAGACCCTCGTCGGGCAACTCGAACAGGCGTTGCGCCCGTAGGTCGTTGTGCTGCCGCAGCGCGGAGATCCACGGCCAGTGGTCCTCCGCCTGAAGGGCGGGGCAGGCGATGCGGTGCGGGATGCGGCACCTGGTCCCGGGGAGCGGTTCCGCGTCCCACAGGTTCATGGCGGTCCCGGTCGATGTGATCACCCACCGGCGCCGTGGGGGGACGGTGTGGGCAGCAAGGAGGATGCGCGGTTCGAGGAGGATCCAGTGCCCGCTGTAGGAAGTGGCGTACCGGTCCTGTGGGAGGTCGCAGAACGGGCAGTCGGGCGGCGCGGGTGGCCGTGGCGCTGTGGCGCCTTCCAGAAGTGCGAGGAAGGTGACGTGGTCGGAGTCGTCGGCGGGCCGGTCCGGACGGGACGAAGCATGGTCGATGTCCCCCATGAGTCGATGATCCGGCCCGGCCGCGGAGGGGAGTAGGGCGCGATCCGGCCGCGCCGGGCGGGACGGGGCCCCTTCGCCGGGGAGGGGCGCGCCACAGGAGGTGCACCGGAGCACCGGCACCCCGACGGTACGGACCGAGAAGTGAGCAGGTGGCCGGCGCACCACGAGGACCTCAGCGGGCCCACCGGGCCGCCGAGGTCCTCTCACACGCTGTGCGGACGGTTTCAGGACACCGTCAGCGCGCGGATCGATGTCGGCGCGTGGCCCGGCTCCGTCGCCACGTCCTCGAACTCGTTGACCGACGCGATGTCGGACCCGCTCATCGCGATGTTCGTGACC
This sequence comes from Streptomyces sp. NPDC002911, assembly GCF_053591835.1. NCBI lineage: Bacteria > Bacillati > Actinomycetota > Actinomycetes > Kitasatosporales > Streptomycetaceae > Streptomyces > Streptomyces sp. NPDC002911. Next base: position 49,106 of record NZ_JBSFUO010000034.1, on the reverse strand, counting down.
CGCTCCAGGATCGCCTCGACGACGACGGGAACCCGGTGCTCGGCCGCGAGCTTCTTCGCCTCCTCGAAGGCCGGCAACAGCTGGTCCGGCTCGGTGACCCGGATCGCCTTGCAGCCCAGGCCCTCCACGACCTTGACGTGGTCCACGCCATAGACGCCCAGCTCCGGTGAGTTGAGGTTCTCGAACTCCAGGTTGACCTGGAAGTCGATGTCGAAGTTGCGCTGCGCCTGCCGGATGAGCCCCAGGTAGGAGTTGTTCACCAGCACGTGGACGTACGGGATGCGGTGCTGCGCGCCGACGGCGAGCTCCTCCAGCATGAACTGGAAGTCGTAGTCGCCGGAGAGGGCGACCACGGAGCCGTCGGGGTCGGCCGTGGCGACACCCAGCGCTGCGGGGATGGTCCAGCCCAGCGGTCCGGCCTGGCCGCAGTTGATCCAGTGGCGCGGCCGGTGGACATGCAGCATCTGCGCGCCCGCGATCTGGGAAAGGCCGATGGTGGTGACGTACCGGGTCTCGGGACCGAACGCCCGGTTCATCTCCTCGTAGACGCGCTGCGGCTTCAGCGGCACGTTGTCGAAGTGCGTACGGCGCTGCAGCGTGGCCCGGCGTTCCTGCGTGGACGCGGCCCAGACCGAGCGGTCCTTCAGTGTGCCCGCGGCCTTGAGTTCCCGCGCCACCTCGACGAAGAGCTCGAGTGCCGCCTTCGCGTCGGAGGCGATCCCCAGGTCGGGGGCGAAGATCCTGCCCAGCTGGGTGGGCTCGATGTCGACGTGGACGAAGGTGCGGCCCTCGGTGTAGACGTCCAGCTTGCCGGTGTGGCGGTTGGCCCAGCGGTTGCCGATGCCGAGGACGAAGTCGGACTCCAGGAAGTTCGCGTTGCCGTAGCGGTGCGAGGTCTGCAGGCCGACCATGCCCGCGTTCAGCTCGTGGTCGTCGGGGACGATGCCCCAGCCCATCAGGGTGGGGACGACCGGGACACCGGTCAGCTCGGCGAACTCCACCAGGAGTTCCGACGCGTCGGCGTTGATGACGCCGCCGCCCGCGACGAGCAGCGGCCGCTCGGAGGCGTTGAGCATCGCGACGGCCCGCTCGATCTGCCTGCGGCTCGCGGCGGGCTTGTGGACGGGCAGCGGCTCGTACAGCTCGGCGTCGAACTCGATCTCGGTGAGCTGCACATCGATCGGCAGATCGATGAGGACCGGTCCCGGCCGGCCGGTGCGCATCAGGTGGAAGGCCTGCTGGAAGACGCCCGGGACCTGCGCGGCCTCCAGGACGGTGGTCGCGGCTTTGGTCACCGGCGCGGCGATCGACGCGATGTCGACGGCCTGGAAGTCCTCCTTGTGGAGAACGGCGGTCGGCGCCTGGCCGGTGATGCAGAGGATCGGGATCGAGTCGGCGATGGCCGAGTAGAGGCCGGTGATCATGTCGGTGCCTGCGGGCCCCGACGTACCGATGCAGACGCCGATGTTCCCGGCCGCGGCGCGGGTGAAGCCCTCCGCCATGTGGGAGGCGCCCTCGACATGGCGGGCGAGGGTGTGCTGGACCCCGCCGGAGGCCTTGAGGGCCGCGTAGAACGGGTTGATCGCCGCACCCGGCACACCGAACGCGTTGCTGACACCTTCGCGCTTGAGGATCTCAACTGCCGCTCGGGCAGCGGTCATACGAGGCATGAATACTCCTGCTCGGACCTGGTGGAGTCGGGCTCCGTCGCGCCACCTGGGAGCACCAATACCGCATTACGGAAAGTTTGTTCTGCTATACGGAATTAACGTAGGGCGGCCCATGACAATCGTCAAGGGAGGACGGAGGAAGTCGGCGGAGACCGTCGGGCCGAAGTGCGTGATTCCGTCCCCTGAGCGTCGCTCCTGGTGGACGATGGAGGTACGGAACGCAGTCGCCGCCGCCGGGGCGGAAGGAAGGGGTAGCACGTGGAGCCCGTACCGGTGCGCTGCCCGGCCTGCCGCCGGGATCACGCGTACATCACGCCGGTATACCCCTGCCCGTGCGGCTCCCCCACAGCGCCGCCGCTGATGCGCGGCGCACCGGCCGCACTCATCACGCACCGCACCTGGAACGACGACTGGGTGAGCGTGCGGTGCCATTCCTGCGGGCGCCGCGACCAGTGGCCGCACCCCGAACTCTGCTGCCCCTGCGGCGCGGTGCTGCGGATACCCGTGCGCCCGGTGGCCACGCGCGGCGCCGCGCCGCCGCCCACCGCGGCAGGTTCGCCCGGCCCGTTCCACATACCGCCGCCACGCACGGCCACACATCCGCGGCCGCTGTTCCGGCCACTGGTGATACGCACGGCCCGCGACGCGGTGAACACCGCGGCGCTGTACCTGAAGTGGCTGGGCTTCAGCGATGTCGTCCAGCCCGAGGTGCGCCCCAGCTCCCGGATCGACCTCAGGGCCGCCGGAGTCATCGCCCAGGTCGACGCGACGACACGGCCGACCGCCCTGCGTGACGTCGAATGCCTGTGGCTGAACGCCCTGAACACCTCGGTGTCCAGCGTATTGTTCTCCCTGGCCGGCTACACGGACGAGGCCCGCTCACGCGCGGACGGCCTCGCCATCCCGTTGTTCGTCCTGGACCTCACCGGAACGCCGCAGCCGGTGAACGGCCCTGCGGACGAACTGATCAGCGTCGGCCCCGGACCGTCCGCTCCCCCCGAATGATTTCGGTCACCTGTGCCCTGCCAGCCGCATATGTTCGAGCTGTTGTCAGTATGAGGACGTAGAGTGAAGGCATGGTCTTAACTCCTCGGCCCCCCGCTCACTCCGCCCCCGCATTCCTGGCCCAGCCTGCCCACCCGTCCGCTGTCGAGGCCAACGAGGCGATTCGCGCACTCGTCGACGCGCGGGCCGGCCAGGACTGGACCCCGGTGGAGGCCGCGGAGTACGAGGTACTGCTCATCGAGTGGGCGGCGGCGACCCAGGGCATAGGCTCCGGCATCATCGAGGCCGCCTGACCCCTGGAGCTGCCCAGTCGTTCCGCCCCGGCCCTGGTCCGCGCAGGATGCGAGTCGAGGGCATCTTACCAACGGATCGATGCGTGGCTGCACGACTCCCAGGCCCGCATGGGTGGGCGCGACACGTCCGGTGTGTACCGCCAGGCAGGGGAGCACCTCCGGGCGACCTGTTCTCCACAGTTACGCCCGGTCTCAAGCCCCGCCGGCGCCCGTTGGCGGCCCGCAGTTGCCGCGGCCCCTCAGTTGACCTCTCCGGCCAGGCCGTCCCAGTAGGGCTCACGCAGTTTGAACTTCTGGATCTTGCCCGTGGCGGTGCGCGGGATGGTGTCGCGGAACTCGACCGACGTGGGCGCTTTGTAACCCGCCATGCGTTGCTTGCAGTGGGCGATGATGTCCGCCTCCCCGGCCGTCGCACCTTCGGCGAGGACGACCAGGGCCTTGATGGTTTCGCCCCACTTCTGGTGCGGGACGCCGATGACGGCGACCTCGGCAACCGCCGGGTGGCTGAAGATCGTGTCCTCGACCTCGATCGAGGAGACGTTCTCACCGCCGGTGATGATGACGTCCTTCTTGCGGTCGGAGATGGTGAGATGGCCGTCCGAGGCGTCGAGGACACCGCCGTCGCCGGTGTGGAACCATCCGTCGGCCAGGGCCTCGGCGGTCTCGTCCGGCTTCTCCCAGTAGGCGTCGAGTACGACGTTGGAGCGGGCCAGGACTTCGCCGGAGTCGGCCACCTTCACCCGTACGCCGAGGGCGGGGATTCCGGCGCGGGAAAGCTTCCGGGCGCGGTCCTCGGCGGGGAGGGCCGCGTCGGCGGGCTGGGCGCGGTTGAAGGTGAGGAGGGGGGAGGTCTCGGTCAGGCCGTAGATCTGGGTGAACTCCCAGCCCAGTTCCTCGTCCATCCGCTGGATCGTGCGTGAGGGAGGCGGGGCGCCGGCACAGACCACGCGGACGCGGTCGCGGCCGGGGACGGGGCCGTCCCAGGTGGCGGCGGCATCGAGGACTGCGTTCCAGACGGCGGGGGCGCCGCACATCAGGGTGACGCCGTGTTCGTCGACGCGGCGCAGGATCTCGGCGCCGTCGACCTTGCGCAGAACGATCTGCCTGACGCCCAGTCCGGCCATGACGAAGGGCATGCCCCAGCCGTTGCAGTGGAACATGGGGAGGGTGTGCATGTAGACGTCGCGTTCCCAGGCGCGGGTATGGAGGCCCAGAGTGAGGCCGTTGACCCATATGTTGCGGTGGGTGAGCTGTACACCCTTGGGGCGGGCGGTGGTTCCCGAGGTGTAGTTGATCGTCGCGGTGGCGTCCTCGTCGGGGTTCGCCCAGGGGCGGGGGGCGACGCCGTACCGCATCAGCTCGGTGTCGGTCTGCTCGCCCAGAACGAAGCGGTGACGGGCCTTGACGCCGGACAGCGCGTCCTTGAGTTCCGGGTCGACGAGGAGGACCGAGGCGCCGCTCTGGTGCACCATGTAGTCGATCTCTTCCGGCTTGAGGCGGAAGTTGATGGGGACACAGATCCGTCCGCTCATGGGGACCGCGAACAACAGCTCCAGGAGCCGCGCGGAGTTGTGGCTGACGACGGCCACCCGCTCGCCCACACCGATACCCAGTGCGTCGAAACCGGCTTGCCAGGCGCGCACGCGGTCGCCGAGTCGCCCGTACGTGGAGGTGGCTACGGGTGGGGCCGGTTGGTTCGGTTCGTCGATCACGCCGGGACTCGACGCGAAGCCCAGCTCCGCGCGGTCGAGGAAGTCGGAGATCGTCATGGGCGTCCGCATGGTGCACTCTCCTGAAGTAGGATTTTCAGGCGGTCAGCTGTATGTGCCGTACTCGTTCCGGCCCCTTCCTTCAACATCATCTGAGCACTGGCCCATATCTCACCACACCGGGGCAGGGGTATCAGGTGACCGGGCAAGGAGTCATCGCGCCGTGATCGCCCGGATGAGCGGTGCGCGAACCCGGCCCTGCGCGGGCCCGGCGGCAGGGCGATATCGCCCTGCCACGGCCGTGCGCGGTCGCTGACTACGCCTCTTCGCTCCACATCAGGCGCCTCATGCCTCTCAGGCCCTCAATTCCCCACGGCCCCCTCAGTCCCCTCTCGGTCTCCTCAGTCCTCGAAGTCGATGAACGTGCCGAACCGGACGTCGCAGGCGGACGCCGAAGACATCACCGTCTGCATGTCCATGGCCTCCCGGACGATCTCCTCGCGTGTGGCCGGGTTGAGCTCACCCAGGGCCTGCACGGTGATGACCGCAGTGTCCGCGCGCTCGTCGAGGCGCCAGAGCGCGGCCAGGAAACCGTCGGCCAGCACGGTCCCGTAGGTCTGGTTGCCGACGCCGTTGCGCCCCTTGTACGCGGGCGGGATCACCCGGGTACGGTCGGCGTGGCCCAGCAGGACGTTGTCGAACTCGGGGAGGAAGCGCGGCGGGGCCGGGGTCTCGGGGTCAGGACGCGGAGCGTCGGGCAGGTCGAAGAGCTCGACGCCGTTCTCGTCGCGGAAGGTGACGAGCCGGTGCCGTAGGCGTTCGAAGACCTCGCGCATCCGGGTGAGCCCGGCCCACATCTGCATGTCTTTCACCGAGGCCGGCCCGAAGGCTCCGAGGTAGCGCAGCACGGTCGCGTCGGCCGAGGCCGCGGGCCGCGGCGGGCTGTCCAGCCAGTGCTCGGCGGTCGTCAGGGAGACCTGCCCGCTGCGCCCCCACAGGCCGCGCGGGGTGACCTGGACCAGCGGCAGCCGGCAGCGGGCGGCGACCGCGAGTGCCCGGGGGTCGGCGTCCGGCCAGTGGAGGAGCAGGTCCTCCCGCAATTCCTTCATGGTGCGGGGTCGTTCCTCGACGAGATCCCTGGCGAGGGTGGCGAGCCGGTCGAGGTCCACGCCCTTCAGCCCGCTGCGGAACATGTGCAGCTCCCGGTCACGGGCCGGCTGGACCAGTGGGCGCAGGGTGAGGGCGTCCTCGGCGGTGTGGGCGTGGATGGTGGAACGCAGGGTGACGATCCTGACCACGTCGCGGGACTCCATCAGCGCCGAGAAGTCGGCCGGATCGAAGCCTTCCAGCCGGGAGAACAGCTGGAAGTACGGCGGCCTGGTGTTCTGGGCCTGCAGGCCGACCAGTCGGCTGACCGCGTCCCTGACCGGCACGGCGGCGCGGCGGAGCAGCAACTGGCGCTCCATCGTTGCCCTGTTCAGTGCGCGGGTGGAGAGTACGGGAGCGTATCCGGAGGCCATGCTCCGCAGATTACGCGTGCCCTGTGACACGGCCCGGAGCGAGCGACACCCGCACGGCCCGCGACACCGCTGCCAGGACGGCTTCGGCCCTCATGATGGGGCGGTGATCAGTGTTCTGTTCGCCGTTCTGACCGCGCTCAGCAACGGCACCGCCTCGGTGCTGCAGCGCCGCGCCGCCCTCCAGGCGCCCGACAGCGAGGCGATGCGTCTGTCACTGCTGGGGCATCTGCTGCGGCAGAAGGTGTGGCTCGCCGGGATCGCTCTCGTGATCCTCGCCGCCGTCTTCCAGGCGGTGGCGTTGGCCACGGGTCCTGTCGCCGTCGTCCAGCCGATCTTCGTGATCGAGCTGCCCGCGACCCTGGTCGTCGCGGGGTTCGTCATGCGGGTCGGAGTGCCGCGCCAGGTCTGGTCCGCAGTGGCCGCCGTGACGCTCGGTCTGGCCCTCGGTATGGCCGCCGCCTCGCCGGTCGGCGGCAGTGACGACGTGCTGGGGGCGGCCTGGATCCCGGCGCTGGTGGTGACCGGGGTCTTCGAGGCCGCGCTGATCGCCGCGGCGCTCGGCACCTCCGGCAACGCCCGGGCCGCGCTGCTGGGGCTGACCGCGGCGTGCGGTTACGCGCTGACCGCCGCGCTGATGAAGGACGCCATGTCGCGGCTGGACAGCGGCGGCGTGGTCGGCCTGCTGACGGCGTGGCAGTTGTACGCCACCGCGGTGGCGGGCTCGGGCGCGTTCTTCCTCCTTCAGAACGCGCTCCAGGCCGGCTCGCTGGTGGCGGTGCAGCCGATGCTGACGCTCGGCGACGCGCTGATCAGCATCAGCTACGGGGTGACCCTGTACGGCGAGGAACTGCGGACCGGCTGGTGGCTGCTGCCCCAGCTGGCCGGGGTGGCTCTGATCGCCGCCGGCTGTGTCGTCCTCGCCCGTTCCTCGCCGGCGACCGCGAAACCGGTGCCACCGCGCGTGAAGTGAACCGGTCAGGGACGCCCCCGCGCCGGGACCTCCTCGCCGGGCGGCACCGGCCCGGGCGGGGTGCCGTCGCCGTACGGGCGGCCACCCAGCTGCTCCCGGTGGTGCGGAGTCAGCCAGCCCGAAAGGTCGGGGCCGAGCGGCACGACGCCGGTCGGATTGATGCCGGTGTGCACCTGGTAGTAGTGCCGCTTGATGTGGTCGAAGTCGACGGTGTCGCCGAAACCCGGGGTCTGGTACAGGTCGCGGACGTATGCCCACAGGACGGGGTCCTCGGCGAGCTTGGAGCGGTTGCACTTGAAGTGTCCGTGGTAGACGGCGTCGAAGCGCACCAGGGTGGTGAACAGCCGGATGTCCGCCTCGGTGATCGTGTCCCCGACCAGGTAGCGCTGCCCGGCGAGACGTTCGGAGACCAGGTCCAGGCGGCGGAACACATCGACGTACGCCGCCTCGTACTCGCCCTGTCCGGTGGCGAAACCCGCGCGGTAGACGCCGTTGTTGACGTCCCTGTAGATACCGTCCATCACCGTGTCGATCTCGTCGCGCAGCCGCTCCGGGTACAGGTCGGGGGCGCCGGAGCGGTGCAGGCCGGTCCATTGGGTGGCCAGGTCCAGAGTGATCTGCTGGTAGTCGTTGGTGACGAGGGCCCGGGTGGACACGTCGACGATCGCGGGCACGCTGACCCCGCCCGGGTAGCCGCGTTCCCGTGCGTCGTAGGCCTCGCTCAGGTAGCCGATGCCGAGCACCGGGTCCTTGCCGCCCTCGTCGAGGGTGAAGCGCCAGCTGCGGTCGTCCTGGATCGAGTCGGCGACGGCCAGGGAGAGGGCACTCTCCAGCCCGAGGAGCCGGCGTGAGACCAGGGCCCGGCTCGCCCAGGGGCAGGCCCGGCTGACGACCAGTCGGTAGCGCCCGGCCTGGACGGGCCAGCCGTCCCGGCCGTCGGCGGTGATGCGGTCGGCGAAGTGGCTGCGGGAGCGCTTGAAGGGTTTGTGGCCGTACGAGGTGTTCCCGCCCTGGTCCTCGGTCTCGCTCATGCTGTTCTCCTCGGGGCATCGGTGGCATCGGTGGCGTCGGACGTCTCGGAGCGTCTCCTTCCCCGCCTGCCCGTCGCGACATCCGCCAGAGCCACGATCAGGCTCAGGAGCACGAACACGACCGAGACGAGGAGCCCGTGGTCGTAGGCCGCCGCCCAGTCGCCGTCGCCCAGTTGGGCGAAGAAGAGCGAGCCCACCGCGGCGATCCCGATGGACGAGCCGACGCGCTGGCTGGTCTGGAGGGTGCCGCCGGCGCTGCCCGCGTTGTCGACGGGCACCTCGGAGAGGGTGAGGGTCTGGTTGGGGGCGATGACCAGTCCGCTGCCCAGGCCGGCCAGCAGCAGCGGGGCGGCCATCGCGAGCCCGGCGCCCCTGCCCGGCACCAGGTGCGCGGCCAGGGCGGTGAGCCCGAGCCCGACGGCCACCATGGTGAGTCCTGCGACGATGAGGGGCCGCCCGAAGCGGCCGACCAGCCTGCCGCCGATGCTCGCCGACGCCCCGGCGCCCAGAGCGAACGGCGTGATCGCGAGGCCGGCCTCCAGGGGGCTGTAGTGCAGCCCGGACTGCAGGTAGAGCGTGCTGATGAAGAAGATCGAGGTAAAGCCGGCGAAGTACAGCAGGATCATCAGACAGCCCAGCCAGAAGGACCTGAGCCGGAAGAGCGCCAGGTTCAGCACCGGCTGGACGTTGCGTCGCGCGCAGCGGGACTCCCAGGCGACGAACGCCGTGAGCAGGACCGCGGCCACCGCTACGAGCAGCCACTTCTGGTTGCCCGGCCACTGCTGGGCCTGGACGAAGGGCAACAGCAGGGCGACAACCCCCGCCCCGAGCAGCAGGACACCTACCGGGTCCAGGTCGCGTGGGCGTACCCGGGTGGCCGACGGGGTGTCGGGGAGCAGCCGCCGGGCCAGCAGGAGGCAGACGACCCCGATCGGCAGGTTGACGTAGAACACCCAGCGCCAGCCCTCCTCCGCTCCGGCCACCTGGATCAGGAGCCCGCCCAGGAGCGGCCCGACCGCGGTGGAGATACCGACCACGGTGCCGAACATGCCGAAGGCGCGGCCCCGCTCGCGTCCGGAGAACATCTGCTGGATCAGGGCGGAGATCTGGGGCGAGAGCAGTCCGCCCGCCGCGCCCTGGAGGAGCCGGGCGATGACGAGCCAGAGGCTGGACTGGGCGGCCCCGCAGGCGGCGGAGGCCACGGTGAAGAGGGCCAGCCCAGCCATGAACACCGCGCGCCGCCCCCGTGCGTCGCCGAGGCGTCCGCCGGGGATGAGGACGAGACCGAAGGCGAGCGCGTAGCCGGACAGCACCCACTGGAGGTCGGACTCCGGGGTGTCGAGGCCCTCCTTGATGGACGGCAGCGCCACATTGACGATGGAGACGTCCAACAGCGTCATGAAGCCCGCCACCAGACAGACGGAGAGGGCACGCCAGCGACGGGGGTCGGGAGGGCCGGTACCGGAAGAGGCCGTGTCCCGGTTCCCCGCGCTCGCTGCCATGATCAGCACCCTAGGACGCGGTTCCCCGATCGACGCCCCGGGCGCGCCGTGCGGCCGGCCGGCGGGCCCCTGTCGGCCGTCATCGAGCCTGCCCGGCCACTTCGCGGGTACTCGTGGAAGCATGACTGTCGCGAAAACGAGTGTTCTGGTCCTGGACTGTGCCGAGCACGTGGAGCTCGCCGAGTTCTACGCGGCTCTGCTGGATGCCGAGACGCGCGTCGGGAACGATCCCGACTTCGTCGAGATCGTCGGCCGGAGCGGTGTGTGTCTGGCGATCCGCCGCGATCACGGCTACGCGCCGCCCAGCTGGCCCCGCCCCGAGGACTCCCAACAGGCCCATCTGCGCATCCTGGTGGACCGGGGTGCCATGGACGAGGCCGAGCGCGAGGCGGTCGGGCTCGGCGCCCGGCCGGTGGAGGCCAAGGACAACAGCGGCCCTCGCGACGTCCGCGTCTACGCGGACCCGGCCGGGCACTCCTTCTCCCTGGCCGTGCACCCCGCCCGGCCGTCGTCCGCCGGGCCCGCCTCGTAGAGCCGGGTCTGCCGGGCCACTGCCCCGGCTGCCGGAGGCATTCCGTAGGATCCGATTGTGACGACGGGGACAGGAACCACGGGGGCGGGAACGCCGGGGGCAGGGGCGCCGGAGGCAGTGATGCCGGAGGCGGCTCCCCCGACGGAGACGGAACGGCTGCTGCACGGGGCGGCGGCGTCCGGCGACCGGGACGCGTTGCTGGACGTCCTGGCCGGGAGCAGGCTCTTCGTGCTCGTCGCCCGGCTGCACGCGGACACCCCCGGCTTCACTCCCCCGCTCCCCACGCAGCCGGATCCCGCGACGCCGGGCCGGACATGTATCGCGGTGCTGACCTCCGGCATGCTCCCGCCCTGGCATCCCGACTGGGTGTTCGAGGCGACCGGACTCGAGGAGCTCGCGCGCCGCCGGCCGGACGGAGTGCGGTGGCTGACGGTCAATCCGGGCACGCCGTACGCCGTCACCCTCGAGGCCGGGCCGGGGCGTCGCCGGGCGTGGCTGAAGGCCCAAGCGCGTTCCGGCGGGCCGCAGGGCGGCCGGCTGCTGACCCACCGGGCCGGGCCGCTGCACGGGCCGACCGCACACGGTCTGGGCCTCGGCGCCCATCTCGCCGTGCACAACGGCCTCGTCTGGAACGACCTGGGCGCCGCCTACGAGGGGTACGGAACGGATCGCGCCCGGCTCCGCAACCCCTGGCGCGTGTTGAACCGCGCCGCCTACCAGGAGACACTCGAAGCACTGCTGGCCACCCGGCTCGTCGGCCGTACGTTCGAGTCGGTGCTCCGAGTCCGTCACACCCTCGCCGGACGGCTGGGCCGCACTCCCACCGCCCCGGAGTGGTCCGCCGCGCTCACCGACGCGCTGACGTGCCGCCAGTCCACCCCGACGGAGGCGGCCGAGGCCCATGAGGCGCTGCGGCTGGCCGTCACGTATGAGGACCGGTTCCGTGCGGACGGCATCCTCGGCGCCGGCGAACGGGTCGACACCCTGGCCGCCTTCGACCACGGGCGGGCGGTCAACTTCGTACGGCTCGCGCTGGGCGCCCGCCTCTGCGATCCGCACGAGGCCCAACAGGCCGTTCTGCGGATCGGCGCCCTGGCCAAGCAGGCGTACGGCTCCTGGACGGAGTTCTCCCTCGGCTACTCGCTCGCCCGCGTGATGCACTTCGACGCGGACGATCCGTCCGGGGTGAAGTACGAGCAGTCGCTCGCACAGCACCGCATCCTGATGCAGGACCCCAACAGCCCCTACCGGAACATCGCCTGGTCATGAATCCACTGCCCTCCCACCTCGGCCACCCTGCCCACGGCGCCCCCTGGGTGTCACCGTCCGTGACGGAACACCTGCTGTACGAGGCGGGAGCACGGGGCGACGCGGAGGCCCAACTCCGGGTACTGGCCGGCGAGGAGCTCTACATCATCGCGCCGAAGGCGGAGGTGGACGCGGCTCCCGACAGGGTCACGTGGCGCTCGCACCGGGACGAGGCCGGCCGGAGCTGCCGAGGGGTGCTCACCCGGGGGATGCTGCCGCCGTGGCACCCGGAGTGGGTGTTCCACGCCGTCTCCCTCAAGTGGGTGGCGGAGTTCGACTGGCCGGATCCCTATCAACTGCTGTCCGTCAACACGGGCACCCCGGCCCAGATCCTCTTCGCGGCCACGCCCCCGCACCGCGCGCTGTGGCTGCGCTACCACGCGGAGAACGACCGCGCCAGGAACGACCGGCTGATCGCGTTGCGGCACGGGGCGCTCCGTGGCCCGCTGGCCTACGGGCTGGCGTGCGGGGCCCATCTGGCGGTCGGCAACGGCGTGCCGTGGAACGAGGTGGGCACCGCCTACCACGAGTACGCCTGCGAGCGGGAGCTGCTGCGCGACTCCTGGGGCATCACCGAACCGAGCGGCTGGCGCCAGCAGTTGGACGCCCTCCTCGACGCGCACAACAGTCCGCCCGAGCCCGACTTCGTGCTCCGGGTGCGTGAACAGCTCGCGGCCGGGCTCGGTGAGCAGCCCTCCGCGGATCTGTGGCGCGAGACGGCAGCCGGGCACGCCCAGGACATCGGGGCGGGCCACGACACGGTCAAGGACATCGAGGAGCTGGTACGACGCATCGTCAGGTACGAGGCCCGGTTCCGCGCCGACGGGCTGCTGGCGCCGGACGGCCGGGTCACCACGACTGTCGCCTACGACTACGGGCGCGCCGTGAACCTGGCCAGATGGGGGCTCTCCGCCCGTTACTGCGTCCCGCACGAGGCGGAGCAGGCCGTCGTGTACGCCGGTGCGCTGAGCAAGTCGGCCTACCGCTCCTGGGAGGACTTCTCCGCGGGGTACGCGCTCGGCCGTGTGCTGCGATTCGACGGCGAGGACTACGGCGACTACTACCAGAGCAATGTCACGGCGCACCGTCTGCTGACGGAGAGCGAAGGCAGCCCGTGGCGGAACCTTCCCTGGCGCTGACCCTGCCGGACCGCTTCCGGTGCCGAACTGTCCGGCATGAGCGCGGTGATGACGCCCGGAATTAACCTCCGGTCTCTTGCCACGGCCGTTCTACGCGCATAGTTTTTGGCCCCTCACTACACATTTGGGGGCAGTTCCCGTGCACATAGCCAGACCCGGCTCCGCCCTGCTGGCCACCGCCGTCGCCGTGACCCTGTCGGTGACCGCGCTGCCCGCCGCCTTCGCGGCACCGTCGTCGTCGGCCGTCATCTCCGAGGTGTACGGCGGCGGGGGCAACTCCGGCGCGACGCTCACCCGTGACTACATCGAGCTGGCCAACGTTGGCCGGAGCTCCTTCGGTCTGTCCGGCCTCAGCGTCCAGTACCTGCCGGGCAGCCCCTCCGCCGGATCGCTGTGGCAGGTATCCGCACTGTCCGGCACCGTCGCGCCGGGTGGCCGCTACCTCGTCGCGCAGGCCACGGGCACCGGCGGCACGGTGGACCTGCCGGCCGCCGACGCGACCGGCACGACTCCGATGTCCGCGGCGAGCGGCACCGTCGCCCTCGTCTCCGGCACCACCCCGCTGACCTGCAGGACCGCTGCGGACTGCGCCGCCGACACCCGGATCGTCGACCTCGTGGGTTACGGCTCCGCGGTCGTGCGCGAGGGCAGCGGCCCGGTGACGGGCGCCTCCGCCGCCTCCTCCGTCGCACGCGGCACGTCTCTGACGGACACCGACGACAACGCCGCCGACCTGACTGCGGGCACCCCGACGCCCGTCAACGCGGCGGGCGAGACCACCGGCGGCTCCGGACCGGGCGAGCCCGGCGGACCGACCGAGCCCGGCACGGTGCGGGTGCACGACATCCAGGGCACGACCCGCCTCTCCCCGCTCACGGGACAGCCGGTCATCGGAGTCCCGGGCGTCGTCACCGGCGTACGGGCCACGGGGTCACGCGGTTTCTGGATTCAGGACACCGCGCCGGACGACGACCCCCGTACGAGCGAGGGCGTGTTCGTCTACACCGGCTCCGCGGCGCCCGCCGTCGACGTCGGCGACTCGGTGCTGGTCAGCGGCAAGGTCGCCGAGTACTACCCGGCCACCGGCGCCCAGTCGCTCACCCAGATCACCACCCCGCTGACCACGGTGCTGTCCTCCGGCAACGCCCTGCCGGAGGCGGTCGTCCTGGATGCCTCCTCGGTGCCGGACGCCTATGTGCCGACGGCCGGCGGCGGTTCGATCGAGGCCCTCGCGCTCGCTCCGGAGGCGTACGCCCTGGATCTGTACGAGTCCCTCGAGGGCGTCCGCGTCACGATGGCCGACACCCGGGTGACGGGCGCGACGACCGCCTACGACGAGGTCTGGGTGACGGTGAAGCCGGGCGAGAACCCGACCCGGCGCGGCGGCACGCTGTACGCCTCCTACGAGGACCGGAACACCGGCCGCCTCAAGGTGATGTCGCTCGACGCCGCGCAGCCCGTCCCGGTCGCGGACGTGGGCGACGTGCTGTCCGGCTCCACCACCGGGGTCGTCGACTACGCCTCGTACGGCGGCTACAACGTGCAGGCCACCGAGCTGGGCACGTTGAAGGACAACGGCCTCGAGCGCGAGGTGACACGGAAGCAGAAGCGCAAGGAGCTCGCCGTCGCCACGTACAACGTGGAGAACCTCGACGCGGCCGACGGGCAGACGAAGTTCGACACGCTCGCCCAGGGCGTGGCGGTCAGCCTCTCGTCCCCGGACATCGTTTCCCTGGAGGAGATCCAGGACGACAACGGCGCGGTGAACGACGGCACCGTGGGTTCCGAGGCGACGCTGAAGCGCTTCACGGACGCCGTCGTCGCTGCGGGCGGCCCCAGATACGCCTGGCGCTATGTGGCTCCTGAGGACGGCCGCGACGGCGGCGAGCCCGGCGGCAACATCCGTAACGTCTTCCTCTTCAACCCCGGCCGGGTCGATTTCGTGGACCGCCCGGGCGGCGGTGCGACCACCGCCGTGAAGGCGGTGAAGACGAAGAAGGGTGCCGCTCTCTCCGTCTCACCCGGCCGGATCAACCCCGGGAGCACGGCCTGGGACAGCAGCCGCAAGCCGCTGGTGGGCGAGTTCCGCTTCCGTGGCGCGAGCGTCTTCGTCATCGCCAACCACTTCGCTTCCAAGGGCGGCGACCAGTCCCTGCACGGCCGCTACCAGGAGCCGGTGCGCAGCTCGGAGACGCAGCGCGTGCGGCAGGCGACGGAGGTCAACACCTTCGTCACCTCGCTGCTGAAGGCGGACAAGTCGGCCCAGGTCGTCACGCTCGGTGACCTGAACGACTTCGCCTTCTCCCCCACGATGCAGGCGCTGATCAGCGGCAGGGTACTCAAGCCGCTGATCACCACGCTGCCCGCGGACGAGCAGTACAGCTATGTCTACGACGGCAACTCTCAGACGCTGGACCACATCCTGACCAGCCCCGCCGTCCGCCGCTTCGACTACGACGTCGTGCACATCAACGCGGAGTTCGCCGACCAGGCGAGCGACCACGACCCGCAGATCGTGCGGATCGACGTGAAGGGCAAGGGCCCTCGCCACTGACACACCCGGGTGGCGGCACCGGCCGGGCCGCCACCCGGGCCCCCGGTCGTTCGACGCGCCGTATCGCCACCGCGCCCCGCATGACTGCCGAGGCCGCCCCTCCCGCCGCGTTCCCCGTACCCACCGGACCGGTACGCCTGGCCGCCGCCGTCCGGACCACGGAGCGGTACGGACGAGCCCGTCCAAGTGGATGGCGGAGCAGGCCGAGTTGTACGAGTCGTCGGGCGGGACGAAGGGCGCCACACCTGCCCCAACTCCATCGGAGTGAAAGGTATGCGGACACGCGCGGGGACATTGTCATGCCCTCGACAGAAAGGTAGCTTGTGCGGGCTCAGCGGCCCTCGGCCCGTCCCCTCCGGCCGGGCGGCCTTCCTCTCCCCCACAGACCTGGAGCAGGTATGCCCCGACGTCCCGCCGGCCACACCCGAGGCCGCACAGCCGTTCTGGCCTCTCTCACCGTCACCGCCCTCGTCGCCACCGGCCACCCGGCCGTCGCCGCATCCGACGCCGCCGCCAACCCCGTGAACCAGGCCTTCGAGCAGGCCGCCGAGACATTCGGCGTACCGCGTGACCTGCTCGCGGCCGTCGGCTACGGCGAGACGCATCTGGACGGGCACGCCGGGCGCCCCAGCCAGGACAACGGCTACGGCGTGATGCACCTGGTGAGCAACCCCGTCAACCACTCCCTGGAGGAGGCCGCCGCGCTGACGGGCGAGTCCACGGCCGACCTCCGCGAGGACACCGAGGCCAACATCCTGGGCGGCGCCGCCGTGCTGCGGAACCACGCCGACGCGCTGGGTCTGGACAAGGCCGAGCGGACGGACGTCGACGCCTGGTATCCGGCCGTGGCCCGCTACAGCGGCACCGAGGGCCCGGTCGCCGCCCTCTACGCCGACACCGTCTACACCTTCCTCGCCCAGGGCCTGCGGGCCACCGTCGCCGGCGGCGAGCGGGTCACGGTCACGTCCCGTCCGGTGTCCCCCGACAAGGGCCCCCTCGCGAAGGCCGACGTCACCGCCCGGAGCCCGGACTACCCTTCGGCACTCTGGGTGGCCGCCCATTCCGCCAACTTCACCACGGGCCGTACGGCGGCGTTGGACAAGGTGGTCATCCACGTCGCGCAGGGCTCGTACGCCGGAACCATCAGCTGGTTCCAGAACGCGACGTCGAAGGTCAGCTCCCACTACGTGGTCCGCTCCTCGGACGGTCGGATCACCCAGATGGTGCGCGACGCGGACACCGCGTACCACGCCAAGAGCGCCAACGCATCGTCGCTCGGCATCGAGCACGAGGGCTTCATCGACGACCCGTCGTGGTTCACCGACACGATGTACCGCTCCTCGGCGGCACTGACGACGTACCTGTGCGACCGGTACGGAATCCCCAAGGACCGGGCGCACGTCATCGGGCACAGTGAGGCACCCGGGAACGACCACACCGACCCGGGCGTCAACTGGAACTGGACCTACTACATGCAGCTCGTCGGCGGCTCCGCCAACGGGAGTGACGTACTGAGCTTCCGGTCGTACACGACCCAAAAAACGGGCTCGCAGGGTCCCCAGGTGACCGCGGTACAGACGCTGCTCAACCAGCAGGGGTACACCGCCGGCACCGCCGACGGCACCTTCGGCACCCTCACCGACAGCGCCGTACGGGCGTTCCAGAAGGCGCGCGGCCTCGGCGCCGACGGCGTGGTCGGCCCGAGGACCTGGACCGCGCTGCTCTCCGCCGGTACCACGCCGACGCTCGTCGCGGGCGCCTCGGGTGACGCGGTCAAGCGGCTGCAGCGGGCACTGACCGCGGCGCTGGGCAGAACCGTGTCCGTCGACGGTTCCTTCGGCACCGACACGGACAAGGCCGTCCGCGACTACCAGAACGCCCGGAAGCTGTCGGTGGACGGCAGCGTCGGCCCCGACACCTGGAAGGCGCTGCAGTCCGGACTCTGATCCTCGCCGCACCGGGTTCCGGCGCTCCGCGCCTGCCCGCTGAGTACCGTCCCTCGTGCTGCCTCCCGTGCGCTCCGGAGCGCACCCGGAAGGCACGGGTACGCCTTCCCCCGTACCGTGTCCACAGGCGAATCTGGGCGCTGTCGGCACGCGGCCGACGGGACTCGGAGGGCGGCCGGACATGGCTCGTACGCAGTCGACATGCGGGGCACTCACCCAGAAGGGCACGCGTTGCCGACGGCTGGCGATGAAAGACGCCTCCCGGTGCGACCGGCACAGGGGCGACTGGTCGAAGTACACCGTCGCGCGGCGCAAGGCACGGGAGAGGGCGGCCCGCCGCCGGTGAGGCCGCCCGCGCCGGCGCCCGTGATCCGCGGGACCTCGTGATCGTGGTGTCGACGGAGCCTTGACGTCGAGGCGGCCTGTGCCCTGCTCGTACGGCGTGTGGACGGGCAGTTGCTTCAGGCCACCGGGACGGGCGGCCTGCGGCTCTCGTGGTGGATCGGGGTGTGGGCGCCCTTCAGCGGCAGACCGCTGCCGCCGCGCCGGTCCGCGACGATCTCGGCCGCGATCGAGAGGGCGGTCTCCTCCGGCGTGCGGGCTCCCAGGTCCAGCCCGATCGGCGAGTGCAGCGCGGCCAGCTGACGGTCGGTGACCCCGGCCTCGCGCAGCCGCTCGTTGCGCTCCAGATGCGTGCGGCGCGAGCCCATCGCGCCGACGTAGCCGACCGGCAGCCGCAGGGCCAGCTCGAGAAGCGGAACGTCGAACTTGGCGTCGTGGGTGAGCACGCAGAGCACCGTCCGTGCATCCACGTCGGTGGTGGCGAGATAGCGGTGCGGCCAGTCGACGACGATCTCGTCGGCGTCCGGAAAGCGGGCCGCCGTGGCGAAGACGGGTCGGGCGTCGCAGACGGTGACGCGGTAGCCGAGGAAGCGGCCGGCCCGCACCAGGGCGGCGGCGAAGTCGATGGCCCCGAAGACGATCATCCGGGGCGGTGGGACGCTCGATTCGACGAGCAGGGTGAGAGGGCTGCCGCAGCGGGAACCCTCGGCGCCGATGACGACTTCTCCGGTGCGGCCCGCGTCGAGCATCGCACGGGCCTCGGCTGCGGCCGTACGGTCCAGTTCGGGATGTCCGCCGAGCCCGCCCGCGTACGTACCGTCCGCATGGACGAGCAGGGGCCTGCCGAGCAGGATCTCCGGGCCCTCGCTGACCCGGGCGACCGCAGCCGCCCGGCCTTCCGAGGCGGCGGCGAACCCGGCGGCGAACACCGGGCGCGCGGGGTCGTCCACGCACACCGGGGTCACCAGGATGTCGATGACGCCACCGCAGGTCAGACCGACCGCGAAGGCGTCGTCGTCGCTGTAGCCGAAGCGCTCACGCACGGTGGTGCCGTCTTCGATCGCCTGGCGGCACAGCTCGTACACCGCCCCCTCCACACATCCGCCGGAGACCGAGCCGACGGCCGTGCCCTCGCTGTCGACGGCGAGTGCGGCGCCCGGCTGCCGGGGCGCGCTGCCGCCGACGGCCACCACGGTGGCCACGGCGAACGTGCGTCCCTGCCCGACCCACCGGTGGAGCTCTTCGGCGATGTCCAGCATGGCGTTTCTCCTTCTGGCAGAGGCATGAGGGGGCGGGCGGGGTCAGCTGACGCCCAGCAGACTCTCGATCGGGTGCAGGGCGAAGTAGACGAGGAATACCGGCGTCAAAACCCACATGAGGACGCCGACCTCGCGCGCCCTGCCCTGGGCGAGCTTGATGATCGTGTACGAGATGACGCCCGCGGCGACACCGGTGGTGATGGTGTACGTGAACGGCATCAGGACCACGGTGAGGAAGACCGGTACGGCGACGGAGCGGTCGCTCCAGTCCACGTGCCTCGCGTTCTGCATCATCATGGCGCCGATGACGACCAGGGCGGCGGAGGCCACCTCGGCCGGCACGATCGCCGTGAGCGGGGTGAAGAACAGGCAGGCGGCGAAGAAGAGCCCGGTGACGACGGAGGCGAGCCCGGTGCGGGCGCCCTCGCCGACGCCGGTCGCCGACTCGACGAACACCGTCTGGCCGGAGCCCCCGGCCACACCGCCGATCGCACCGCCCGCACCGTCGATGAACAGCGCCTTCGACAGGCCGGGCATCCGGCCCTCGTCGTCGGCCAGCTTCGCCTCCGTGCCCACGCCGATGATGGTGGCCATCGCGTCGAAGAAGCCGGCCAGCACGAGCGTGAAGACGATCACGCCGACCGTCATCACGCCGATGTCGCCCCAGCTCCCGAACTCGACGTTCCCGAAGAGCGCGAAGTCCGGTGAGGAGACCGCGCTGCCGCTCAGCTCGGGCGGACCGCTGCTCCACGCCTTGGGGTCGATGTCGGCGACGGCGTTGACGACGATCGCGGCCAGGGTGCCGACGACGATGCCGATCAGGATCGCCCCGGGGACGTTGCGTGCCTGCAGCATGAAGATCAGCAGCAGGGTCGTCGCGAAGATCAGGACGGGCCATCCGGCGAGCTCACCCGCCGGGCCGAGGGAGAGAGGTGTCGCCGCCCCCTTGTGGACGAAGCCGGCTTTGAACAGGCCGATGAGAGCGATGAAGAGGCCGATACCGATGGTGATGCCGTGCTTCAGCGCGAGCGGGATGGCGTTCATGATCATCTCGCGGAGGCCGGTGACGACCAGCAGGCAGATCACCAGCCCGTAGATCACGCACATGCCCATGGCCTGCGGCCAGGTCATGGCCGGCGCGACCTGCGAGGCGAGCACGCCGGAGACGCTCAGTCCCGCCGCGAGCGCGAGGGGGACCTTGCCGACGAAGCCCATCAGCAGGGTGCTGGCAGCCGCCGCGAGGGCGGTGGCGGTGATCAGGCCCGGCTGGCCGAGCAGTTGGCCGTCGATGTCCCTGCCGCCGAGGATGAGCGGATTGAGCAGGAGGATGTACGCCATGGCCATGAAGGTCGTGACGCCGCCGCGCACTTCGCGCGCGACGGTCGATCCTCGTTCGGATATGTGGAAGTAGCGGTCGAGCCAGGACCGTCCGGCGGGGACGTGTGAGCCGGGGCCCGCGTCCTCCGCGCTCGTCCTGGGTTCCACGGACTGCTGGGTCATGTTGCCTGACTCCCAAGGTTCACAGGGGCACCCGCGTGGAGCTCTCGTGATTGCGGGATCTGGGATGGCTGTGTGGCGGCACGACCCGGGGGACGGCCCGAGGCGAACTCTTCGTGCAGATGAAGCGGTCGGGCGGGAACCCAGGAGTGCGGCACGGTGAACGGGCACGGCTCCGGAGCCTCCCGGCGGCCCCGTCAGGTGCCGGTGATGTGCTCGGGGCGTACCGGCGTCCTGGTGAGCTCCAGGCCTGTCGCGTCGCGGATCGCCGCGAGGACGGCCGGGGTGGACGACAGGGTCGGGGCCTCGCCGATGCCGCGTAGCCCGTACGGAGCGTGGTCGTCGGCGAGCTCGAGCACATCGACCGGGATGGCCGGGGTGTCGAGGATGGTGGGGATCAGATAGTCGGTGAAGGAAGGGTTGCGCACCTTCGCCGTCTTCGGGTCGACGATGATCTCCTCCATCACGGCGACACCCAGCCCCTGGGTGGTGCCGCCCTGGATCTGTCCCTCGACCGACAACGGATTGAGCGCCTTGCCGACGTCCTGGGCGCACGCCAGCTCGAGGACCTTGACCAGGCCGAGTTCGGTGTCGACCTCCACGACCGCGCGATGCGCGGCGAACGAGTACTGGACATGGCCGTTGCCCTGTCCGGTACGCAGGTCGAAGGCCTCGGTGGGCCGGTGGCGCCACTCCAGCTCGATGTCGACGGCCTCGCCCTCCAGCACCTCGGCCAGCGGGGCGAGCACCTCGCCCGCGTCGGTGACGACCTTGCCGCCCTCCAGGAGGAGTTCGGCGGTGGCCCAGGCGGGGTGGTACGTACCGAACTTGCGGCGGCCGATCTCCAGGACACGTTCCCGGACGGCCTCGCAGGAGTTCTTCACGGCTCCGCCGGTGACGTACGTCTGGCGGGAGGCGGAGGTGGAGCCGGCGGAGCCCACCCGGGTGTCAGCCGGGTGGATGGTCACCTGGCTGACACCGAGTTCGGTACGCGCGATCTGGGCGTGGACGGTGACACCGCCCTGCCCGACCTCGGCCATCGCGGTGTGCACGGTGGCCACCGGTTCGCCGTTGATGACCTCCATCCGTACCCGGGCGGTGGAGTAGTCGTCGAAGCCCTCGGAGAAGCCGACGTTCTTCAGCCCGACGGCATAACCGACGCCGCGTACGACGCCTTCGCCGTGGGTCGTGTTGGACAGTCCGCCGGGCAGGGCGCGTACGTCGACGGAGCTGCCCTCGGCGTCGGCCGAGAGCCACTGCTGCTCGGGCGGCATCGGGCGGGCCTTGACCCGGCGCAGCAGTTCGGCGACGGGGGCCGGCGAGTCGACGGGCTGTCCGGTGGGGAGGAGGGTGCCCTGCTCCATGGCGTTCAGCTGCCGCAGCTCGACGGGGTCCATGTCCAGGGCGGCGGCCAGCTTGTCCATCTGCGCCTCGTACGCGAAGCACGCCTGGACCGCGCCGAAGCCGCGCATGGCGCCGCAGGGCGGGTTGTTGGAGTAGAGGGCGAGCGCCTCGATGTCGACGTCCTCGACCACGTACGGCCCGGCCGCGAGCGAGGCCGCGTTGCCGACGACGGCCGGGGAGGTGGAGGCATAGGCACCCCCGTCCAGCACGATTCGGCACTTCATGTGGGTGAGCCTGCCGTCCTTGGTGGCGCCGTGCTCGTAGTGCAGCTTCGCGGGGTGCCGGTGGACGTGCCCGAAGAAGGACTCGAAGCGGTTGTAGACCATCTTGACGGGCTTACCGGTGCGCAGCGCCAGCAGGCAGGCGTGGATCTGCATCGACAGGTCCTCGCGTCCGCCGAAGGCGCCGCCGACGCCGGAGAGCGTCATGCGGACCTTGTCCTCGGGGAGCCCCAGGACGGGGGCGATCTGGCGGAGGTCGGAGTGCAGCCACTGGGTGGCCACGTACAGCTCGACGCCGCCGTCCACGGACGGTACGGCGAGGCCGGACTCGGGGCCGAGAAAGGCCTGGTCCTGCATCCCGAAGACGTAGTCACCGGTGACGATCACGTCGGCCCGCTCGGCAGCCGCGTCGGCGTCGCCTCGGACGACGGGCTGGCGGTGGACGATGTTGGGGTGCGGGACGTGGCCGATGTGGTGGTCCGTGCGGCCCTCGTGGACCAGGACCGCGTCGGGGGCGGTCGCGGATTCCTCGTCGGTGACGACCGGCAGTTCGGCGTAGTCGATCCGGATCTTGGCGGCTGCGCGGCGCGCGGTCTCGGGATGGTCCGCGGCGACGAGCGCCACGGGCTCGCCGTGGTGGCGGACCTTGCCGTGGGCGAGGACCGGGGTGTCCTGGATCTCCAGCCCGTAGTTCTTCATCCCCGCGGGCAGGTCGTCGTAGGTCAGGACGGCGTAGACGCCGGGGGTGGCGACGGCCTCGCCGATGTCGATGGAGCGGATCTCGGCGTGCGCGACGGTGGAGCGGAGTGTGTGGCCCCACAGCATGTCCTCGTGCCACATGTCCGAGGAGTACGCGAACTCGCCGGTGACCTTGAGGGTGCCGTCGGGGCGCAGCGTGGACTCACCGATGCCACCCCGCGTCTTGGAGCCCTGGGTGATCTTGGTGGGGGTGCCGGCCGGTACGGATACGGCTCGTGGGTGCAGCGCCATGGCTATCGGACCGCCTCTTCCTGACGGGCGGCCGCGAGGCGGACCGCGTCGAGGATCTTCTCGTAACCGGTGCAGCGGCAGAGGTTGCCGGAGAGCGCCTCGCGGATGTCCTGGTCGGACGGGGAGGGCTGCGTCTCGAGCAGTTCGTCGGCGGCGACCAGCAGGCCGGGGGTGCAGAAGCCGCACTGCACGGCGCCGGCGTCGATGAACGCCTGCTGGACGGGGGAGAGTTCCGCTGCCTCGGCGCTCTGCCCGTCGGTGGGCCTGGCCTGCCACCGCTGGGCGGCGTCGAGCGAGGTGCCGCAGGTGCCGGCGGCGCAGCCGGTGCCGGGGTGGGCGTCGTCGCGGTGCCTGGCGTAGTCCGCGAGGCCCTCGACCGTGACGATCTCGCGGCCCTCGGCCTGGCCTGCGGCGACGAGACAGGAACAGACCGGCACACCGTCGAGGCGGACCGTGCAGGAGCCGCATTCTCCCTGTTCGCAGGCGTTCTTGGAGCCGGGGAGGCCCATGCGCTCGCGCAGGACGTACAGGAGGGACTCGCCCTCCCAGACGTCGTCGGCTTCCTGCTGACGGCCGTTGACCGTGAAGTTCACTCGCATTATCAAGCAGCTCCTTCGAGGGTGCGGCCCGCCCGGTACTGCTCCCAGGTCCAGCCCAGCGTGCGGCGGGCCATGATGCCGACGGCGTGCCTGCGGTAGGCGGCGGTGCCCCGTACGTCGTCGATGGGGTTGCAGGCCCCGGCGGCCAGCCGGGCGAACTGCTTGGCCACGGAAGGGGTGATGACCTTTCCGCTCTCCCAGAACCCGCCCTCGTCCAGCGCGGCGGTCAGGAAGGCCTCCGCGTCCTTCGCGCGTACCGGGGTCGGGGCCGCGGAACCGATACCGGTGCGTACGGTGCGGGTCCCGGGGTGGAGGGCGAGGCCGAAGGCGCAGACGGCGATGACCATGGCGTTGCGGGTGCCGACCTTGGAGTACTGCTGCGGTCCGTCGGCCTTCTCGATGTGCACGGCCCGGATCAGCTCGTCCGGGGCGAGGGCGTTGCGCTTGACGCCGGTGTAGAAGTCGTCGATCGGGATCATCCGCGTCCCCCGTACGGACGCGGCTTCGACCTCGGCGCCCGCGGCGAGCAGCGCCGGGTGGGCGTCCCCGGCGGGCGAGGCGGTGCCCAGGTTGCCGCCGACGCCGCCTCGGTTGCGGATCTGCGGCGAGGCGACGGTGTGTGAGGCGAGGGCGAGACCGGGCAGCTGGGCCCTCAGGTGCTCCATGACGGCGCTGTACGGCACGGAGGCGCCGAGGCGTACGGCGTCGGGGCCGACCTGCCACTCGGACAGCTCACCGATGCGGTTCAGGTCCATGAGGTGTTCGGGCCGCCGGTGGTCGAAATTGATCTCGACCATCACGTCGGTGCCACCCGCGAGGGGCACAGCCGTCGGGTGCTCGGCCTTGGCGGCGAGCGCCTCCTCCCAGCTGGCGGGGCGAAGGAAGTCCATGAGTGGCTCTCTTCTTCTCGATCGGAGCGTTCGGCCGGGGCTGGGGACGGCCGGCCCGCCGGCCTTCGCCGGGGTTGTCCCTGTGTTGTTGACACGGTGTGTGACTCAGTACACAAGGCTTGCTCCATCCGGGTGCAGTCACCGAAACCATGAAGGAATTGGCTGGTCCCCGTCCCGGTCTTGTAGATTCGAACGAATGGCGGATGCCCGTAACTTCACCGCAATTGACAGGTGACCTCCGCCGTCCCCCGCACCAACGAAGAGATCGGCGGCAATCGACGATGCGGCTGCGCGCACTGCTGGACACCGAGGCGCTGGGCCTGCGGCTGCTCGGCGGCGAGGACGAGCTGGACCGTTCGGTCCGGGGCGTCATGACGACCGACCTGCGGGACCCCAGCCGCTATCTCTCCGGCGGAGAGCTGGTCCTCACGGGTCTGGCGTGGCGCCGTGACGCGTCGGACTCGGAGCCGTTCGTCCGGATCCTGGCGAACGCCGGGGTGGTCGGCCTGGCCGCGGGGGAGGCGGAGCTCGGAGCCGTCCCGGACGATCTGGTCGCGGCGTGTCTGCGGCACCGGCTCCCGCTCTTCGCGGTCGACGAGACCGTGGCGTTCGCAACCATCACCGAGCACGTGGTGCGCCAGGTCTCCGGCGAGCGGGCCGGTGACCTCGCCGCGGTCGTCGACCGCCACCGCAGGCTGATGACCTCGGGCCCGGCCGGCGGGGGCCCCGAGGTGGTTCTCGACCTCCTCACCTCCGACCTGGACCTGCACGCCTGGGTCCTGTCCCCCACGGGCCGGCAGATCGCCGGAGCGGGCGAGCCCCTGCCCCCTCGTACCGGCGCGGAGCTGGCCGGCCGACACCTCGCGGCGACCCGTACCGGGCACCCGGGGCCGCACCGCGCGGAGGTGGACGGCACGGCCTATTCGCTGTTCCCGATCCGGAACACCGGCCGGGGTGACCTGCCCGCCCCGCTCCGCGATGTACGCGAGTCCGTGCTCTCGGACTGGCTGCTGGCCGTGGCGGCAGACGCCGGCGACTGGCCGGCGGCCCGTCTGGACCTGCTCCAGGGCGTCACCCAGTTGATCGCCGTCGAACGGGACCGCCGCGACGCCGCCCGCGCGGTACGCCGCAGGCTCGCCCAGGAGATCCTGGAGCTGGTACAGACGGGCGCCGCGCCGGCCGAGATCGCGGCCAGGCTGAGGGTGGCCGCCCCCGTCCTGCTGCCGGGTCTCGGCACGGCGCCGCACTGGCAGGTCGTGGTGGCCCGGGTCGAGTGGGCGGCGGAGGGTACGGACCTGCCGGGCGGCCGGGCCGCGCAGGCCCTGCTGGAGGAGATCCTGGTCGACCCGGCGGTGACGAGCCCCGACTCGGCGGACCGGATCGCCGTGGCGCACACGGACGAGGAGGCCGTCGCCCTCGTACCGCTGACCGCGCTCGCCGGTCCGGGCCCCGACGGGAACGCGGCGGCGGAGAGCCCTGCCACCGTGGAGTGGCAGGTTGCCGCGCTGCACGCCGACGCCCTGCTGGACACCGTCCGCGCGCCGCTCTCCGAGGGCCTCTCGACCGACGGCCGCCTGACACTGGGTGTCAGCGCCGCCGTCCATTCCGCCGAGGGGCTGCGCGGTGCGCTGGAGGAGGCCCGGCACGCCCGCCGGGTCGCCGCGGCCCGGCCGGGTCCCGTCTGCGCCGCCGGCCACCACGAGCTCGCCTCGCACGTCCTGCTGCTGCCCTTCGTCCCGGACGACGTCCGCCGCGCCTTCACCGCCCGGCTCCTGGACCCGCTGCGGGACTACGACCGGCGGCACCGCGCAGAGCTGATCGAGACGCTGGAAACCTTCCTCGACTGCGACGGTTCCTGGACCCGCTGCGCGGCCCGGCTGCACCTGCACGTCAACACACTGCGCTATCGCGTCGGACGTATCGAGCAGTTGACGGGACGTGACCTTTCGCGCCTCGAGGACAAGCTCGACTTCTTCCTCGCCCTGCGTATGAGCTGACTTCTCGGGTGTATCACAGTCCTTCCGGGTTCCAGGCGATTGTGAAAACTTTCACCTGACATTGATCCCACCCCTTGGCCCGGCGTGCCATTCCGTGCTGAGATGCGCGCAGACCCTGGCCGACCGGCGGTCGCCGGCCCGGCCTCCACAGCTCGATGGCGCGCTCGGGGAGGGCAATGTGGCGCATACCGCCATGTCTGGTTCCGGAACGACCGCAGATGACGATCCGCCCCTCCAGACCGCGGTATGGCGGCTGCGCTCACGGGCCTGCTGGACGGACGCGGCCGCGCTGCTCGAACCCCGGGCGGCCACCGACCCCGCGGCCGCTCTCCAGCGGACCTCGTTGCTGACCGAGCGGTGCCTCTACACGGGCACCGGCTGGACGGATGCCGAGGACGCGCTGCGTACCGCGGAGGCGCTCGCCCATGACGATTCCGCGCGCGGAGCGGCAGCCTGCGAACGCGGCTACCTCGCCTACGCCTCGACCCTGCTCGGGGCACGCGACCGGGCCGACGAGGCCAGCGTGGCGCTCAGCAGGGCCGCGGCCCTGCTCTCCCCCGCGGCCCCCGGCCGGCCCTTGCTGGACTTCCGCCGGGGCCTGATCGCCCAGAACATCGCCGATTCGCCCCAGTCCGCCCGAGCCGCTTACCGCAGGGCGCACGCCGGTGCCGCGGCCCGCGGTGACGAGCTCCTGCTCTCCTTCACCTGGCGGCACCTCGCCTCGCTCGCCCTGGGCGAGGGCGAACTGGCGGAGGCACGGCACGGCTTCGCGGAGTCGCTGCGGTTGAGGGAGGAGCTGGGCTACCTCGTGGGAACGGCTCCGGCGCTCATCTCGCTCGCGGACGCGGAGCCGGAACCCGAGGCGGCCGCCCGGCTGCGTGCCGAGGCGGGCCGGCTGTTCCGGCTGCTGGGCGGCGTACCGACCTGGCTGGCCCCCCGCCTGGAGCCGCCGGCCCCGGAGACCGTCGAGGCGAACTGACGGACCGCGCCCCGCCGGGCAGAATTGGCCCGGCGGGGGGCCGTCAGACGTCGGCCCCGTGAAAGTGTTCGCGTACGAGGGACCGCACCACCGTGAGGTCCCGGGCGATGAGCGCGTCCAGCAGGGCGGTGTGCTCCGCGGCGTCGGCGAGCAGTTCGGCCCGGCGGCCGGCGGGGCTGCTGACCAGGGGCCACTGTGAGCGGCGGTGGAGGTCGTCGGCGACCGACACGAGCTGCTGGTTCCCGGCCAGCGCGAGCACCTCGCGATGGAAGGCGCGATCGCTCTCCGCGTACGCCGCCCGGTCGCCCACGGCGGCCGCCGCGACCGTGGCGTCGGCCAGCGGGCGCAGCGCGCACCAGCCGGCCGCCGGGACGGTGCGGGCGAGCCGCAGCATGACGGGGACCTCGAGCAGGGCGCGCACCTCGGCGAGCTCCGCCAGCTCGCGGGGGCCCCTTTCGCTGACCCGGAAGCCGCGGTTCGGCATGACCTCGACCGCGCCCTCAACGGCCAGCTGCTGCATCGCCTCGCGCACCGGGGTCGCGGACACGCCGAAGCGGGCGCCGAGCGCCGGGGCGGAGTAGACCTCCCCAGGGGCCAGCTCGCCACCGACGAGCGCGGCGCGCAGGGCGTCCAGGATCTGACCGCGTACGGAGTGCCGCTGGACCCCACGGGAAGCGGGCGGTTCGCTGTGGGTGTGTTCTCCGCGCGCCTGCTCGGGCACGCTGACGTCCGGCGGGATGCCCGCGGACGCGTACGGCCACGCGTCCTCACGCGCTCTGCCCTGCTCCACCGGGACCTCCTCGCACTGGCGGGCCGACGCGCGTGCGCCGACCCCTTGTGCACGATAGGCGGAGCGGGCCGCAGTTCAAACACCGACCTCTTCGGGTAAGGTAAGGCTTACCTGTAAAGATCGTGATTCGGTGGTCCCTGAATGACCGTGCCCGCTCTCCTCGCCGCCCCCGCCCCGTCCCCGCTGACGGCGGCGTACGCCCGCCTGGCCGAAGTCTTCCCCGGAATGCGCGCCGAGGTGCTCACCGATGACGTCGCGGCACCTTCGGGCGGCGGATGGGTCGGCGCCGCCGAGCTCGCGGCGGGCGGTGCCGTGCTGGACGACTTCCTGGCCTGGGACGAGGCACAGGTACTGCGGGACTACGGCACCCAGGCCCGCCCCGACGTGGTGGCGAGCCTCGGACTGCACCGCTATGCCTGGCCGGCCTGCCTCCTGGTGACGCTGCCGTGGTTCACGCACCGCCGGGTACCCCGGATCCCCGTGGCCGATGTCTCCTTCCACCGGGGCCTGGGTCATCTGACCCTCCGCGTGAGCGAGTTCGCCTGCCTGCCCGACGACCCGGCGGCCGGGCTGCCCGGGGCCCGGATCGTCCCGGACGAGTCGGCGCTGCGGGCCGAGGTCCTCGATTCCGTGGCACAGCACATCGGCCCGGTGCTGGACGGCTTCCGGCCGCGCATGCGGCGCGGGAAACGTGCCCTGTGGGGGATGGCGACGGACGACATCGTCGAGGGGCTCTGGTACGTCGCCCATCTGCTCGGCGAGGAGGGTCGCGCGATGAGTGAGCTCGAACTGTTGCTGCCGGGCACCACCAAGCCGTACGTGGGCACCGCCGGCTTCCGGGAACTGACCGGGCCCGACGGCGAGTCGCTCCCGACGCGCGACCGCGCGAGCTGCTGCCTCTTCTACACCGTGAGGCCCGAGGACACCTGCGTCACCTGCCCGCGCAGCTCCGACGCCGACCGCGTCCGGAAGCTGACGACGGCCGCCTGAGCCCTGCGGCGACTCACACCACTCCGACGGGCGACCACAATTCGCACGTAATCCGGTCTCTCCGCGCAGACATTCGAAAAGATTCCGTCCAACGATGAGCCCAGCCACCCCAATCGCGTTCACTTGCCCCGAAACCCCCTGAGCACGGCGGTCTTTCCGTCACGATGGCGCCCGAAACGCCCTACGTGACGCAAGGGACCGCGCATGAGACTGACCGACATATCGCTTGACTGGCTGCTTCCGGGCGCCGTGCTGCTCGTGGGGGTCATGGCGGCGGTGACGGTGGTCGCGCGCGGCAAGCGCGCCGCTGGGAAGGCCGCGGCCGACGACAGCTGGGAACGCAGCGAGGAGCGCCGCAGGCGCAAGGAGGCGCTCTACGCCACCGCCTCCTACGTCCTGCTGTTCTGCTGTGCCGCGGTCGCCGCCGCGCTCTCCTTCCACGGGCTCGTCGGCTTCGGCCGGCAAAACCTCAGCCTCACCGGGGGCTGGGAGTACCTCGTACCCTTCGGCCTCGACGGTGCCGCGATGTTCTGTTCGGTGCTCGCGGTGCGCGAGGCCAGCCACGGAGACGCCGCCCTGGGTTCCAGGCTGCTGGTGTGGACCTTCGCCGGGGCCGCCGCCTGGTTCAACTGGGTGCACGCACCGCGCGGGATGGATCACGCGGGCGCCCCGCACTTCTTCGCAGGGATGTCGCTCTCGGCGGCCGTGCTGTTCGACCGCGCGCTGAAGCAGACGCGCCGAGCGGCGCTGCGCGAACAGGGCCTGGTGCCCCGCCCGTTGCCGCAGATCCGGATCGTCCGGTGGCTGCGTGCGCCCCGGGAGACCTTCGGTGCCTGGTCACTGATGCTCCTCGAGGGCGTACGCACCCTGGACGAGGCGGTGGACGAGGTACGCGAGGACCGCCGGGAGAAGGAACAGGACCGGCACCGCAGAAGGGACCAGGTGAAGCTGGACAGGGCCCGCATCAAGGCCCTGAACCGGCAGCACCGGGTCTGGGGGCGCGGCAGCCGGACCGGACGCCAGATCGACGTCCAGGCCATCGCCCCGGCATCAGGCGGCGGCCCACCGGCCGTCGCGGAGCCTGCCTTAACAGAGCAGGGACAACTGCCCTTGCGCCCCCGGCCATCCCTGCAAGCCGTGAGCGGATCGAATTCCAGGAGTACTTCGACACAGACCACCAGCGGTGATGCCACGACCGTCGACCTCACTGCCGAGGACGACACCCAGGCCCTGCCCCGGCTCGATTCGCTGGAGCAGAAACTGAAGGACCTGGAGCAGCAGTTCGGCTGAGCCTCAGGAGACACCTGCGTTCAGCTCGAACCAGACCACCTTACCCAGCGCCTGCGTCGTGACTCCCCAGGAGTCCGCCAGGCTCTGGACGAGGAGCAGTCCCCTGCCGTGCGTACCGTCGTCGGCGTTCGGTACGTACGGCGCGGGCTCCTGTCCGCTCACGAAGTCGCGTACCTCCACCCGCAGTCGTGCGGGTGCGGAGGTCACCGTGACCACGGCGCCGTTCCTCGTGTGGATGAGCGCGTTCGTCACCAGCTCGCTGAGCAGGAGCTCCGCCACCTCCGTCTCCTCCGGTCGCCTGCGATAGCGCAGAAACTCCCGCAGCGCGGCGCGTATCTCCCCCACTCCCGACAGATCGGTGTGCCCGAGTCTGCGGCGCAGCCGCATCGGCGGGCTCTTCTGTCGCTTCGTCATGTCCCCCGCACGCACGGTGAATCGGCCTCCCTGGATTCCGTTTCATGCCGTCATGTCTCGAACGCCTACACGGGATGCATGCCCCACTGCGCAGCACTCACGCGTCCCGAGGCGTCAACATATGAACGGGCCGCTCGCAACCCCGGGCGCACAACCAGCGCAAAACCTTTCCGTACCCGCAGTCAACTGCACAAATATTCACTCGTGTTGGCGTTGACGGATGGGGATCTACGCGCGTCATCATGGTGGGTATGCGAATCCCCCCACGGATCACCACGCTCGGCGGCATCGGCGCCCTCCTGTCCGTCCTCTTCGTCGGCGGGCCGGTCACCGCATCGGCCGCGACGATTCCCTCGGCCGCCGCAGTCGGCAGCATCTGCTACTCCGCACTGCCGTCCCAGGCCCATGACACGCTCGACCTCATCGAGGCGGGCGGCCCGTTCCCGTACGACCAGGACGGCACCGTCTTCCAGAACCGGGAAGCACTGCTCCCCGGCCAGAGCACCGGCTACTACCACGAGTACACGGTCATCACGCCCGGCTCCTCGGACCGCGGGGCCCGCCGGATCGTGACGGGCGAAGAGGTCGAGGAGGACTACTACACCGCGGACCATTACGAGTCCTTCGACCTGGTCGACCACGGCTGTTGACCCACCCCCGGTCCGGTCCGCGCCGTAGTCCCCCACCTGCGGCGCGGACCATCGGACCGGAGCCGGGAAAGAGCACGCTTGTACGCTCCACGCATGACCGTGACCTATGTGATCGACGGCTCCGGGATCACCGGCCTGGACAGCTTCTGGGATGCGATCGGCGAGGCGGTGAACGGCCCCGGCGGCTACTTCGGCCGCAGTCTCGACGCCTTCGCGGACTGCCTCGGCGGCGGTTTCGGCACCCCTGAGGACGGGCCCTTCGTCATCGAGTGGCGCGACCACGCCCACTCCGCCCGCGCCCTGGGCCACGAGGAGACCGCTCGCAGGCTGGACCGTCTGCTCCCCCGGGTGCACACCACCAACCGGGCGCGCGTCGAGCGGGAACTGGCCGAGGCCCGGGCGGGCCGCGGTCCGACACTCTTCGACCAGCTGGTCGAAATCATCGCGGAACGGACCGCGCCCGGGACGCTACGGCTGTTGTGAGCCCGCGCCGGCCCGTGCCCGGATGTGGTGCCGGCCGATGGGCAGCATCAGGGGCTTGCCGGATACCGGGTCCTCGATGATCCGGCTCTCGAGGCCGAACACCGTCTCAACCGTTTTCTCCGTCAGCACCTCGGCCGGGGGACCGGCGGCGTGGATCCGCCCCTCAGCGAGAGCGATGAGGTGATCCGCGTACCTGGCCGCCAGATTGAGGTCGTGCAGAACCATCACGACGGTCGTTCCCCGCGCCCGGTTCAGGTCGGTCAGCAGGTCGAGCACCTCGATCTGATGACTGGCGTCGAGGAACGTGGTGGGCTCGTCGAGCAGCAGCAGATCGGTCTGCTGCGCCAAGGCCATGGCGATCCAGACCCGTTGACGCTGGCCGCCGGACAGTTCGTCCACCGAGCGGTCGGCGAGCTCCGCCGTCTGTGTGGCCTCCAGGGCGGAGGCCACGGCGGCGTCGTCCTTCTCGCTCCACCGTGTGAAGACACCCTGGTGGGGGTGACGCCCTCGACCCACCAGGTCCAGCACCGTGATGCCCTCGGGCGCGATGGGCGACTGGGGCAACAGACCCAGCGTGCGCGCGAGTTCCTTGGCGGGCATGCGGTGCACCTGCCGGCCGTCCAGAAGCACCTGCCCTTCTCGGGGCGCCAGCAGCCGGGACATCGAGCGCAGCAGCGTCGACTTCCCGCAGGCGTTGGCCCCGACGATGACCGTGACCTTGCCGGGCGGCACCATCAGGTCGAGCGAGTCGACGACGACGCGATCGCCGTAGCCGAGCGTCAGCCGCTCGGCGGTGAGGGAGTGGGACGTGGTCATATCGAGCCTCCAGCCCGATGGGTGCGGACAATCAGGTAGATGAGGTACGGCGCGCCGAGCACCCCGGTGACGACGCCGACCGGGTAGCGGGTGTCGAAGGCGAACTGCCCCGCGAAGTCCGCGACGAGCACCAGGAGCGCACCGACCAGCCCGGCGGGCACCAGGAGGGAGCCCCCCGCGCCGACCAGCCGGGCCGCGATCGGACCGGACAGGAACGCCACGAAGGCGATGGGACCCGCGGCGGCCGTCGCGAAGGCGATCAGGCCGACGGCGGCGACGATGACCGTGATCCGGGTGCGTTCGACGCGGACCCCGAGCGCCGAGGCGGCGTCGTCACCGAGTTGCAGGGCGGACAGGTTGCGGCCCTGCGACAGCAGGACGGGAGCCAGCACGGCGAGCGCCACCAGGGCGGGCACCGTCTGTTCCCAGCCCGCCCCGTTCAGGCTGCCGGTCAGCCACCGCGTGGCCTCCTGGAGGTCCCACTCGGCGGCCCGCGACAGGATGTAGGAGGTGATGCTGTCGAGCATCGCGGAGATCCCGATGCCGATCAGGATGAGGCGTGTGCCGACGACCCCGTCGCGGAACGCAAGGGTGTACACCAGCAGAGCGACGACGAGAGCGGCGACGATCGCGATGACCGACACCTGCGTCTCGTCCAGCGACAGCGTCACGATCGCGACGGCGGCGGCCGCGCTCGCGCCCGAGCTGATGCCGATGACATCGGGGCTGGCGAGAGGGTTGCGCAGCATCGTCTGGAAGGTGACGCCGGCCATGCCGAAACTGAACCCGGCGACCACGGCGAGCACCGCGCGCGGCAGCCGCAGCCGCCCCACGGTGAACGACGCCCCGGGAACCTGTTCCCCGAGGACCACCCGGACCACGTCACGCGGAGGATAGAAGGTCTGTCCGGCCATCAGCGTCACGGCGAACGCGGCGACGAC
Source organism: Streptomyces sp. NPDC002911 (assembly GCF_053591835.1). Lineage (NCBI taxonomy): Bacteria > Bacillati > Actinomycetota > Actinomycetes > Kitasatosporales > Streptomycetaceae > Streptomyces > Streptomyces sp. NPDC002911. The sequence goes on along the minus strand of NZ_JBSFUO010000034.1, from coordinate 15,375 downwards.
GAGCACGGCGAGGCCCAGGGCGATCAGACGCCGGCGTGAGGCGTTCCGGACCCGTCCGCGGGCGACCTCGCGAAGGACGGACGGCCGGGCGAGGACGGGGGCGCTCACAGGGCACGCACTTTCTGACGGCGGACGGTGTAGATGAAGAACGGGGCGCCGATCAGCGCCGTCACGATGCCCACGTCGACCTCCGAGGGCCGCGCCACGATCCGTCCGACGACGTCGGCGGCGGTCAGCAGCACGGCACCGGTCACCGCGGAGAACGGCAGCAGCCAGCGGTGGTCGACGCCGACCATCATCCGGCACGCGTGCGGGACGACGAGTCCGACGAAGCCGATCGGTCCGGCGGCCGCCGTCGCGGCACCGCACAGGACGACGGCTCCGACCGCCGCCGTGGCGCGGGCCACCCAGACCCGTTCCCCGAGCCCGGCGGCGAGTTCGTCGCCCAGGGCCAGCGAGTTCAGCGCCCGCGCGGACAGCAGGCAGATCAGGAAGCCGGCTCCCAGGAAGGGCAGGACATGACCGATGCGATCGTAGGACGCGCCGCCGACCCCGCCGATCTGCCAGAGCCGGAAGGAGCCCGAGATGTCATTACGGGGCAGGACGACCGCGGTGACCAGCGAGGCGAAGGCGGCGGAGGTGGCGGCGCCCGCGAGGGCGAGTTTGAGCGGGGTGGCACCGCCACGCCCCAGAGAGCCGACGGTGTAGACGAATACGGCCGAGAGTGCCGCTCCGGCCATGGCGACCCACACGTAGCCCGTCGGCGAGGTGAGCCCGAAGAACGCGACCCCCGTGACCACGGACAGCGACGCACCCATGTTGACGCCGAGGATGCCCGGATCGGCCAGGGGGTTGCGGGTCACGCCCTGCATCACGCCGCCGGCGAGGCCGAGCGCCGCACCGATCACCACGGCCAGCAGGGTGCGCGGGATCCGCTTGGTGACGGCCGCCTGTTCCAGGGTTCCGTCCGCTCCGCCGAGCGCGCTCCAGACATCGGACCAGGCGACAGTACGCGAGCCGACGGCGGCCGAGAGCACCGTCACCGCCGCCAGCACGAGCAGGGTGATCAGGAGCCACAGGAGCCGGACACGCGCCGGACGCCGCACGAGGGCCGCGTCCGGCAGCTGCCGGGTGTCGACCGTGGTCACTTGACCTTGTCCGCGGCCTTGGCGAGCTCGGCCACGTAGTCCTCCAGCACCCAGGAGATCGACAGCGGGGTGGGGTTCGCGGCGGTCGCCAGCGGGGCGCTGCCCGGCAGGAGATAGACCGAGCCGCGCTCGACGGCGGGGATCTTCGAGAGCAGCGGGTCCTTCTTCAGGGTCTCCAGCAGCTCACCCGTGTCGTCGCCGTAGCCGGTGATGATGTCGACGTCATCGAACGCGTCGATCTGCTCCGCGCTCTTGGTGAGCGAGAACTTCTTGTTGCCCTCGGACGCCTCGGCAATGCTGCCCGGAGTCTTGAGGCCGAGGTCCTCGAAGAACTGGGCGCGGGTGTCGTGGGCCGTGTAGAAGCCGATCTCGCTCACGTCGTTGGGGTCGAGGTGCGTCATGAACATCGCCGACTTCCCCGTCAGCTGGGGGAACTTGGCGACGGTCCTCCTGATGTCGCCTTCGACCTCGTCGATCAGCTTCTCGCCCTCGTCGGCGAGGCCGATCGCCTTGCTGTTCAACTGGATGATCTCGCGCCACGGAGTGGCCCACGCCGCTTCCGGGTACGCCACCACGGGGGCGATGTCGCTCAATGTGTCGTAGTCCTGCTGGGTCAGTCCGGAGTACGAGGCGAGGATGACGTCCGGCTTCGTGTCGGCCACGGCTTCGAAGTCGATGCCGTCGGTCTCGTCGAAGAGGACCGGAGTCCTGGCGTCCAGCTCCTTCAGCTTGTCCGAGACCCAGGGCAGGACGCCGTCGCCGTCGTCGTCGCCGAAGTTCGCGGCGGCCATGCCCACGGGCACGACGCCGAGAGCCAGCGGCACCTCGTGGTTGGCCCAGTTCACCGTGGCGACACGCTTGGGCTCGGTCGGGATCGTGGTCCTGCCCAGTGCGTGCTCGATCGTGACCGGGAACGCGCCCGAGCCGGCCTTGCCGCTCTCGTCCTTCTCGGAAGCGGACTCCCCGCCGCAGGCCGTGAGGCCCACCAGCAGGGCAGCCACGACGGCGACTGTGCGAAGGCGGTGTGGACGCATGGATCCGTACTCCAGTTCAGGGAGGGGCGCCGCCGGCCTCGCACGTCCGCGTCGCGCGGGATCGAACGTGGAGCGGTGCGCCGAAGACACACAAGCGACTTAGGTAAGGCTTGGCTTGCCCTTGACCTTATGAAAGACGCAAGAATGTCGCAATCACCCATTACAGACAGCCTTTGTAGCGATCGGGACAGCGACCGAAGAGGCGACGCCGGAATGTGACCGCTTCTGCGGCGGGCTCAGCGAGCTCTGAACGCTCCGGGGGTCAAGCCCGTCGTACGCCGGAAAGCCGCGCCGAAGGCACTCGCCGAGCGGTAGCCGACCTCTTCCGCGACGACCTCCACCTCCCAGCCCCGGGTGAGGAGCCCGACCGCGTGCTGCGCCCGGACCCCGGCCACCCAGCGCGCGAAACTGGTGCCGGTCTCGGCGTTGAAGGCGCGAGTGACGGTCCGGGCGCTCACGCCCAGCTCGGCAGCCCACTGGGACAGCGTCCGCTGATCACCGGGGTTCTCGCGCACGGCGTCGGCGATCGGGCGCAGCAGCGGGGACGTCGGGGCGTGGACCAGCAGTTTTCGGGAGGACGGAGTCAGCACGTCGAGCACCATCGCCTCTGTGGCCGCCCGGGACCCGGGCCCGAGGGCGGCGTCACCGAGCCGTTCCAGCAGCAGGCGGAGCAGCGGGGTGATCTCGACGGCCACGGGCACGTCGGAGAGGGACGGCGTGGTGGTACGGCCGAAGAAGGTCGCCCGGTACCACGTCCCCGCGACCGCCGAAGCGGAATGCATGGTGCCCGCAGGCATCCAGAGGCCCAGGGTCGGGGTGATCGTCCATGCCCGCGCGCCGACCACGGCCATGGACGCGCCCCGCTCGTTCCAGAGCAGTTCGTCCCAGGGGTGGGCGTGGGCGTTCCAACTGGTGTCGCGCGCGACGGTCTCTTCGTAGCCGTGGATGACGAACGTCGTCTGCACCGCACCGGCGTCCTGCTCCGGCACGGTGCGGGTCTCCCTGGTCATGAGGCGGCCCCCTGCCCGACGGCCGGCGCGGTCGAGCCGTCGCCGGTGGGATGGGGCAGTCGCATGACCTCACCATATCGAGACCGCGTGGATCCCGCCGCCCCCGCCTGTCCGGTCCCGGCACGGCAGCGCCCACCGCCGACCTCGCTCAGGGCCGAGGCACGTTACGGAGGTTGGAGCGGGCCATCTGGAGCATCCTGCCGACCCCGCCGTCCAGGACGATCTTGCTGGCGGAGAGTGCGAAGCCGGTGACCATGTCTGCGCTGATCTTCGGTGGGATGGAGAGGGCGTTCGGGTCGGTGACCACGTCGACGAGCGCGGGCCCCTTGTGCCTGAAGGCGTCCTTGAGCGCGCCCTCCAGCTGCTTGGGCTTCTCCACCCGCACCCCGTAGGCCCCCGCGGCGCGCGCGATCGCCGCGAAGTCGGGATTCTTGTTGGTCGTACCGAACGAAGGCAACCCCGCCACCAGCATCTCCAGCTCGACCATGCCGAGCGAGGAGTTGTTGAACAGGACGACCTTCACCGGCAGGTTGTACTGGACAAGCGTGAGGAAGTCGCCCATCAGCATGGTGAATCCGCCGTCGCCGGACATGGAGACGACCTGCCGGTTCCGGTCGGTGAACTGCGCGCCGATCGCCTGCGGCAGGGCGTTCGCCATCGAGCCGTGGCTGAACGAACCGATCACCCTGCGCTTGCCGTTGGGTGTGAGATAGCGGGCCGCCCACACATTGCACATACCGGTGTCGACGGTGAACACGGCGTCTTCGTCGGCGAGTTCATCGAGGACCGAGGCGACGTACTCGGGATGGATCGGGACGTGCTTGTCGACCTTGCGGGTGTACGCCTTGACCACACCCTCCAGCGCGTCGGCGTGCTTCTTCAGCATCCGGTCGAGGAAAGTGCGGTCGGTCTTGACCTTCACGCGCGGGGTCAGGGCACGCAGGGTCTCGCGCACGTCGCCCCAGACCGCCAGGTCGAGCTTGGACCGCCGGCCCAGGTGCTCGGGGCGCACGTCGACCTGGACGATCTTCACGTCGGTCGGCAGGAACGCGTTGTACGGGAAGTCGGTGCCCAGCAGGATCAGCAGGTCGCACTCGTTGGTGGCCTCGTAGGCGGCGCCGTAGCCGAGCAGCCCGCTCATGCCCACGTCGTACGGGTTGTCGTACTGGATCCATTCCTTGCCACGCAGCGCGTGCCCGACGGGGGCCTTCACCCGTTCGGCGAACTCCATGACCTCGGCGTGCGCGCCCGCTGTGCCGCTTCCGCAGAACAGCGTCACCCGTCCGGCCTTGTCGATCATTCGGCAGAGCTTGTCGATCTCCTCGTCACCGGGCTTCACGGAGGGACGCGAGGTGACCAGGGCGTGCTCGATCGACTTCTCGGGGGCTTGCTGGGAGGCGATGTCGCCGGGCATCGAGACGACGCTGACGCCGCCGCGGCCGATCGCGTGCTGGATGGCGGTCTGGAGCAGCCGCGGCATCTGCTGCGGGTTGGAGATCATCTCGTTGTAGTGGCTGCACTCCTGGAAGAGCAGCTCCGGATGGGTCTCCTGGAAGTAGCCGAGACCGATCTCGCTCGACGGGATGTGCGAGGCGAGGGCGAGCACCGGGGCCATGGAGCGGTGGGCGTCGTAGAGGCCGTTGATGAGGTGGAGGTTGCCCGGCCCGCACGACCCGGCGCAGGCGGCGAGGGTGCCGGTGATCTGGGCCTCTGCGCCGGCCGCGAACGCGGCGGTCTCCTCGTGCCTGACCTGGACCCACTCGATGGCCGCGTTACGCCGGATGGCGTCGACCACGGGGTTGAGGCTGTCACCGACGACGCCGTACAGCCGCTTGACCCCAGCCCGCACGAGGATGTCGACGAACTGTTCCGCCACTTTCTGCTTGGCCATGGGTGCGCACCCTCTCTGCCTCCGGCTGTCCGTGACTCCATCAACCCACGGCGTGCCCGGTTACGCCTCCCAGACCGCGGCGCTCGTACGGTCGGCGGCGTACCTCTTGGTCCTCAGCTGGGTGTCGGCCAGATAGGCGGGCAGACCGGGTGGGCCGTCCCCGGACCAGCGCCGCGCCAGCTCCTCGGCGAGCGCCGGCTCTCCGCGCATCGGTTCGGCCAGGCCGTCTCCGCAGAGCAGCAGCGTGTCCCCGGGCCGGGCGACGGAGGCGCGGAAGCGGAAGGGCTCCGCGGGCAGGGGTGGCGGACCGCCGGCGAACGAGGGCGGGGTGATCTGCGGATCCCTCGTCAGCCGGCCCCCGCCGGGGCCCTCTTCGCTCGCCGCGGCGCCGCCCGCGGGGAGCACGGGGTCGAGGTCCTGCCAGGCTCCTTCGCGGAGGCGGAAGAGGCCGCCCGGTCCGATGCCGAAGAAGACCCGGGTGCGGCACTCCGGGTCGGCGGACAGCAGCAGACAGCGCAGGCCCGCGCTGTACGCGGACGGTTCGAGGCCGAGTTCGGCGGCCCGGGCGCGCAGCTTGCCGTAGGTACGGTCGGTGAGGCGGTGCAGGCCCGACTTCAGGTCGCCCCTGCGCCCCGCCCTTATGTCGTCGGAGAGCCGGGCATGACTGCGGGCGACGGATCCGCCGATCCAACGGCACGCGTCGGCGGCGGGACGGGCCTGTCCCCCGCCCCGGGCGCCACCGGCCACCGCGACCAGGACCAGTGCACTGTCCCCGGTACCGAAGCGCGCGATGAGCAGGGCGTCGCGGCGGGGCTCACCGCGGGAGCGCGCCGAGTCCCCCCGCACGGACGCGGCCCGCAGCGTGTACGTCCCGTACCGGGCGCCGTCGAGGACCGTGTCGGGGACGAGGTCGTCGAGGTCCTCGGGGCCGGACGCGGGCAGCGCGGCGGGCTCGGTGTCGTAGGTGGGCGGCTCGGAAGGCGGGGACGCGGCCGGCGGCCGTGCGGCGAAGGTCTGCGGACGGGACGGCCCGGCAGGGGCCTCCCAGGGGCGCCCGACCGCGACGGTGCGCGGAAGCGTCGGCTCCGGCGCGGCGGGCGGTGGCTTCGGCGCGGGGAGCGTCGGCGGCTCCGGCTTCGAATCCGCCCCTGGTGAGCGCGGGTCGGGCAGCGGCACCACCGTGACCGGGTGGTCCACGTGGTCCGCCTGGGCCGTCTCCGCACCGCCCACGGCATCCGACGCCGAGGCGAAGCGGTCGTCGAGACTGTCGGCCGCGCTGCTCGGCCCGGTGTCCGGCGCGGTCTCGTCGTACAGCCTGCGCCACCACTCGTCCTCGTGGGCGGCGGGCTTCTCCCCCTGCTGGCTCATGCCCATATTGTCGACCGCTCGGAGCGTACGAAAACGGCTCATCCGGAAATGTGGCCCGGACGTGGTTCCGGCGTGGAGGCCCGCCGGCCATCCCCACCGCCCGTGGGGCGGTCGTTGCTGCGGTGGCGCCGGATTGTCAGCAAGACGGGTGCTACGGGGCATGATGGGCCCGGCGGGTTTACGCCGTGGCCGTTTTCCGCCACGGCACACCCCGTCCGATGAGCGCGGGAACGCGCGAGCACGGATCCGGGGAGGGCCGAGGATGCTGTCAGCGATAGGTCTCGACGAGAGACAGGAAGCTGCCTACCGGGCGCTGGTCGCGGCGGGAGCCGCGGAGCTTCCCGCTCTCGCGCGCCGGCTGGCGATGCCGGAGGCGGAGACCGAGCGCGCGCTGCGCCTCCTGGAACAGCAAGGCCTCGTGGCCCGGTCGTCGTCGCGGGCGGACCGCTGGGTCGCCGCGCCGCCCGGGGTCGCGCTGGGCGCCCTGCTGACCCGACAACGTCATGAGCTCGAGCAGGCGGAGCTGGCGTCCGCCCTCCTCACCGAGGAGTACCGGGCGGAGGCGGCCGAACCCGCGGTGCACGACCTGGTGGAGGTGGTGACGGGCGCGAGCGCGGTGGCCCACCGGTTCCATCAGCTGCGGCTGGGCGCCGTGTCCGAGGTCTGCGCACTGGTCACGGGGAAGCCGATCGCGGTGACCGGGATGGAGAACGAGTCCGAGGAACGGGCGACGACGCGGGGCGTCTCCTACCGCGTGGTCGTCGAGCGGGACGTGCTCTCACTGCCGTCCGGGATCGTGGAGCTGTCGGCGGCGCTGGGCCGCGACGAGCAGTGCCGGGTGGTGGACCGGGTGCCGACGAAGCTGGTGCTCGCCGACGCCGCGCTGGCCATGGTGCCGCTGACCGGCCGGGGGGCCGAACCGGCCGCGCTGGTGATTCACGCCAGCGGGCTGCTGGAGTCGCTGACGGGCCTCTTCGAGGCGGTGTGGCGCGACGCGATGCCGTTGCGGCTCGGCGGGGGCGGGATCAGCGAGCAGAACGGTCCGGGTGCGGATCCGACCGACCTGGAGATCCTCTCGCTGCTGCTGGCCGGTCTGACGGACACGAGCGTGGCGAAGCAACTGGACCTGGGTCTGCGGACGGTGCAGCGGAGGGTGAAAGGTCTCATGGAGCTCACCGGGGTCTCCACCCGGCTGCAGCTCGGCTGGCACGCGTACGAACGTGGCTGGGTGGCCCGCGCCCCGCGCTGACCTCCCCGGCCTGCGGCTTCGGCCGCTCGCGGAGACCTGTTGACGCGCGGTACCCGACGTCCTCCGGCACGCTGGTCCAATGAGTGTGTGGCAGCTCGTTGCCGTCGGGGCGGTGATGCTGCTCGGCCTGGTCGGCGTACTGGTGCCGGGCGTGCCCGGTCAGGCGATCATCTGGGCCGCGGTGCTGTGGTGGGCGCTGACGGACCCGGCTCCGGTCGCCTGGGGCGTGCTGATCGCCGCGACCTGCCTGTTGCTGCTGAACCAGGCGCTGAAGGCGCTGCTGCCCTCGCGGCGCCCGCACGAGACGGGGGCACCGCGCAGGACGCTGATGGCCGGCGGAATCGCGGCCATCGCCGGCTTCTTCGTGATCCCGGTGGTGGGCGGGGTCCTGGGATACGTCGGCGCGGTCTACGGCGTTGAGCGCCTGCGCCTCGGCAGCCGGGCGGCGGGCTGGACGTCGCTCAGGTCCGTGATGCGCGCGACGGGGTACTCGGTGCTCCTGGAGCTGTTCTGCTGTCTTCTGGCCGTGGGGGCATGGCTGGGTGCCGTCATCTGGGGCTGATGACCGGGGAGGCCCGGGCGACGACAGCCGTCGCCCGGACCTCCTGGGCCGTTCCCGCTAACGCGTCCTGCCCCGCTTCATCGCCATGGCCGCCCGGCCCTCCGAGCTCCTGCGCTTCCATTCGCGCAGGGTCTCGGTGCGCAGCCGGGCATCCGTCTTCGCCGCGATGCGGTGGTTCTCCCGGAGCAGCTTGCGGTAGCTGTCGAGACGCCGCTCGGGCAGCGCCCCGTCCTCGATCGCGCCGAGCACGGCGCAGCCTGGCTCGACCTCGTGGGCGCAGTCATGGAAACGGCACTGCCGAGCCAGGTCCTCGATCTCCGGGAAGACCTGGCCGACGCCGGTCTCCGCATCCCAGAGACCGACACCCCGCAGCCCGGGGGTGTCGATCAGGACACCGCCCGTCGGCAACACGAGGAGGTTGCGCGTGGTGGTGGTGTGACGGCCCTTGCCGTCCACTTCCCGCGCCGCCCGCACGTGCATCACTTCCTCGCCGAGCAGGGCGTTGGCGAGCGTCGACTTACCGGCGCCGGAGGTCCCGAGCAGCACGCTCGTACCGCCGGCGACGACGGCGCCGAACACATCGACACCCTCCCCCGTGGCGGAGCTGACAGGGAGCACCTGCACCCCGGGGGCGAGGCCCTCGACGTCCGCGACGAGATGGGACAGTGTGGTGGCATCCGGCACCAGGTCGGCCTTGGTGAGCAGCACGAGCGGGTGCACCTCGTGTGTCCCGTACGCGACAGAGCTGGGACCGTCGTCGAGCAGAGCGGCGCCGGCAGTGCTGGACATGGCCAGCGCCAGGAACCGTTCCAGCCGTCCGAGGTCCAGCTCGACCGCGAGCGAGACACAGATGACGATGTGATCGATGTTGGTGGCGAGCACCTGCCCTTCGGAGCGCTGCGACGACGTCGAGCGCACGAAGGCGGTGCGGCGGGGCAGGAGGGTGCGGACGAACCGCGGGTCGCCGTCGCGGTCGACGGCCACCCAGTCTCCGGTGCAGACGATCCGCATCGGGTCACGGGGCACCACGAACGCGGTGTCCGCCCTGCGGGTGCCGTCCGGAGTGACCACGTCGCACTGACCGCGGTCCACCCGCACCACGCGTCCCGGCAGGAGTCCCTGCCCGGCGTACGGAGCGAACGTGTCGGCCCATGCGTCGTCCCAGCCGTAAGGGGCCAGAGGGTGCGACGGGGTGGAAGCCTGAGGAATGGAGGAAAACAAGGGAAACCCTTCACAAGGGCGGCCCCGGCGCCGCGCTCTTCAGGCGCGGAGGGAAAAGGTCAAGGTCAGCCGGCGGCCACAGGGGTGGGAACGATGCTCTTCGGGTCGTGGGCAGCGCCCACCGCAACGACAGTCATCAATGTCCTCACCTCCTGCTTCCTCTGACTCGGCACACCCTAGCGAGAGGTGACCGGGCGGCGTCAACGGCTTTTTTTCCTGCCTACTCGGTCAGCTCCCGCTGCCCATGCCTTCGGCGGAGGTCCGGGCACCGGGAACCAAGATATTTCCGTGGCGCGGGTCGGACACAGTGGGCGAGGTCGACGTCAGTTCCTTGCGCCTCGCAGCCTCCGCGGCCTCCGCGGCCTCTCGCCATTCGGCGAGCAGACGATCGTAGACAGGTGTATCGGAGTCGGTGCGCCACGACGGTCGGCGGCTTTCGTGCTGATCCATGAAAGTGCCCTACCCGAGGTACCGCGAAACGTAGCCCCTGTTGGGTCAACCGGCTCAACGCGCACTCGGCCGATTGGCCGAAGGCCGTTCCGCGACACAGGCGTTGACGACGACCGATCCGCAACACCAGCTCCCCGGCGCGGTGCAGGCGCGTGCGGGCCGCTTCGGCCCCGGACGCAGCCGATATCACCGACACGCCCACTAAGGATGGATCGTCACGAAGGGGGGTGCGATGGGAGGATCGTGAGATTCAACCTCAAACTCATCCCACTCCCTTGGGGGCCCCATGCGTTCCGACATCAGTACCGCACAGGACACACCAGTGCCGGGCCCCATCCACGGCGGCAAGTCACCGGCCCCCGTAAGGGTGGAGGAACGCGCGCTCACCTTCGAGGGGTTCGCCTACCACTGCCGCATCGTCCACCAGGAGCACCCGCGGGCCGAACCGCTGCTCCTCCTGGGCGGTTCCTCGCAGAACCGATACGCGTGGTCGCGGCACGAGAAGTGGCTGGCCGACTACTGCACCACGGTCACTGTGGACCTCCCCGGCTACGGAACAGCGGATTTCCTCCCCGCCTGGCACGGCATCGACTTCCTCGCGGCCAATGTGCGGCACATGCTCGGCGAGTTGGGCATGCCGCGGGTAAACCTCGTCGGCAGTTGCTTCGGCGGGGCCATCGCCACGCGTTTCGCCCAGCAGTACCCCGAGCACGTGGTCAAGCTGGGACTGGTCGGGATGACCCGGGTGATCCCGGACGACTACGCCGCCGCGGTGCCGCGCTGGACGCGGATGCTGGAACGCGGAGACCGAGCCGGGATCGCCGGTGAACTGGTCGAGCGGTTCATGTCGCCTGCCGGAACCGGTGTCGTACGCAAACACGCGGTCGTCTCCCGGCTGCTCCTGCGGCAGTTCATGGCCCAATCGCCCGACGAACTCCGGATGTCGGTGGAGCACAATGCGCGCCTGATGAGCCACGACTGGTTCCGGGACGAGCCGCTGCCCTCCGTGCCGTCCCTGGTGTGCACCGGCGAGTACGACACACTCTGCACTCCCACCATGGGGCGCGCTGTCGCCGCCTCGCTGCCCAGCGCGAACTTCACCACCATCAGGGAGGCCGACCACCTGGCCCCGGTGGAAAGAATGGAGGAGTTCTCCGACCTGATCATCAGGTTCTGCACCCACCAGCCTCTGACCGGGCTGCCGTACTGCAACGCGATCGAAACACTGGGCACGGCGGTACGGCGCCCCGTCGTACCCGCACCGGCCCCTGCAGACCAGGCGGCCGCCCTGTGAGGGCCCGCTGAGCACGTATGCACAGACGGATGGCCGAGACCCGGTTCGCTCGGGTCTCGGCCATCCGTCTGTGCATACGTGCCGGGCCTCAAGCCCGGGGCCCGTAACAGGACCATCCGGGGTGGGGCCCGGCTGTCGGGCTCAGCGCCCGACGGTGGGGGCGACGAAGCCCTCCGGCGCGGGCGCCGAGTTGGAGCAGCTCACGGTCGGGCCGACCTCCGTCGTCCCGCCCTGCCCCACGCTGACCTCGGGCTGGTAAACCGTCTCCCGGCTGACCGTCGTGCAATCCTGCTTCTGCGAGAGGTGGTAGGTACCGTCCTCGCTGGTGTAGGAGGTCTCGCTCTTCTGGACGCAGACGAGGTTGCCGTACGCGTCCGTGGAACAGTCGCCCTGGGGCGGTCCGGCGTACGCCTGGGTGACCCCCAGCCCCGTCAGGGCGAGGCCGCCCATGAGCATCGAGGCGACCGCGATCTTCTTCCGACCGAACATATGCTGTGTTCCTCCACGATAAGAAAACGGGTCCCGCTGCCGGGCGCATGGCTCGGAAACCGGGACCCGCTCTCAGGTACTTACTCGACTACCGGGTGCTCAGAACGCGGTGTTGTCGCAGCCCTGGTTCGAACCCTGCTCGGTGGCCTGGGCACCGGGGTTGCCCTCGCCACCGAGGAGGTTGCCACCCAGGCCGTTGAGGACGCCGACGTTGCCGAGGACATCGACGTTCAGGTCGTGCGAGACACAGGACGCCGACTGCTGAACGTTGACCTCCGGGCCGTCGTGGCCGCCGGCGGCCGCGGTGCCGGCACCGAGGAAGCCGACGCTCCCGAGCATCGCGACGACGACGGCGGCCTTCTGAAGCTTGCGCATTTCTCTTCTCCGATTTTCCCAAGGGGCACGCTCCGTAGTGGTGCGTGCACTCACAGTGTCGAACTTACGGCAGTGCGCTCTCCGGCGCCAAACGACGTGCCGGGAAACAAGGCGATGACCACCGTTCGGCCGAACGCGGGCCGCCCGGCGCGCCGTGATGCCACAGCCGGCACAACGAGACGGCGGGCCGCCCCCCGAGGGACAGCCCGCCGCCATTTTTTGATCTACGGTCGGCTACCGACCGCCACTCAGAACGCGGAGTTGTTGCAGCCCTGCGTCGAACCCTGGCTGGTGCTCTGGGCGCCCGGGTTGCCCTCGCCGTTCAGCGCGTTGCCGAGCACACCGTTCAGGAGGCCGACGTTGCCGAGGACGTCGATGTTGAGGTCGTGCGACTTGCAGGAGGTGCTCTGCGTCACGTCGAAGCTCGGACCCTCGCCCGCGGAGGCGGTACCGGCACCGATGAAGCCGATGCTTCCGAGCATCGCCGCCACGACAGCAGCCTTCTGAAGCTTGCGCATTTCGTTCTCCGTTTGACTAGTAAAACACGGTCCCTGTTGGCCGTGTTCTTACAGTTACGAGATGTTAGAGGAGAATGTCCGGCACATCACCACGACTCGCTGGGGAGCAATGAAGAACCGTGGACGACCGCTCGGCACATAAAACCGGCTCTTCCTTGGGGGACAGGGTTTTCGCGGGATCAGGGGGCGCCCGGCACGCTCGGGGATTCCACCCGTTCGGGCCATGCCGCGAGGCGTGTCGGCAGCAGCTCCATCAGGGGGCATGCATATCTCCACAACACAAAGAAACCGCCGCCACCGGGGGAGGAACCCGGCGGCGGCGGCGCATTTGGCACGAGGTCGGCTCAGCGGCCTCTCCCGCCCCTGCCGCAGTTCGCAGTGTGGGCATTTTCTGGAGTCACCCAGACAGCCGATATTACTATCGGCATACGCCCATCATAAGAAAAGTGGCAGGGAGTAATCCTGATCTGCGGCCGAACGCGGCGTGCAGTCAACCGCTACGCACATGAGCGGCATTTCGGCTGTGACAGCGACGCCTGGAATCCAGCGCGCGACTACAAGCAAGCACCCGGCGGAAGCGATCCGCCCGAGTACGCCCTAGTCCTGAGTGAGGGCCAGCTCCTCCACGGGCGCCTCGACGCCGGCCTGCACCCCTACCGGAGCCTGCTCCTGCAGCGGCGTCTGCACGACGCCCTGCGCCTCGACGGGCATGGACAGCGACCCCTGCTCGCGGACCGGAGCCTGGGCCGGACCGTCGGCCGGAGCCTGCGCCGGACCCTCGGCCGGAGCCTGGACCGGACCGTCGGCCGGCCCCTCGGCGGGAGCCTGGGCCGGAGCCTGGGCCGGAGCCTGGGCCGGACCGTCGGCCGGACCCTCGGCGGGAGCCTGGGCCGGACCCTGGGCCGGACCCTGGGCCGGAGCCTGGGCCGGAGCCTGGGCCGGAGCCTGGGCCGGAGCCTCGGCGGGAGCCACGGCCGGAGCCGCAGCCTGGGCCGGAGCCACAGCCGGAGCCGCAGCCTGGGCCGGAGCCACAGCCGGAGCCGCAGCCTGGGCCGGAGCCACAGCCGGAGCCGCAGCCTGGGCCGGAGCCACAGCTGGCGCCGCAGCCGGCGCCTGGGCCGGAGCCACGGCCGGAGCCGCGGCCGGAGCGACGTCGGCGTCAATGACCGTCGTGTTCGTGTTCGCCTGGGTGTTCCACTCGTAGTTCGTGGAGCAGTCCATCTTGTTGCTGGAGGTCGATGCGATCGGGATGTGCAGGGCTTCCAGGCTGAAGCAGGACAGGATTTGACCGTTGTTCTCGAACTTGGGGCCGTCATCGGCCTTGGCCGAAGCCGCCCCGATCGCCAGCAGTGCCACGGCTGACAGGGACACAGCGGCAGTTCGCTTTCCGAACACGGAGATGCCTTTCGTTTGTGTGCGTTGAAGCCTTCACGAATGGGCTGGTGGGGCAAATCTTCGCGACTGTACAACAGTCCGGCTTCACCCCTCACGTACCACAACAATGAACGAGGTGGATGCGGAGGAGTAATGCCGCTGAAGGGGTGATAGGCGGCGGCGAGGCTCCGGCCGCACTCAACTGCAGAGGGGCGCGGCCGACCCCGTCGCGGGGGGGGCCGCCCAGGCAACTAGAACGCGTACACGTAACCCGTACGGAGGATTCCAAACTTTGTGACGCCTTCCAAGTTTCCCCGGCGCGGTCCGCTCGTTATGACTGTCGTCCAGCGCGCTTGAGATGACGGTCCGCCGAGGTCATGACCTCACACGCAACGGCACCACTCGTCCCATACAGGCGTCACTTGCGGGTGCACCACCCGCGCGGAAATGTTGAGGAAGGCCCATTCAATGCGTCAAGTGTTGAACAAAAGCATGATCGTCATGGCAGCGGCGTCCGGCATCCTGACCGCCGTCGGCGGATATGCCCACGCCGACGCCTCGGCCGAGGGTGCCGCCGTCAATTCGCCGGGCGTCGGCTCGGGCAACGTCGCCCAGGTACCGGTGCACGTCCCGGTCAACGCCTGTGGCAACACCGTCAACGCGGCCGCCCTGCTGAATCCCTCATTCGGCAACGAATGCGCGAACATCGGCTCCGACAAGGGCCACCCTCACGGCGAGGAAGCCGAGCAGAGCGACCGTCACGGCGAGGATCGCGGCATGCACAGCGACCACGCTTACGACAGCGGGACCGAGGAAGCTTCCGGCGAGAGCGACCGCGGTCACGCCGGTCCGAGCTCCGACGCTTACGGCGACGACGCCTACCAGGGATACGGCGGAGCGAGCGCCGACGGCGTGGCCGCCGGCTCCCCCGGCGTGCTTTCCGGCAACGTGATCCAGGCCCCCGTGCACATCCCGGTCAACGCCTGCGGCAACAGCGTCAATCTAATCGGACTCCTCAACGCGGCCGCCGACAACGAATGCCTCAACGAGAGCGGCCCCGCGCAGCCGCCCGTCGACGAGCCGCAGGCCGACGAGCCGAAGGATGACGAGCCGAAGGTCGACGAGCCCCCGACCGCCGCCCAGCCGCCCTCGGCCGACGAGCCTTCCGTCAGTGCTCCCGCACCGAACGCCCCGGTCGCGCAGCTGGCGCACACCGGTGCAGGTGACATGGGTCTGGCCGCCGGTGGGGCCGCAGCGCTGCTCCTGGGCGGTGCGGTGCTGATGCGCCGCACCCGCGGTGCGCGCAACTAGGTTCGCCATCGCACGAAGGGCCGCCCGGCGGCCAGACCCATGTCACCTGCACCGGTGTGCGCCAGCTGCGCGACCGGGGCG
>NZ_JBSFUO010000033.1:0-52226 GCF_053591835.1 Streptomyces sp. NPDC002911 | reverse complement strand
TCTGGTCCCTGGTGAAGCGAACGATCGGCAACCTCGCCGCCGCAAACCTCGACCAGCTCGCCGCCGCAGTGAAGCGCAGCCTCAAGAAGACCCAGCACCGACCACACCTCATCGACGGCTGCCTCATAGGAACCGGCCTGACCCTGACCAGCTGACACGATCAAGCCGACATCACACATTCAAGTTCAGCATGAGGCGGTTTTGAAGCCTCCCCCCGCAGGGCGACTCCGAAGGGCCAAAACCTTCATCTTTCACACAGCACCATGATCGGGAGCTGCCCTACAAACAACCCCTTCTCACGCTCAGGACACACGAGAACAAGCAGCTCAAGGCCCGGGTCACTCGAGCTCGAGCGGGAAATCCTGCACCGGGCGGCCGAATATTTCGCGGGCGAGACGAACTGGTGATCCGCTTCCAGTACGCCGACCACCACGACGCCTACGGCGTGAAGCGGCTGTTCACCCCCTCCTGGCCATCTCCCGCTCCGGTTTCTACCGCTGGCGAGAAGCAGGCCAGGCCCGCGCCGAGCGCGAGCGGGCCGACCGAGTCCTTACCGAGCGGATCGCTGGGATCCACCAGGAGTCCGACAACACCTACGGTAGTCCGAGGATCACCGCCGAGCTGCGGGACGAGGGACAACCGGTCAACCACAAGCGCGTCGAGCGACTGATGCGCCGGTCTGGCATCGTCGGGGTGCACCTGCGCAAGAAGGTCCGCACCACGATTCCCGTACCCGACGCGACGCCGGTGCCGGACCTGCTCCAGCGGGACTTCGACGCCGCCACACCTAATCAGAAGTACGTCGGGGACATCACTTACCTCCCCCTCGGCGACGGACAAATCCACTACCCCGCAACGGTGTTGGACCTGCACTCCAAGCGCTTGGTGGGCTCGTCCATCGCCGACCACATGCGCACCGGGCTCATCGCCGACGCGCTACGGGCCTCCGCCGGCACGCGGGGCGGGAACCTGCGCGGAGCGATCTTCCACAGCGGCAACGGAGCCCGATACGCGTCCAGGGAGTCCGCGGCGCTCTGCGACCGGTTCGGCGTGATCCGATCACGCGGAGCCGTCGGCACCAGCGCCGACAACGCCGCTGTGGAGTCGTTCGACGCCAGCATGAAGCGCGAGACGCTCCAGGGCGCGAAACGCTGGCCCGGGGCTCGCGCCGCCCGCCTGGCCGTCTTCCGCTGGGTCACCCGCTACAACACCAGACGACGGCACTCCGCCCTCGGCCAACAGGGCCCGATCACCTACGAACTACGATCAACTACGCTGACTGGCTTCGTTGATCTCTCGTCGTATTGAGGAGGTGTGCGAACGCCGAAGCTCCGGGACGTGCGAGGGCTCTGCACGCGTCTGGCATGCTGCGGGGCACTTCCCTGTTCCTTGCTCAGCCGGTGGTGAAGGCGGGGTAGTCGGTGTAGCCCTCGGTGTGACCGGCGTAGTGGGTGTCCCGGTCGCCGTCGGCCAGCGGGTGGCCCTGTGCGAAACGCTCAACCAGGTCGGGGTTGGCGATGAAGGGGGCGCCGAAGGAGACCGCGTCGACTATCCCGTGGTCGAGGATCTCGTTGCCGAGGGCCTGGGTGAAGCCGAGGTTGGCGACGATGTTGCCCTGGTAGTGGGCGCGGTAGCGGGAGAAGAGGGCGCTGCGCTCCTCGATGGTGCCGGGGGTGCCCAGGAGGTGCAGGTAGGCCAGGTTGCTGTCGTTGAGCTTCTCGAGCAGCTGGTCGTAGTCGGCGAGTGTCTCCTCGTCCGCGGTAAACGCGGTTCCGCTGGTCCAGCCCGGGGACATTTTCAAGCCGATGCGGTCGCTGCCCCACACGTCACTGACGGCGTCGAGGATGTCAAGGAGGAACCGGGCCCGCTTCTCGCTGCTTCCTCCGTAGGCGTCGGTGCGCTGGTTGAGACGGGGGTTGAGGAACTGCGGGATCAAGTGGGATACCTGGGCGTGGAGTTCCACGCCGTCGAAACCGGCCCGGCGGGCGTTCTCGGCCGCATGACGGTAGTCGACAATGGTGTCGGCGATCTCAGCGGCGGTGTAGGCGCGCGGGGTGAGGGTGTCCTTCGGGCCGGAGGGGGTGAAGGACTTCTCGCCGGGGTTGATGGCCGAGGGGCCGGCGGGCAGGCGCCCGCCGATGTGGTCGGGGTGGGAGGCCGCGCCGACGTGGCCGAGCTGGGAGACGATCCGCCCGCCCGCCTCGTGGACGGCTTCGGTGACCTTCGCCCAGCCGGCGGTTTGCGTGTCGGTGTAGATGCCTGGGACGTTGATGAAGCCGATCGCGTCGGGGCTGACCCAGGTTCCCTCGGTGACGATCAGTCCGGCGGTGGCGCGCTGCGCGTAGTAGGTCGCGTGCAGGTTGGTGGGGGCCAGCTCGGCGTTGTGAGCGCGGGCGCGGGTCATGGGGGCCATGACGACGCTGTTGGGGAGCTCCAGCGCGCCGAGGCGGACGGGCTGCAGCAGGGGTTGGGCGGTCATGAGTAACTTCCTTGTGCCGAGGGGCGGATGAGGAGGAGGGCGAGAGCCGGCTCAGTCCTGTTTGAGGGCGTGGAGGCCGGAGAGCGGGCCGCCGAGTTGCATGAGGCGTCCGCCCTCGCGCAAGGAGCCGAGATCGACGGGGGCGAACCCGAAGGCAGCGGTGAGGTCCTTGACGGTCCTCTTGGCGTCGGCGTCGTCACCAGCGAGGAACAGCACCTGGCGTCCGGCCTGGTGGCGCGGGGCGGCGGCGATGTACTGGCCGTACAGGGTGTTGAACGCCTTGACGACGCGGGCTCCGGGCAGCAGTGAGGCGACGTATTCGCTGCCGGTCAGCTCGCCCAGGTCAGCGATCTTCGTGTGCGGGGGCGGGGAGACGAACTGGTTGGTGGCGTCGATGACGATGCGTCCGTCGAAGTGCGGCAGGCCGGCTGTCGCGTCCGGGATCTGAGGCCAGCCGACCGCGAGGAGTATGAGTTCCGCCGCGGCAGCTTCCTCCGGGGTGCCGGCGTGGGCGAGCGGTCCGAGTTCGCCGGCGAGCCCGGCCAGGGAGGCGGGGCCGCGGCTGTTGCTCAGTACGACCTGGTGGCCGTGGGCCACGGCATGATGGGCGATGGCCTGGGCGACGGTTCCGGAGCCGAGGGTTCCGATCTTCATGGCAGTGACCTTCGTGGGGTTCAGGATGCGGGACTGGTGAGCAGGACGGTTCCGCTCTTGCCGGGGCGGCGGACATGGTCGATGGCCTTCGCGAAGTCGGCGAGGTCGTAGTCGGCTGCGACCTCGAAGAGTTCCGGGGCGGTCGTGGCCAGACGGGCGGCGAAGGCGACGTCCTCGGCCCGTTCCTCAGGCGTGCGGGTCATCCACCGGCCGATGGACACGCCCCGCACGGTCAGGGCCCGCGGTGTCAGCGCGAGCGACTCCAGCGGCGTGCTGCCGGAACCGAGCTGTCCGTAGGTGATCAGCGTGCCGCCGTCGTCGAGCAGCCCGACCAGCTCACCGGTCAGGGATCCGCCCACCGCGTCCAGTACGACCTGGGCACCCCGGCCGCCGGTCGCGTTGCGGACCTGAGCGTGCCAGTCCGCGTCGGCCGTCGAGATGGTCGGCAGCCCCGGGAAGCGCTGCCGCAGGGTCTGTGCCCCCGTGGCACTGCGTACCAGGTTGACCAGCGGGATGTCGTGCTCGAGCGCTGCGGCGCTGACCATTTTCCCTACCGACGAACCCGCGGCCGTCTGCACCACCGGACCTGCCTGGCTGTGCTGGGCGTCCTCGACAGCCCGCAGCAAAGTAAGCAGGGTGAGCGGGTTGACCAGCATCAGGGCCGCAATCTCGTCGCTGAGGCCCTCGGGTACCGGAACCACCAGATCGGTCGGCGCCGTGAGGAGTTCGCTCCACGCGGCCTGCACCGGGAAGAACGCAACCCGCTGACCGGGCCGCAAATCCTGCACGCCCTCGCCGACGGTCTCGACGACGCCCATTCCCTCCAAGCCGGGAATCCGCGGCGAGACGAACCGGCGTTGCGGCGCACCCGGAAAGCCCTGCACTCCCGCCAGGTCGCCGGGGTGGATCGGCCGGGACAGCACCCGCACCTGCACCTGCCCGGTTGCGGGCGCAGTAGGGGGCGGCTGCTCGCTCAGGCGTAGTACCTGTCTGGCTTCTCCATGCTGGTCGAAGGCGATGACACGCATGACGCTCCCGCTCTGTGCATTATTGATGATGGGCATCATTGGAATCTTCGCTATGATGAGAGGTAACATCAAAAAGGTCAAATCGAGAGCGACGCGAGAGGACGGCAATGCCGCGGATCACCAAGGAGGACAAGGCCCGCAACCGGCAGAACATCCTCGAAGCGGCGGGCCGCATGTTTCGCTCGCAGGGCATCGAGGCGGTCGGCATCGCCGAGCTGATGAAGGAAGCCGGACTCACCCACGGCGGCTTCTACAACCACTTCGCCTCCAAGAACGACCTGGTCGTGGAGGTGTACGGCGCCTCCTTCGCTGCCTCACTCGGGAGCCTGGCCCGGACGATCGAGGACGGTCCGGACCAGGGCAGCCCTCCGCTGAAGCGGGTCGTGGCCGGATACCTGTCCACCGCGCACCGTGACGCCCCGGACGGCGGCTGCCCTTCCGCCTCTCTGGTCACCGACGCCGGACGGCACAGCGAAGCCGTGCAGGGCGCGTACGCCGAAGGGGTCGAGGGTTATCTCACCGGCTTCGCCGCCGAGTTCGTGCGCGAAGCCGGGGAGAAGGGTTACGAGCTCGACCCGGGCGAGGCCCGCCACAGGGCCATCCGCCTGCTCAGCGAAATGGTCGGCGCGCTGATGCTCGCCCGGGCCGTACGCCACGTCGAACCCGAGCTCTCCGACGAGATCCTGCAGACCGGCCGCAGCCAGACCCTCGACTGATGCGCCTCGGCCTGACTTCGTCGGACCGAGGCTCTGGCAACTTGGTGCGCCATCGGCTGGGCGACTGGTTGGGTAATCTGGATGGCAACCGCTTGGGCAACTGTTAGAGCGACCTGGGCGGTGCCGCAGGGCGTTCCCGAATGGGGTCATTCCGGTGATGTCGGGCCGATTCCGTGCTGATGTGCCCCACGTCGCGCCAGACTGGCCCTTATGGCACAAACGCTACAGATGTACGGCACCGAGCACGACGACCCGGTGACGGGGCCGCAACCCGGCCACACTTACCGCGAGCTGACAGGCGGGCCGCTGGACGGGCAGCTGATCGTGGTGACCGGCTGGACGGACGAGGAGATCACCAGCGGCGCGTACTTGATCACCCCTCACAGCGCATACGGGCCGGGCAGGCGGGCCTCTTAGCTTGACTCTGTCGGGGATCTTGGAGTTCGCGGTGCGGCAGCATGTCAATGGGCATGCTCGGGTGGTCCCGGTGACCGACCCAGCTGTCGAGGTGCCCGTTGTCCCTCCGCCCCCGTTCCGGTGAGCAAGTCTCGCCTCTGACCGCGCAGATCGCGCGGGCGAGCAACCCGAACGGCACGACGGCGATATGGGTGCGTGACCGGCTGAACGGGCTGTGGTGCGACAAGGACTTCGCGGTGGCGCCCGCGTGACGGGCGTCCAGGTCTCTCGCCCGCTCAACTGGCCGCCGTCTGCGTGCTGCAGTTCCGGCTCGGCCTGTCGGGCCGGCAGGCTGCCGAGGCGGTCCACTGCCGCATCGACTTCTGGTACGCCATGGCCATGGAGCTGGACGACCCCGGCTTCCACCACAGCGTGCTGGCCGACTTCCGCGACCGTCTCGCCGAAGGCGACCGTGTGACCGCCTCCTCGACCTCGCGCTGACCCGCCTCAAGGAGGCCGGCCTGGTGCGCGAGCGCACCACCCAGCGCACCGGCTCCACCCATGTCCTGGCCGCGGTGCGCGACCTGACCCGCCTGGAGCTGATCACCGAGCCGGTGCGAGCCGCACTGGAAGAATTCGGCGGCACCTCCCCTCCCCTGCTGGACGAGCTGGTCGACGGGGAGTGGGGACGCCGCTACGGCCGGCCGGTCCGCCTGGGCAAGAACCCCACCAAGCCCAAGACCAGGATCCCCGCCACCCGTCACCGGACCGCTGCCGGGCAACCCCACCCGACAGCACCGTCAGAATGAAGGCCTCGGCCGGGACGACTTTCACATACGACCATCGACAGGTCACCTGCCCCCAGGGCCAGGTCAGCCGGGGCTGGCACGGCCCCTACCCGGCCTCCTCGCCCACCACGGCCCCGCTGATCGTCGCACGGTTCACCAAGGGCCAGTGCCACCCCTGCCCGGCCCGCGCCCAATGCACCACCTCCCGCGCAAACGCCCGCAACGTCGGCTTTCCTCCACGCGACCTCCGCGACCTTCAACTCCGTGTCCGGACCGAGCAACAAACGCCCGAGTGGAAGACCCGCTACGCGGTCCGCTCGGGAGTAGAGAGCACGGTCAACGAGTTCGCCCACGGCCACGGCATGCGACGCTACCGAGGACAGGAAGGGCCCACATCCAGCACGTCCTGACCGCCATCGCCGTCAACATCGAGCGCCTCAGCGGACTGCCGCCGACCGAGGAAACCTACGCCCGGCCAGCCGACTGCCCTCCAGAACTACCTCGACCAGCGCGAGATCCCCCGGCCGAAGTCCTGGAGAACCCTGGGCAGCTGACCGCAGCGACTCCAAGATCCCCGACAGCCGAAGTCGGGTGCCGCCTGTGCGAGGTCCGTATCGCCGACCGCCGGGCCGCCAGGGCGCCGCGTAGGGGCCGGATCGAGAATGCAGACAGCGCGGCGCCGCGCCGCCTGGCCGGGGAAACGAGGAGGCGGCTGACGGACTGCGAGGAGCCTTCATGCCGGCAGCCGATCCCGGCGGCAAGCGGCCCACTGTGCCCGGACTGTCTCGCCGATGCACGGGAGGCGCAGGAAGCCGTGAGGCGGGCGGCACTCCGGTGGGACGCTGAAGCGAGCAGCCACCGCCAGGACTGCGCACTGGAGGTATCGCGCGAGGACGCTGAAACAGCGAGGCTGCGAGCCCGGATCGCCAACCGGTGGGGTACGCCGGAAGCGCTTGCCCCTACGGGGCCGGGGCCGAGGTCCGATGATCCTCGCCGGCAGGTCGGCCACGCGTCCCCCGGGAGAACTGCTCGCGCTTCCGGGGGGAACGGTGTCGGTAGCTCTACGGGGCCGTGCTGCGGCCCGGTGAGGCTCCCGCCGTCGTGGTCACCGCCGGCTTGACCGCACTGCTCGATCTCGGCCGTGGTGCGCGTGTCGTGTCATGCACCGGCGCTCTGTGCGTCGGGCTGCTGGTGGAACGTCATGGTCATCGCGTCCGGCTTGACAGTGACCACGGCTTGGGCCTTTGGGGGGCGCGAGGTGAGTTCCAACCGGGGCCACGTCTGGAGAATGGTGGCCAGGATGATCTGCAGCTCTGTCCAGGCGAAGTTCTCGCCGATGCACTTGCGTCGGCCGTCGCCGAAGGCAAGGAACGATCCTCGTGTGAGGTGGGCACGCTCTGCTGTCCAGCGGTCTGGATCAAAAGCCTCGGGTTCGGGGAAGAACGCAGGGTCGTGCTGGTGAAGGTAAGGGCTCCACACGACATCGGCGCCCTGGGGGATGTGGTGCCCTCCAAGGTCGACGTCCCGCGTCGCCGTCCGGGTCACCATCCACGCGGGACCGTACTTGCGGATGCTCTCCTGCAGAACCCTTCGCGCGTAGGGAAGGTTGTCGAGGTCGTCGTGATCCAAGGGGCGGTCAGCACACACGGAGGCGAGTTCGGCGCGGAGCCGCTCTTCTACCTGGGAATTCTGGGATACCTCGTAGAGCGCCCAGGCCAGGGTGGTTCCGGTGGTCTCGATCGCACCGGTCAGGAGCGTGATCGCCTCGTCCTGCAGCTGCTGGTGCGTAAGTGGATGCTCCGCGTTGAGCAGGGTGTCGAACAGGCCGGCCTCCTGCTGTGCTCGGCGGGCGTGGGGGCTGCCTGGGGATTCGGCTGCCTCGTCTACCGGACCTGGAGCGGGTGCGGAGGCTGCGCGGTGATCGATGGCCTGGTCGACAAGCTCACGGAGGCGCCGGACGCGGTCGGCGTGCGCTCGGTGGGCGGGCAGGGGCAGCCGGGTCAGCCAGGATGGAAGGACGGTCTGGCGGATCGTCCCTTTCATGATTTCGGGCATGAGGGCGGTGAATTCGCCCTGCAGGTGGGCGGGGAGATCGTTGCCGAACAGTGCGACGAGGAAGACAGCGAGGGCGACGTCGTTCATGTCCGCGAAGACGTCGCGTGGACTGCCTTCAGGCCAGGCTGTCACCATCGCGCGCACCTGGTCGGTCATGGCGGGGCTGCGAGTTTCGATGTGCGCCTTGTTGAACATCGGCTGCATCAGGCGTCGCTGGCGTAGGTGGATGTCGCCGTCGGCGACGGTGGCCAGGCCGTCACCGAAGAAGACGCGCAATGCGTCGATGATCTTGCCGCCCTTGGCGAAGTCCGCTGCGTCTGTCACCAGCACGCGTCGGGTGAGAGCGGGGTCAGTGACGACGTAGGCAGGCGTGGGGCCTATGCGAATGCGCACGACGCTGCCGTGTTCACGCAGTGAGGTGATGAACGGCAGAGGGTCGCGGGCGAGTCGGTGCACGTGGCCTATCAGAGGGAGGCTGCCGGGCGCGGCTGGCGTGGGGGGCAGAGGTGCGGTGGGGGGATGCACGGTGTCATCTGCTCCTGACATGGGGATCTGGGGTGCGGCCCATGCATTCCCACGATCACGTCGGCGGATGCCATTGGCCCTCGATCTTTGCATTGAACGAAGGTGATGTGATATAGGCTTACTGCCCTGCCGTGATACGGCGCCAGGTCAGCAAGAGTGCGTCTGTCTACCGCGGGCCACGCGGATGCACTCGAGCGGATTTCGAGTCCCGGCAACCCAGGGACCGAAGCGCTCGCCCGATCGCCTCCAAGAGCATCGCGGCGGGATTCGTGGGATAAGGGAGCATGCTGGCATCTCTAGACGATGCTCAACGACGACGAGGCCATACCCAGTGCGCTGGTAGGTCACGCTCCGCGTACTGAGCGCCGGACTAACAACGACTCGCGGCGGTCTTCACGCGGCACATCCGCCAGTCTGGTGGCGGCCTTCGGTGTGAGGTTCCCCCGGCGGGCGGGAGGTGCTGATCAGCTGGTCAGGGCGGGTTGATGGGTGTTCGGGTTCGCTTGTTCGGCCGTCGCCTGGTCGGCGTAGTACTTCTCCTCGAACTCGATGGGGGCTGAGGAAGCCCAGCCGCTTCTGGATCCGCCTTGCTGTTGTGGAAGGCGTCGATGTACTCGAAGAGCGCCAGGTTCGCCTCGGCCCTCGTGGCGGCCGCGGACGCACTCGGTCTTGATCAGCATCCACAAATTCTCGGCAAGTGCGTTATCGTACGAATCTCCAACCGATCCGATGAAAGCCTCAATTCCCGCCCGCAGTAGCCGTGTTGTGAGCTTCACAGACGTATATTGACAGCCGTTGCCAGCGTGATCACCAGCTGGCCGGGCTCGACCTCCCGGCTGGCCAGCGCGTACTCGAGCGAGGACAGGACCAGGTCGGCGTCCGCGCGAGCGGACGTCCCAGGCAACCACCCGGCGCGAGAAGGCGTCCCGGATCGCCGAGAGCCACAACGGTCCTTCACCCGTGGTGATTATCGTGAGGTCGGTGACCCACAGCCGGTTCGGCGCGGGCGCGGCGAAGTCCCGCATCACCAGGTCCGGGGCTCGGTCCCGGCGCGTGAAGCCGCTACGGCGCGGGCTGACGCCCGCGAGATCAGCCTCGCGCGCATCAATCGCTCAACGCGCTTGCGGCGATCGACCTCCACGTGCGGGTGCTCGGCGTCCGCAGGATTTCGTTCGCCCGGCTTGAGCTGGGTGTTCTCGCTGCGCAGGTCCGCGAGCTCCTCGCGCTCGGCGGTGGTCGGACGGTCGTCACGCTCGCCGACATCGACCTCGGCCTGCCAAATCCAGCCGCGCAGCGCCTCGGGATGCACCCCGAGATCGGTGGATAGCCGCTTGATCTGCGGCTTGGCTCAGCGGAGCGATACATCCCCACCGCACGATCACGCAACTCCTGCGAGTATTTTCTCGGTGCAGCCATGGTCAGAGCTCCTCTCATGAGACCCACCTGACCCGCTGTCACCACCCTCCGCACCTCCGGGAGCCTCAGCGCCCCCTTGAGGCGTCGCCGACCTATTACGGCGTAATAGGTCGGAGGTGGGCACGCACCTATCACGCCGTGATCGGTGCCGGTTCAAGTCGGCTTGTGCGAGCGGAACCGGCAGGGGGCGGGCGCCTATCACGGCGTGATAGGCCGCGACCGAGAGCGGCACCTGGGTCGGCATCGCGGAAAACGCCGGAGGGATCACGCAGCCCTCACCGCCTGCGAACGTCGGCAATCCACGGGCAACACCTGACGCACGGAGCACTGCGCAGGCCTCCGGTCCTGACCGGATAGATGGCCCTTACCGGCAATCCAGCGATGGTCATGGCTTTCCCGTTCTGGCGCCAGCGGCTCGAGAGGCAGCGGGCCCTGCCAACCCGAACTGTGCCTGGTAACAAACCAGGTCTGCGGAGCGAGTCGATGGGGACTAGCCGATGGCAATGAAGGCTCACACGCGATCGCTCATTTCGGTCATACATAGCTTCACACGCAAAAGCGACTCACGAAATCGACCCCTGTGCGCCCGATCTCCGACCTTCTGGTGTCATGGGCTACTGGGCCCCTTGAGAGGCCGTCAGATCGACGCACAGAGGATTGTCGGCGACTGCAGCCGCCCCAATCACCGATTTCGACGCTTCCAAGTGCCCCTCAAAGAGTCGGGGCGCAGCCGGCGCGGAAGCTTCGCGGCCGCTCACCGGCCTGCTGCCTGTCAGTTGGGCTACCTATTTTTCCTGTCGCGCTGCAACACAGGCGGTCGCTAAGCCTTGATCCACCGTTCCGATGGCTGTGGATGGCTCGTGGGGAACGAGAAAGTGCCCTGCGACCTACGATGATGGGAGTTCTTGAGGCTTCCACCACGCACGAACGACAGGGCACTTCCGAGATGCACGTTTCCCATATTCCGGCGGCGGTCCCCCGCGTTCGATGACCAGAATCTGATCGCGCATGCCGGGCTCGTGCCGGTGATGCGGCTGGCCGAGTGTGTGGCCTGTCCCGGCTGGTGGCCCAAAGGGTGAAACTGACCGGCGCAGGGAACGGTGCGGGGGCTGCGGCGGACGCCAAAGTCACCAGCCCCGTCGCCAGCACGGTTGCGGGCGCGGACAGTATCGACGACTTGGACGTCCTGCGCCATGGTGCGATGCCGACCATGTTCGCAGGCAATTGTGCCAAGTCCACAATCGGCACCTTCCTGCGCGCGGTTACCCACGGCCACGCCCTGCAACGCAACGCCGTGCCCCGCCGGTTGTCGGCGTACGGGAAAAATCTGCACGGGCGGGTACACGCAAACGTGCACCATTACGGGTGGCTGTAGTTGGGCGGAGGGCGCCGGATAGGTTGATCGTTTGGGCGGGTCAGCCCGCCGGTGTGGCCCGGAGGAAAGTCGGAGAGTTTTCTTCGTGGCGGATGTCGAGGAGGCGTGCCCGGCTCCGACTGAGGGGTGAAAGCGCGCCGAAGGGGTGCGCGGGACACAAAAGGGGACACCTGATGAAGTACGTCGCGATGATCTACGGCAACCAGGCCAAGTGAGAGTCCTTCCCGGCCGACGCCTGGCCCGAGGCGATCGCCAGGCAGGACGCGTGCAACAAGAAGTACCGCGACAGCGGTGAACTGCTCGATGCCTATGGCCTGGCAGACGCGGCCAACGCGCAGCTGGTGCGCCGCAAGGACGGCGCCCCGGCGGTCACCGATGGGCCGTACCTGGAGACCAAGGAGTATCTCGCCAGCTTCTACATGCTGGACTGTGAGTCCCTGGAGCGCGCGCAGGAGATCCCCGCCGACATGCCCTTCGCGCACACCGATCCGGTCGAGCTCTGGCCGGTCCTGCACGACGCCGCGAGGGACCTGTGAGCGAGAGACCCGGCGTCGAGGACCTGCTGCGCGAGCTGGCGCCGCAGGTCCTCGGCGCGCTCGTCCGCCGCTACGGCGTCTTCGACACCTGCGCGAGGCCGAGCACGTCGACGCCATCGACTGGCCACGGATCCTCGCCTTGTACGGCCTGCTGGAACACCTCGCGCCGAACCCTGTGGTCACCCTCAACCGCGTGGTGGCCGTCGCGATGGTGCACGGCCCCGCTGCCGGGCTCGGCCTGCTGGCGACCCTGCATTCAGACCCGCGTACGGCACACCATCATCGCCTGCTCGCGGTCCGCGCCCATCTCCTGGAACAAGTCGGCGACCACGACGCAGCGGCCCTCACCTACCGCGAGGCGGCCCGCCGCACACCGGAGCGACGCCACCTCACCTCCCGCGCGGCCCGCCTCACCCCTGGACGCCAACCCACTCGTGCATCACCGCTGTGCACGTTCGTCTGTACTCGCCTGCGCACTTCGTGGTGTACGTCGACAGCGGTTCCTCGGCGAACTGGCCACGCACACCCCGCTGCTGCTCGGCTCCGGCAAGAGGGCGTTCATCGACGTCGACTCCACCCACAAACGCGTCTCCGGACGGGCCGAGCAGGGCGCCGACTACGGCCGACGCAAAGGCATCCGCACTCCGCACCTCCTGCTCGCCACGATCTGCACCCCTCACACGAGGCCAGTGATCGCCGGAGCACGGATACGCCGCGGCAGAGCAGCAGACTCCCGCGGCGCCCCGAGATCCGTGGCTGAGACCCTGGCCACCTCCGTCAAGGCCGGCTGCACCGGGACCCGCATCTTGCGGGCCGATGCGCAGTTCTACAACGCCGGGGTAATCGCCACCTGCCGCAGGGCCGGAGCCCGCTTCTCGGTCACCACCGGCATGAGCCCCTCCATCAAAACGAGCCGTTCACAGCATTCCCGACGACGCCTGGCAGCAGATCACCTACCCGACTGCGCTGCCCGGCCCCGAAACCGGCGAACTCATCTCGGACGCCGAAGTCGCCGAGATACCCCAATACACCGCCTTCTCGAGCCGAAAGAAACCGGAGCGAGTCACCGCCCGACTGATCGTGCGCCGCGTCCAGGACCTCGCCAAAACGCCGGTTGCCGGTGAGCAGGGCGAGCTGTTTCCCGTCTGGCGCTACCACCTCTTCTTCACCGACCAGCCTGTCGCAACCCTGCAGGCCGAACAGGAACACCGCCACCACGCCGTCGTCGAGCAGGTCGTCGCCGACAGCAAAGCCGCCGCCCTGGCCCACCTGCCCCGGGCGCTTCCACGCCAACGCCGCCTGGCTGACTCCGTAGGCGATGACCTACAACCTGCTGCGGGTCACCGGCACACTGACCTCCACCTTCCATGCCAAAGCCACCACCGCCACCCTCCGCACCCACCTCGTCCAGGTCCCCGCCCGCATCGCCCGATCAGCACGACGCATCACCCCGCACCTGCCATACAACTGGGCCTGACAGCACGCCTGGACACAACTATCCGCCACCACCACCGTCAGCGTCCCGGCCACCGGCGCCCTGCGCCCGCTGCGCGACCCCGGACGCCCCGGACCTGGACGAGGACGACGACGGGAGCGGGCAGGAGTAGCACGCGCATGGCGCAAACGCCACCCAGGGCCCGCAGCAGGGTGGGGCCGGTGACGTCACGGCGGACGGTGCCGGCCGCGCTGCCGGCGTCGAGCAGCCGAGTAAGGACGTCGCCCATGCGGACGCGGCCGTCGTCGAAGACCGGTGAGCCCGTCGCCATGATGCCCTCCAGCGCGACGGACATTCCTTTGCCCACGGCGGCGTGGTCCACGAGCAGCAGCAGAAAATGCCGCAGGGCCTCATCCGGGGTGTGCCGGTCCAGCAGGTCGCCGGGCGCGGCGCACAGGTCGTCGACCTCCTTGCGGTAGACCTCCTCGATCAACGCCTCGCGGGTCTCGAAGTGTCGGTAGAGCGTTCCCACGGCGACACCGGTGCTGCGGGCGATGTCCTCCACGTGCGCGTCGGTGTCACCGCCGAGGAACGCCTGCGGGGCTGCGGACAGCAATGCCTCGTGGTTGCGGCGCGCGTCGGCGCGCAGCGGGCGTAATGCCGGCAAGGAAACCTCCAACTTCTGGCACCGACTGCTCGGCGGATCGACCACCCGCGCGCCCACCCACCACTTCATCCAGTCCCCCGGCCTGCCGGTGGTCGTCGTTCAGTCCGCGCCCGGACACCTCGTACCGAGCTGGCCGGAAGGAGCCTCCCAGCAGATGCACCTCGACTTCAGCGTCTCGCGACCGTCGACCGCACCGCCACCGAGGCCGCCGCCACCCGGCTGCGGCCCGCCGAGGAGCTCACCCCGCAAACCCGCACCGTCAGCCGCGGGTACGCCAGCCCCGCCGGACACCCCTTCTGCCTGCGCGCGCGACCTGAGGCCGCCACCGCTCACTGCTGGGAGCAAGCGGCTGCGTGCCTCCTGCCCGGCCTCGATGAGGGAGGCGGGTGAGCTTGGCCGTGGTAGCTCCGAGCTGGGACAGAACGCTTCGGCGAATAGTGCGGGCACACCTGAGGTAGGAGACGCGGTCCGAGTCGACGGCGGGTCCGGCGAGGGCTGCGGTGTGAGCGAGCCGACGGATCGTATGGTGGACGGCGAGGTAAGCCCACAGCTCCTGCCGGACTCCTTCCGGCGTGCGGGACCGGATCGGTCCGCCGGGGCCGAGGTGCTCGATCGACGTGGATGAGGTTCCGAGCTATCACGCCGTGATAGGTCCCCATGGACGTTGGCGGCCTATCACGGCGTGATAAGCCGGGGAGGTTTCGAACACCTCGCGCCGCAGAGTAGGGAGGACCGCCATGGGCCGTCTCAGCGGAGCTTGATTGATCTCACTGAGGGCTGCCCGGTGCCAGTTGATCGGACATTCAGGTTCCGGCAGGTGCTCGGGAAGGTGAGCTACTACCAGCGCGACCGAATCGGTGGCGGTGTCGCTCGCCGATGATGTCGCACCACCGGCAAGTCTTGACCCTGAATCACCCATCAGGGCTGGCTACCGCAGCCGGTGTCTCCGCGAGAGACGGATCGTCAACGTTGGAGCTGGAACAGAGGTCCCACATGCCGTTGCTGGAGAAGAGCTGCCGCAGCCTCGGTTCGGCCGCTGCAGCATCCAGTTGAGCAACAAAGCCCGAATAGTTCGCGTCGACGCCCCGCGCCCGTATCCGATGCCATGCAAGATCGGCCACATGGGTGGGGGCGGTCGCGCGCTGCAGCGCGCTCCGCCTTCGCCGGCCTCTGCATAGGCCTTCCGGGCCATGACGGCAGTGGGCCCCCTTCCTTGCCGGATCACTCTGCCCCAGGAACCGTCATTGTCCGCTGAGACTGACCGACCTCAGGGGAGTAGGGACAGTCCGCCGCCTATCACGCCGTGATAGAGCTTCCTCGCTTCGGCTGTGTCAGTGTTCGCAGCCTCGGCCGAATGTGTGGGGGTATCACGGCGTGATACCCCCACACAGCAAAAAAGATCCATAGCTAACGCGTGGCGTACCCAAATGATCTATTGCGTTAGTAGAGTGACGAACTATGACGACAACCCCACCCAGTGGCGACCGCGAGAAGGTCGTCTCGAAGCTGCCCTCCTGGCTCCGCCAGGAACTGAAGATCCGCGCTGTCCAGCACGGCATCGACATGCAAGACGCCGTCGAGGCCGGCGTCGAGGCGTGGCGCGGACTCGGGTCCAATCTCGGCCCCATCGACACGGGCGGCGCGGAATCCTTCGCAACGTTCCTGCCCCCTGAGCTGTGGTCCGGATTCCGCGCTGACTGCAAACTCCGCGGCGTATCCCTCATCCAAGGGCTCGCGCAGTCCGTGCAGATGTGGCTCGACATCAATCCGGCACCCGCGGTGAAGCGACCGGAGATCGTCCGACGCTTCATCGTCTGCAACCAGAAGGGCGGGGTCGGAAAGACCGCTATCACCGCCGGCACCGGAGAAGCCCTGGCCGAATCCCCCACCGCGCTCGTGCCCGTGCGCGTCTCCAAACACTTCGCGGCTCTCCTCAACGAAGACGAGACCAACACGCAGGACCCGCTCGTCCTCGAGGATCTGCCCGGGCTCGGCCAGCGAGTACTTCTCGTCGACTTCGACCCGCAGGGCCACCTCACCCGGCAACTGGGCCAGGAACCCCTCCCCATGGAGGGGGACTCCCTCACCAACCACATGGCCGGCGACGGCAAGGCCGACCTCCACGACCTCATCGTCCCCATCGACGAAGACCGGTTCGGTGACCGGCTCCATCTCCTGCCGGCCTGCACAGACGCATTCCTCCTCGACGTGCGCCTGGCATCCGTACGAGCACGCGAAGCGTCCCTGGAACGCGCCCTGGCCCCCATCGAGTCCGATTACGACGTGATCCTCGTCGACTGCCCGCCCAGTCTCGGCCTCAGCATGGACGCCGCCACCTACTATGGACGGCGGCGCCCCCAGGAGCCCCCGGGCAACTCAGGCGCCCTCATCGTCGTCCAGGCCGAAGACAGCAGCGCAGATGCCTACGGACTACTCACGTCCCAGATCGAGGACATGCGCGTCGACCTCGCCCTTGATGTCGACTACCTCGGACTCGTCGTCAACCACTACGACGCCCGCCGCGGCTACATCGCCACCTCATCTCTCCAGTCGTGGATGGACATAAAGGATCCCCGCGTCGTCGGCGTCATCGGCGACCTCAAAGAACAGAAGGAGGCCGTCCGCGCCAAGCGACCCCTCCTCGCCTACGCCCCCCGCTGCGACCAGTCCGTCGCACTGCGCGCCCTCGCCCGGGAGATCAGCAAGTGAGCAAGGCCAAGAATCTCGGCGCCGGAGCCTCCTTCGCTCAGGCCCGCCCCATCAGCGCCCGCCGCACCGCAATCGGTGCCGCCACCGGCGCACCCACCGACGGAGTTCCCGATCCCACCGAACTCCCCCTCGGTCTCATCAGCCAGAACCCCGACAACCCACGTAAGGAACTCCGCGACCTCGACGGGCTGGCCGACAGCATCCGCGAGATCGGGCTCATCAACGCCATCACCATCGCCAGCATCGAGGCCTACCTCGCCGAACGCCCGGAAAGGGCGGAAGACCTCGACGAAGGCGCCCGCTTCATCGTTATCGACGGCCACCGCCGCCTCGAGGCCGCCCGGCTCGCCGGCGCTCCGAAGATTCGGGTCAGCGTCGACAACGCCCTCGTCTCCACCGACGAATCGCTCCTCGAAGCAGCCTTCGTCGCCAACGTCCACCGCGACGACATGAACCCCCTCGAGCAGGCCCAAGCGCTGCGCAAACTTGTCGAGTTCTACGGCTCACAGAACAAGGCAGCCAAGAGGCTGGGCATCGGACAGTCGACCATCTCGTCGAAGCTCTCGGTCCTCGACCTCGACCCCGGACTCCAATCGGACCTCGTCGCCGGACGTCGCAAAATCGAGCACGTGCGTAACCTTGCCAAGCTTCCCCCGAAGGAACAGCGGGAGAAGGCGGATGCGCGAGCAGCTGCATCCGCCGAGCAGAAGTCCTCGGGCACGTCCAACGGGGGAGAAGCTCAGAAGGTAGCCTCGCCGCAGCCGAAGGAAGAGGTTGTTGCCCAAGTCACGCCGCTGGAGCAGCCGGACCTATCACGCCGTGATAACTCGGCCGCCCAACCGAAGGTAGAGGCCGTCCCTGAGGAGCTGCCCACCCAGCGAACAGAAGCCGACAGTCAACAAGCAGAAGTCGCTGAGCTCGCACCGGGGGAGTCCGGCTTCGCTCCGCTCAGCCGTGTCACCAAGATGCCGTGGCACGACGGCCACGCCGTGGCAGAACTCGTGCTGCAGAAGATGGACCATCAGCAGCAACAGGTACTCCTATCTCGGCTACGCACCGCTCACAGCGAGGTGGCTGACAGCTGAGCCAGACCACCGTCGGCTCAGTCAGAACACGTCGAGAAGACAACGCCCGGCGTCTGCCCCGCACATGTGGGTGCGGGGCAGACGCAACGCCTCCCGACCACATAGCTCGGGAGCAAGTATCCGGCCGCAAACGGCTTCAGCCTTGCTGAGTTCATGTCTCGGCAGATCACCGACGACATCCATGACCACCTCGTGTCCGTCGGTATGCGTCGGCCCGGCGCCTGCGGCCTACTACGCAAAACTGCCACCCCGCACACGTCACCACACAGATGCAGTGGCAACCCCAGGCGACACACGGATTGGCCGGGCAGCATGGCCCGTGCTCCAACAGCGGAAGCCGTGGCGACGTCCTGCCGGTCCGCCTCTACCGCAGTCTCTCCCACCCGCGCCTCCCACCACTGCTGTGCCCAGGACCATGCGCAGAGGGTTTCACCGCCACCCACACGAACCAAAGACCTCCCACACAGGCGTGGTGAGCTCCACCAGCAGCTCGGCCTTCCTGTCGGTAGGTAGCGATTCAGGCCCCGTAGGAAGCCCGTCGGCCAGGCTGACCAGGATGTCCATGTTGTCGACCATCCACTCGGTGGCCTCGTCAAGCTGCTTCACCCAACGAGCCCGCTCCGCCTCGACACGTCCACGCATGACCAAAGTCCAAACCGGGTCATCCTTGGCCGGCGCCTCAACGTCGGTCCCGGCCCGTCCAGCAAGAACACTGGCCCCGCGCACATGCGAAGTGGCCGCAGGGCCAGTACGAGCGCAGTCCTGTCAGAACGCTCAAGGCGACCGTATGGCGAGTGAGCTCATGGCGCACCTACAAATGGCCCTGACGACCGCAGACGACCGCTTGGTGATGACGCCCGTGCGCCAGGTTCCGGAGCACGCGCCGCCGGAGGGACGCACGGACGACGCCTTTCATCTCGACGTCTACACCCTGCGCCTGGCCACAATGTGGGAGCTCGAGCGCCACCGGCGCTGACCCGACAGCTCCAACCTCCACCTCTTCGTCACCCACAACACCGCCGTCGACGACTCCGGCCCGCCGATCAGCGTGGGTGTAGGGGAGCACCGGAAGAATGGCCCCATCGCCCCATAAGGCCCGCCCGGTCTGCTCGAAAGGCCACTGGCACGGTGCCGGCCGGGGGAGGGAAGGTCACTTTCGAGATCGATCAGTTTGATCCTCAGAGCCCCACAGGGGACAGGTACACGGGCGAGCGCTTCGAGAAGGCGCTGTACGTCACGCGCAGGTCGGTGGTCTTCCGTTCCTCCGGCCGTGACCTGACCACAACCGGTTCGTACATCGAGATGGCGTCCCGCGTCGCTGAGCCGATCCTGCTCGGCCGTGCCGTTCTGGCAGTCCGCAACCGCGTCGAACGCTGACCGTGCGGAAGCAGCCGGGTATGGGCTTTCATCGGTCGGCGAGTACTTGGATCACGCAGGAGGGGTCCGCAAGGTCTTGAGCAACGAGGTCTGCTCCGGCTTCTCGCAGGTCGGTGCTGGTTGAGCGTACGGGCGACCGCGAGGACGGGGACGTTGTTGTTTTGGCGGCGGCGACGCCGGCGTGCGTATCGCCGATCAGCAAGACATCAGTTGGCGCGATCAGGGTGTCCGAGCTGCGGCTGGCTCTGCGGATGGCGATACGAACGAGTTCGGCGCGTTCGTCGTCGTCCTCGCCGTATCCGCCGATCGGGAACTGAATATGCGTGTCGAGCCCGCACACCGGAGCTTGGTCACCGCTGCACCCCTGATGTTGCCGGTAACTACCGTCTGCTTCACGCCGCCCAGGGCGGCGACTGCCGCGAGTAAGGGGGCCATCCCAGGCAGGGCGTCGCGTCGTTCGCGAAGGTCGCCGGCGCGGAGCTCCTGCTCCTCGGCGGAGAGGCGGGCGAATGCTTCGACCATGGGCCGGTCGCTGGTGATGCCGTGGAGTTTCGCGGCCTCCCGGAAGATCACGGGCTCTGTCATCCCGTCGACCGCGGCCTGCTCACGCATGGGGTGCCCGGTGGCCCCTCCGAAGCAGTAGCCGAAGATCTCACGCCCGACCCTGCGGGTGGCGACGAGGGTGTGGTCGATGTGCCACAGCACCAGCTTCAACGTCAGTTTCCCAGTCCCTGCCGCCGTCCCCTCCAGCCGACCACGGTGCACGCGTAAAGCCAACTTCCGTCCGCTATCGCGGTCCAGGTGGACACAGTGCCGTGGAACAAGGGGTTGTCATCACGGTCCCGCCCAGCCTGCCGATCGGTGAACGCGTCCGAGAGCGCCTCAACCGCTTTGGTCGAACCCAGGCCGCAGTGGCCGGCCTGTACGGGATCACCACGGACTACCTCTCCCAGATCGAGCGAGGGCTGAAGACCCCTATCCAGCCACCTCCTGGCGCAGTTGGCGAGAGCTCCAAGTCACCGTGGGCTACTTCCTCAGCCACGAGCAGCAAGTCCGGCCCACCACCGCAACGGCGACTAACTCCATCATCCGCGCGCTTCTGGGCGGCCGCCAGGGCTCCCAGCCGGGGCCTCGCTGGAACCTGCCGATCTACGGAAGCGGGTGGAAGGCGGATGGCGGATCTGGCAGACGCCCCCCACCCGCTTCACCGACATCGAACCGCTCCTGCCTGACCTCATCATCGACGTCGACACCGCGGCACGCACCCACCGCACCACTCCGGCAGTACACCGCAACATCCAGCGCCTGACCGCCGACCTGTACGGACTGCTGCGCTCTTACCGCCGCCGCCCCGGGCGCACCGAACCCTCCCTGATGGTCGCTGACCGGGCCCTGCGAGCGGCCGAGGCAGCCGACGCCCCCCTGCGCATCGCCGTGGCGAAATAGAACCTGGGTCCCGTTCCTGCTGTCCGAGCCGGGCCAAGAAGACGACGCGGTCGACATGGCACTGGGCATCCACCGCTCCGATACCGGTCTTCTTATCGAAGCCACCGAGCTCCGGGCGTGCGCGCCCACCTGCGTCAAGCCGTTGACCACATACGCCGAAGTCCGGACGGGGCACTAGAAGGGTTCAGCGGCACACAGGACATTGTGTGGCAGGTAGGGGGACTCCACGCGGATGGCCCAGCCGCGGCGGCGGGCGTGGCAGGCCAGGGCGAGGACGTCAAGGTTGACGGATACATCGGGATCGTCGGCGCGGTCGGCGACCTGGTAGTAGGCGCGGTGGGCTTCGAGCGCGTCGGCCAGGGCCAGGTTGAAGCTCTCCTCGTCGCCCTCGACGAGCTGCGACAGCAGCACGGTCGGCGGCATCGCGAAGCCCCAGTCCTTGGCCTTCTCAGCCTCCTGCAGCGCCCGCTGCGCGGCCGCTTCGGGATCGGCGCCCTTCAGATAGGCGTGGAGGGCTTCGCGGTACGCGCTGAAGGCGGAGCCGTCCGGGCGAGCGAAGGTGGGGCCGGTGAGGACCAGCGGGGCGAGGTCCTCGCGTGCTCCGGTGATCAGGGCGAAGGCAGTGGCCCTCTGCCAGTGGCCGGCGCTGGTTTTCTCGCCCCGCTCGGCCGGGTAGCGCAGCGTGCGGCCGCCGATGGTCACTTCTGCCTCGGTGCCCGGCTCCGCCAGTGCGATGCGGAACAGGGCCGCCCCTATGTGAGAGGCCAGCCGCAGGGTTGCGAGCTGGGCGTCCGTGACGTCGCCGGCTTCTCCCGCCCGCCACTTGAAGAGGCGCTCCTGATCGCCCATGACGCCGGCGAGACGCCAGAGGCCAAGGGGCTTTCCGTCGGCGGGGGTGAACGCCTCACGCAGGTGTTCCTCGTACATGGCCTCGATCCGCGGGATCCCCTCGCGCTCGCAGGCCGGCCGCTCCACCACCAGCGTGCCCGCGGCGAGCGCGGCGACCGCGTCCGGCCGCCGGTTCCGGCCGAACTCCGCGACCCGCGGGCCCCGTGTCTCGAAGCCGGTAATCAGGGTGTACGGCAGATAGTCGGTACGGACGCCCGGCGCCCAGCCCAGTGTCCGGTACGCGAGCGCGGCAAGAGCGATGGGGACAAGCGGCAGGAGAGTGCGCGGGGAGGCCGCAGGGCCGTGCAGGGCGGCATACCTGGCCAGGAGGCCGGCTAGCGCAGCATCGAAGGCCTCCCGGTCCTCGACGGCCATCGCGCGCAGAATGTGGAGCGCCGTACTGTCCAGCCGGTCCAGGAGGGGCTCTCCGGTCTCTGCAGCGCGTGTACGGATGCGGTCGAGGGCCGCGTCGACGGCGGCGAGCTTGGCCTGCGCGCTCGGCGGGTACTCCTCGTCGTCGCCGGTGTCGTCCAGGACCACGGCCATCAATCCGGTAGCGAGCTCGCCAGCGGGCGTTCCCTTCACCTGCGCCGCGAACTTGTCGCGGGCGAAGTGGAAGGCCTCGCCGTGCCATTTCGCTTTGTCTCTGAGGACCGTCAAGCAGAGCGCGTCGATCCACTCCCCGGCCGTGACGCTCTCCTCGGGGGCATCCTCACCCGGGTCGTAGCTCATGCCGAAGTTCACGTACTCCAGGAAGACCTGGAAGCTGCCGTGCGGGTGGTACGCGGCGTAGGCGACGGCTCCGGCCGCGGCTTCGGAAGCGTCCTTGAGGGCGGCCTGGGCCTCCGGGTTGTCGAGGTCGCGTGTCTCGACGGAGAGGGCACCCAGGTAGTCGAGGAATCTGTCGGCGATGGACCACCATTCGTAGGCGGCCATCCGGCCGGCCCTCGACATGGACCGAACGTCGCCGCCGATGCGGTTCGTGAAGTCCTCGCGTACTGCCGACACTACGGCCTCGCCCACCTGGTGGCGCTCTATTCGCACTGCTCTGCTCCTCGATCGAATCTCTGCGACAGCCTAGGCGTGGGATCTGACAGGCCACCGGCTGCTGTGCACAAAGCTTCAGCGTCACCCTTCGCTTCTGACGAGCGGTGAGGCCCAGCTCGGAACGCGTCAGGTGCCGGTGTCCGGGCCCCGGCGACCGGGGGCCCGCAGAATCTCTGCCAGCTGGTGCGCAGCGCGGTGGCGACGTGGGCCAGGACCGACAAGAGCCTGACGAAGCGCACGGTCTCGGTCCAAGGCCCCTTGAAGCGAACCTGATCCGCCGCCCAGTCGCCAAGCCGCCTACTCGGGCGGAACCCGGCCAAGCAGGTAACCGGCAGCGAACGTGATGGCCACGGCGCCCATCACGCCCACCGCATGCCGACGGCAGACAGCTGCTCGACCCGCTCAGGGGTCAGTGTCGCAGCCCGCGCACGTTGATTCGCGACCCATGCTCCGAGACTCAAGGGACGCTCCTCTTCCTGGCCTGCACCAGCTCCGGGGACAAGGATCGTCTCGACGTGCTTCCTCGCGACCCTCAGGTGGCCTTCCCGCTCGAAGTACTGCCGTGCGGCGGCAAGATGCATCGCCCACTTCTGGGCCTGGCTCATAGACAGCTTCGGCCTTTCGGCTTCCTCGGCGGGCTCGATGCCGAGGACCTGTGCGCACATCCACTGCTGGGCCGCGGTGAGCTTGTCCCACCCGGTGCGGACCGTCTGGCCCCAGCGCCCCAGGTCTTCGCCCTGGGCCAGAACCTGACCGGGCTGCATGGGCAGGGGGTCGCCGGCTTCAAGATGGAGGCGGGTGAGGTGGAAGGTGCGCTGCCAGGTGACGGCCCAGGCCGGGCACCACGAGGCGTCGATCTCCTCCAGCTGCTCGCGCCGCTCCTCCGACAGCGTCCAGGTGGTCGTCTCAGGGGGGAGGCCTTCGGCCTGGCGGCGGGCGTTGTCGTCGGCCCTGCGGGCGGCGGCGCGGGCGTTCTTCAGGAAGATCCCGACCTTCGCACCCTCGTAGGTGGCATCCAATGGGGCCAGCAGGTGCCCGTGCAGGGCGGCCCAGGCGCGGGCGGCGGAAAGGCCTTCTTCCCAGGCGACGTCGACGGTGGACCAGATCATGCCGAGCTGCTCCAGCTGGGCGGTCCGGTCATCGGTCATGGTGCCGCGGGCGTACTGGCGGCGGGCGTCGGCAATCCACTGTCCGAGTGGGAATCCGGTCGGCGCCGCAGGAGTTGGCTCGGCCCCCTCGTCTTCCTCGACGTTGTCAGCGGTGCCGTCCTCGAGCCCGGGGGCGCGGTAGGTGAAGGGCACGCGCAGGTCGCCGTGCTCGCCGGCGTACAGGACAGCGGCTTCGATTCCGCGGCGCCAGTACTCGTGCTCGGGGTCCAGGACCCGGAGCTTGATGAAGGCGGCCAGCACAGCGGGATCGCGGGGGGTACTGAACTTCAGCAGCTCCCGCGCCGCGGCACTCGGCCCCGCCGCCTCTTCCCCCTCCTCCCGGACCGGCTCGGTGTCGTCCTCGTCCTCTTCGCTGTCGTGAGGCTCGGTGCGGGTGGGGGAGGGGGGCTGACCGAGGAGCTCCACGACACGGGCGTCGTGGGCGCGCAGGGCTTCGAGGAGTTTGGCGAGGTCTCCGTAGGCCTTGCTGGTGAGCATGTTCTCGGCGCTCTCGCCGGGCTTGAGGAGGATGGGGACGACGAGGGAGGCGGTCTTGCAGTCACCCGGCTGCACGCGCAGGGCGCGGCCGACGGCTTGGACCAGGTCGGGCATGGAGCCGCGGACGTCGGCGAAGAAGACGCTGTCGCAGGTGCGGGTGTCGACACCTTCGCCGAGGACCTTCACGGAGCCGAGGTAGCTCTTCTCGACCACGGTGCCGTCGCCGGCGATGCCGGTGGCGAACTCGTCCAGGACCCGGGCCCGGTGGAGCGGCTTGTGCTCGCCGGACAGCCAGTCGGCCCAGATGTGCCGGGGGTAGAGCTCTGGGTCGTCCTTGTGGAGCCGGGCCGCGACGTCGGGCATACCGGCGGTGAAGGCTTCGGCTTCCTTGACCAGGTGGTGGAAGGTCAGGGTGCGCCTGAACCCTTCCTCGGCCGAGGCCTTTACCAGGGCTGCCTGCAGAGCGGCGATCCTCGCCCCGCGCACCTCCTCGGTCGTGGCCTGGGAGCCGGAGCGCAGGGTGTCCTGGTACTCGGAGTCGGTGACGTCCACGCACACGACCTGGTAGCGGGCGCAGATTCCCCAGCTCACCGCGTCGGACAGCGTAAGCGTGTACGCCCTGGCGCCGAACAGGCCGTCGGGGTCGTCCTCCATGCTCGCGGCCAGCTCCCCGAGCCGGCCCGGGTTGTCCTCGTCCAACTGCCACACCCGAGGAGTCGCGGTCATGTAGAGGCGCCGGGCGGCAGGGATGCGCTGGTTGTCATGGACGACGGCCCAGGGCTTACCGATCCGCCCGGAGGTGCGGTGCGCCTCGTCCACAACGATCAGGTCCCAGCCGCCCAAGCCGGCCTGGTGCGCCCGCTCCAGGGTGCCCAGACCGAGAGAGGCGTAGGTCGCGAAGACCGTCACCCGGTCCAGGTTGCGGGTCCACTCCACGAATTCGTCGCAGTCGGTCGTGTTCGGGAAGGAGGCCTCCTCACCACGCAGTGAGGAGATCCCGATGACCGGCCCGGTGCGGCCGCTGTCGCGCCAGGCCCGCTCGGTCTGGGTGAGCAGATCCAGGGAGGGGACGAGGACGAGCACGCGGCCGGCCTGCAGCTCGTCCGCGCTGCGGGCTGCGACATAGGTCTTGCCCGAGCCGGTCGCCATGATGACCTGCGTCCTGAGTCCCCGGGCCGGGAGCCGGGCGCCGGGCGCCAGCTCCAGGGCGCGCAGGACCGCATCCACGGCTTCACGCTGATGAGAACGCAGCGGCATCTTCGTCACGATGGAACTCTCCGTCGGTAAGAGGCGCCTCATGCGCGCACGGTCCGGCGCTCCGTCTCCGCGTCCACGAACTGCTCGAGGCCCGAGACCATGCCGACCTCGCGGCGATGACCGCCTACGAACGGAAGTATGGAGTCCCTGCAGAGGGCAGTCTGCAAGGGTGGCACGACTTGGACGATCCTACCGAGATCACCCAGCATGAATTGAATCGACCTGGGCCGCTGCGCGAGAGACTCTCGACGTGGATCGCACC
This sequence comes from Streptomyces sp. NPDC002911, assembly GCF_053591835.1. Classification (NCBI taxonomy): domain Bacteria; kingdom Bacillati; phylum Actinomycetota; class Actinomycetes; order Kitasatosporales; family Streptomycetaceae; genus Streptomyces; species Streptomyces sp. NPDC002911. The sequence continues at coordinate 26,439 of NZ_JBSFUO010000033.1, read as the reverse complement.
GAGGAGACGAGTTGATCACGGAGTACCTGCTGAGCCGCCGCAGCAGGTCGATCGCGGTCGGCACGGTGTCCTTGCCGATGCTCTCAGGGACGCAGCCGGTGCGGTGGACGAGAGCGGCACGTCGGATGTCAGAGTCCAACGTGGTGTCATCGGCGAGCGAGCCCAGCCAGGCCGTGGCTGCCGTGCGTGCTGCGGGCAGCCGCCCCGCCAGGAGGGCCATCGTCTTGACGACGAGCAAGCGTTCGACGATCCCGTCCTGGACCCAGCCGCGAGCGGAGGACGCCCACCGCGCGGTCGGCGCCGTCGAGGAAGAGGCCCAGGCCCTCGATCGCGGCACGTCGCACGTTCGGGTCCGCGTCGGCCGCCTAGACGGTTTCGTTTGGATCACGCTGGGGTGCCCCGCTCTGGCACCGCACCTCGCGGTGTTGTCGTTATTCAGTGACGCTCCGTGTCGACTCCTTCTTGCGATGCACGGCGCCAGACTTGCTCCCTGAGTCAGCCCGACTCGAACGAAGGACTTTAGGTGTGTCGGCCTTCCTGGTGCATGACGAGGGGGAGGAACAGTAGGTCCACGATTTCCTCCAAGTCGATGTCGGACGGGGTGCGACGGGCCATCAGAAGTTCATGGAGGACGAGGACAACCGGGAGTGCGACGAGCCGGTCGGGGAGCGAGGCTGCAGGGTCGATCTCGCCACGGTGGGCTGCCCGGTCGAGGACAGTTCGCATCCAGTCGCCCCCCGGGCCGCGATTACGGGAGGCCAGGTACGCGGATAGTTCCGTGTCTACCCTCAGCTCTGCGGCGAGCACCTGTCGCACCGGGGCGAGATCGAGCATCTGGCGGACGACGAAGCGCAGCAGGGCGATCACGTCACCGCGGAGATTCCCAGTGTCGGGCGGTTCGTTCGGTACGGGCGGAGCCTTACGGCTCAAGGCGGCCAACACGAGATCCCGTTTCGTGGGCCAGCGACGGTAGAGCACTGCCCGGCTCGTGCCGGCGCGGGAGGCGACCGCTTCATACGTCATCCCATCGAAGCCGCAGGCGCTCAGCTCGTCCCATGCGGCGTCGAGGAGCGCCGTTTCCAGCTCTGCCCCTCGTCGGCGCTTGCGTACCGGTTCTTTAGACACATCATGTATCTTAATCTCACATCGAAGATACACAGCGACTCTTATTGGAGGCGTCGGCATGCGCGGAAGAGGCATCCACTACGACACCGGCATGTATGTCCTCGGCAAACACTCCCGGCCAACCTTCGACCCCCGTGTCGTCGAGCGAGAGATACGGATCATCGCTGAGGATCTTCACTGCAACGCCATCCGCGTCATCGGTGACGATCCCGACCGGATCGACGTAGCGGCGCGATGCGCAGCAGCGGCGGGACTTCAGGTCTGGTACTCGCCCTTTCCCTGCGACATGACGAACGGTCAGATGCTGCCGTTCCTTGTCGACTGCGCGGAGCGGGCCGAACAGCTGCGCCGCGACGGCGCGGACGTGGTTCTCGTCACCGGCTGCGAGCTGAGCCTGTTCGCCCAGGGATACCTTCCCGGCGATACCTTCGCGGATCGCGTCCCGGTCCTCGCCGGCCCCGACCGCGAAACCGCCCTCCAAGGCATCCCTGACCGGGTCAACGCCTTCCTCCGCGAGATCGTCGCCGCCGTACGGCCCGTCTTCGGCGGCCCAGTCACATATGCCTCCAACCCCTTGGACGGAGTGGACTGGGAGCCGTTCGACATCATCGGCCTTGATGCCTTCCGCGGCCTGCGCAACGCCGCCACCTACCGCGACGACCTGCGCAAGGAATTCGCCCACGGCAAGCCGGTGGCCATCCTGGAAGTGGGCTGCTGTACGTTCCAGGGAGCCGGTGATTACGGTGGCGCGGGCTGGTACGTGGCGATGGAAGCGGACGGACTCACGCTCAAGTCCGACCTGGTGCGGGACGAGAGCGAGCAGGTCCGATACATCGACGACCTCATGCCCATCTTCGACGAGGAGGGCGTCGACTCCGTTTTCTGGTTCAGCTTCATCGACTGCCGCGCCCCGCACCGCACGGACGGTGCCCCGGATCTGGACATGGCCTCCTACGGCATCGTCAAACTCCTCGAGAAGGACCACGGCATCCCCTCGTCCTCACGCGCCTATCCCGACATGCCCTGGGAACCGAAGCGTGCCTTCTATGCACTCGCTGGCCGCTACCAATGCCTCGAAACCGAGGACTGCTAATCATCTAGAGCTAGTCCGTTTCTGGATCAGCGTGCGGACCAGAGGAAGATGCCTGCGATGTGGAGTCCGGCGAGGTAGATAGTCGCGGTCTTCTCGTAGCGGGTGGCGATGCCGCGCCACTGCTTCAGGCGATTGATGCACCGCTCGACAGTGTTGCGCTGCTTGTATGCCTCGCGGTCGAAGGCCGGTGGTCTGCCGCCGGCCCGTCCGCGCCGCGTCCGGTTGGCCTGCTGGTCGGCCCGCTCCGGGATTACCGCGCGGATACCGCGTCTGCGCAGGTGGTCGCGGATCGCGCGGGAAGAGTACGCCTTGTCGGCCAGGACCACATCCGGCCTGGTGCGGGGTCGTCCACGGCGGCAGGGAACGCGCAGGCGGGTCATCACGTCCGTGAAGGCGGGAGCGTCGCCGGCCTGGCCGCCGGTGAGGACGAACGCCAGTGGCCGGCACCGGCCGTCGGACAAGAGGTGGATCTTTGTGGTCAGTCCTCCGCGGGACCGACCGATGGCATGGTCGTCCGGCTCGCCGGCCGGGGCCCCTTTTTGCGGGCCCCGGCAGCGTGCTGGTGAGCCCGCACGATCGTGGAGTCCACCGAGACGGCCCAGCTGACGTCCTCGTCCGCGTCTGCCTGGGCCACCAGGGCGGAGAGCACCCGCTCCCAGGTGCCGTCAATGGCCCACATCCGTAGCCGGTTGTAAACGCCTCGCCAGTTGCCGTACTTCTCCGGCAGATGCACCCACTGGGTACCGGTCTGGAACTTGAAGGCGATCGCGTCGATCACCTCACGGTGGTCCCGCCAGCGGCCACCCCGCTTCGGCGTGCGGTCCGGGAGCAACGGCTCGATCCGCACCCACTGCGCATCAGTAACGGCACACCCGGACCAACGACCGACAGATCCAAACGAAACCGCCTAGGCAACAACGGCATCGGCGCGCTCGCGCATCATCGCGGCACCGTCCGTGCACGCCGCCGAGGCGGTGCCGTCCGGTCCGTAGTAGATGCCTCCGTCGTCGCGGTCGACAGATTCACGTCCGATGCTGAGCAGCAGTGCAACGGTGGAGGCGCGGTCGGGGGTCGCCGGGTCGTCTGCCATTACGAACAGGAACGGCAGACTTGCCACCGTGCACGGATACACGTCGCCCTGGTGTGAGCCGCGCTGTAGAAGTCGCCCTCTCCGGTCCCAGAGCTGGGGGTCCGGCGAAACCATCGCCCGGAGCGAGCCAGCTCGGACCAGTCCGGCAAGCGTCCCGCCTGAACAACGAAACAGGCCTGCACAGGGGCTGGTCCTTGCTCCCGTGGGACCCCTGCTTAGGCTGCCAGCGCCTGGTCGGAGCGTGGGTACGTCTCCTCGTCGAAGAGCACGAACCTCTCGATGGTCGTACGGAGCGCTGCCTCGCGGACCGTACGCACGGGAGTCCGGGCCCCGTCGTCTAGCGGCCAACCGTAGATCAGCACGATTCCCAGCTGGCCGTCGCCGTTCGACGGTCTCTCTCGTCCTGGCGAAAGACCGTCGAAAGGTAGCTGGGCAAGGAACTGCAGGCATGGGTGTTGAAGCCTGTGCGCAGTCCTGATCTGGGGGCTCCGCCGTGTGCAAGGAGCACCTGAACCTCCCCATACGACGCGGAGATTGTGAACTCTGCAACCCGGCGTACGTGTGCGGAGCCGTCTAATAGCGCAAGGCTCTCGTAGTGCTTCGTTCGCCTCGACGCACCGTCGCTCGCTCCCACACGAGGGCTGCCGCACGTCAGCTACTCGGCGACCATGGAGTCAAAGGTTGCGCGCAAAAGCTGGTCGATCGTACCGGGCCGTTCGGTCATGGAGTCGAAGAGATCAGCGAGCAGCCACAGCACGAAGTTATGGACCAGGGCTTCCTTCGGCGAAATCTGTCCGAACTGGTCACGCCACGCCACAGTGTCCATGCCCATCGCTGCGGCCATCAGGACACCGGTGACCATCGGCACCTGAGCAGGGTCGGCCGTCTCGAAAGTGGGGAGCCTGCGGATAACCGCCGGGATCAGATCGCTGAGCGGATCCAGACGGTTCTCCCCATGGTTCTGCTCGGCGATCAGGTAGCCGGTCAGCACACCCACCAGGAAAACTGTGCCCCGGGATACCTCCTCACGCCCGTAGGCGGCCAACGCAACCTGGACCCGTTGCTCGGCCCGCCGGCGTTCCTCGGGGGAAGTGCGCTTCTCCAGGACCCGGGACGAATCCCACGCTGCACGAATCGCCTCATCCATAACTACGCCGCCATTGGTCATGAGAAGACCGTAGACGAACTCCGAAGCGCCCCTTACGTCGCAGAGGCAGGATCAGCGCTGGGGCGATCTCCCGGCCGCAGCGTGCCGATCTCGTACAGCACGCTGTCGTTCTGGCAGGTGTAAGCGGGCCTGTGCACCGGCAAGGTCCTGTTCCTGTTCCTGTTCCCACGGCTTCCCGCCCTGCGCAGGACCGGTGGCTGGTGGTTGTCTTTTGCGGCTCTGCGGTCTTGGGGTGGGGGAGTCGCCGGCAGCAGCCTGGGGTGGCGTTGCCAGCGCAGCATCCTGCACCAGCCGGGCGGACGTCCTCGGGGGGCTGCACGGATACCAGGACAAGCTCGCTCGTGCAACAGCGGGTATCTACTTCGCGGGCACAGCAGGATTGCGGATGCGCCCGGCGCGAGACTGGAAGCGGCTCGTCTGCAGCTCAGTCCCTCTCTTGAGTCCCCTTGGCATAAGGCCAGGTCACAGGCTATGTCAGCAAAAATGTGAGGGTCTAAAGGGACTGAAGGGACCGAATTTTCCAGTTCCACGGATCACGTGTGCGTGTGTATGCGTGCGCATGAGAGTTAGTGACTGTAGTCATGGGTGGTTCATAACTGGAACTTTCAGTCCCTTCAGTCCCTCGAAAGCGACAGGCAGGCCACCTGACCTGCAGCTTTACGGGAGGGACTGAAGAGGGACCGAACAGGCCGGTGTCCTTCAGTCCCTTGCCCCGTGTGCCGAGGGCTTTGGAGCCGACACGCCCGGCCGGAAACACGGCACCAACTGGACGAGCAGACCTGCCGCCCCAACTCCCCAGGGACGCAAGGGACCGAAGGGACTCAAAGTTGGAGACGGCTACACCCGAGCCCGATGCTCTGTTGTAGGCTCTGGGCTCATTGGAAAACTCAGTCCCTTCGGTCCCTCGTTTGCCAGCTGCAACCGCCTGACCAGGTCTTTCGTGTCCGGGGACTGAAGGACTGTTGGCCCCCTGCAAGGACGATCAGCGTGCCGCGTCAAAGCGAGACCAGCGTTTCCCGTACCGCGGGACACGCCAGTCCCTACGATGTCGCGCGCTGGTGCGCCGCGAACGGCTGGCCCGTCCACCCTCTTGCCGCAGGACGCAAGACTCCCGCAGCTAACTGTCCATCCTGCCGGGAGACCACACACCGGCCTCACCAATGCCCCTGCCACTCCGCAGGTAGGTGGTGCCACGGCTTCCACGCAGCCACGACCGACCCCAAACTCCTGGACGCCTGGTGGGGGAGCAACCCCACCCTCGGGGTCGGAGTCTCCTGCGGGCCGGCGAACCTCGTGATCCTCGACATCGATGCCCACAGCGTGAACATCCCCGACCGCAACCGCCTCCTGCCCGGCATCCCCATTCACGAAAGCGTCAACCTCGACGGCCTGGCCTCAGGCTTCGACACACTTGCCCTTCTAGCGGCGCTCCGAGGCAAGAAGAGCCCAGCGGAAGACGACGCCACCCTCCGAGTCCGAACCCCCTCCGGAGGACTCCATGTCTGGTACCGAATCCCTAGCCACGGCCCCCGCTACAAGTCCTCCGTCGGCTCCAGCCCCAGAGTCGCCCTCGCCTGGCAGGTAGACATCCGAGCCACCGGCGGATACATCGTCACCCCCGCCACACGAACTCCCACCGGCACCTACCGTGCGCTTGGTACGACCCGCACTCCAGCAGCGCTGCCCAATTGGCTCGCCACCGAACTCCACCGCACTGGTCATTCCGTCAACAATGCCCCTGCGCCCAGCCTCCGCCCGCCCCCGAGCAGGACGGCTCCGGCCAGAAAGCAGGCACACGGTCTCCTTGAACCTCTCCTCGCCCAGGTCGAAGCATGCGCAGTCGCACCTGAAGGAACGGCGTTTACAGAGAAGCTGAACCGGGCTGCCTACACTGCCGGAGGGCTGGTAGCCGCTGGCCACCTCGACCACAACCAAGCACACGACCTGCTCACCGCAGCCGCCGACGCCGCGCGCCCCCACCGCCACCGCCACAGCAGCGGCGTCATTTCCTCTGCCCTGTCCGCCGGCGCCAGTCGACCGCTCCATCTCAAAGGACGCCCATGAGCAGCGCTGACAGCCCACGCTTCGACGTCACGGCAGCGGCTCAGCAAATGCTCGAGCTAGAAGTCCAGACCACACAGCCCAGCCTCCCCGCACAGCAGAACACCGCAAGCGTCACCGCCCACGCACCTGCCGTGCCCAAGGGCCTGCTTCCGGCGATGCTCACCGACCGCGGCAACGCCAAGCTGTTCGCCGTCATGTTCGCCGACCAGTTCCGGCACGTAGAGGGCCTGGGCTGGTACCACTGGGACCAGTACCGGTGGAAGCGCACCGGCGGAGAGAAGGCCGCGGTCTGGGCAGCCGGCGACCTCGCCGAGCAGATGCCGGCCACCGACCCGACAGGCACCTTCAACGAGCGGGAAATCAACGCCCACCGCCGCAGGTCCATGTCCACCCCCGGCATCAAGGCGCTCCTCACCCAGGCCAAGGCATCCCCAGCGCTCGCACTGGACCCCGACGTCCTGGACGGCGACCCCTACGCCCTATGCACCCCGGCCGGCGTCGTCAACCTCCACAGCGGCGATCTCCACAAACCCGACCCCGAAGCCGACATGCACTCCAGGGCCACCAGCGTCGCCCCTGAAACGATGCCCACCCCCCGCTGGCACCGCTTCCTCCACGACACCTTCGGCGAAGACACCAAAGGACAGGAGACCATCCATTTCCTGCACCTGCTGCTCGGCTACTCGATCACAGGAGACGTCGGCGCCCAGGTCCTGCCCTTCCTCTACGGCACAGGCGCAAACGGCAAGTCCGTCCTCCTCGACGTCATGACCCAAATCCTCGGCGACTACGCCCAGGCCGCTCCGCCTGGCTTCCTCATGGAGAAGGGCAAGTTCTCCGAGCACTCCACCGAACTGACCGAACTCCACGGCCGCCGCATCGTGGTGTGCTCTGAACTCAAGCCCAACGACAAGTTCGACGAATCCCGGGTCAAGCTCCTGACTGGTGGCGACCGCATCATGGCCCGCCGCATGCGGCAGGACTACTTCAGCTTCAACCCCACCCACAAGCTCTGGCTGCTCGGCAACCACCGGCCCGAGGTCGGCACCGGCGGCCACGCCTTCTGGCGCCGCATCCGCCTCATCCCCTTCGAGCGCGTTGTGCCCGCCACCCGCAAAATCGACAACCTGGCGAAGGAGCTCGTCCAGAGCGAAGGCCCCGGCATCCTGCAGTGGCTCGTCGAAGGAGCCAAGCTCTACCTCGCCACCCGAGACCCCCTCGCAGGCCCCGCCACCGTCCGTTCCGCCACCGAGGCCTACGCCACCACCGAAGACCACATCGGCCGCTTCCTCACCGAGTGCTGCACCACCGACAGCCCCGACAAGAGCCCCGATCGAACAGCCGGAGACCTCCGCGTCGAGCAAGGCCTCCTCTACGCCACCTACAGCAGCTGGTGCCAGGCCGGCGAAGGAATCCGCCCCGCCACCGCACGCGCCTTCGCCACCCGGGTCCGCCAAGAGCTTTCCCTCGCCTCACCCGCAGACATGATGAAATCCAGCGGCAAGAAGTACTACCCCGGCCTCGGCCTTCTCGCCGACGAAGCCCCCCAGGCCGACCATGCGTAACACTCGCGCCCTACGCACCCTCTCCCCGGCCGCCTATCCTGGACACGGTGCCCCCACCAGGGATCGTGCTCACCACACAACAACCGACCCGCAAACGGGCGAAAACAACGAAAAGGGGCTGCAGCCATGAGCTCGCTGCTGAACGAGAGCGACCTCTGCCACGAGAACGCAGTGGTCTGGCTGGAGAACCCCGACGAACTCGACTACGTGCGCCAAGCTCTCGACAAAACCCCCCGGCGCCGTGGCAAGCCCCGCTACGAACGCGACGGACGCATGGTCGGCTACACAGAACTCGACACCGAAGCCGAAGCCGACCCCGACAGCGGCCTTCAGCTCCGCCGGGTCTTCTTCCTCCTCCCACACGACCGCGACGCCAACCCCGACGGCCCCTACCACGAAGGCGCCCCCGGCGAAGCAGTGGACCCCCGCACCATCGAACCCCGCCGCGTCGGCGACAAAACCCCCCGTTCCCAACGCGGCCCCGCCGCGATAGCAGCCACCAGCAACTGACCCCCTGCAAAAAAGCCGACGCACAGCCCAACCTGGCCCCCTGGCCTCTTACCTCACTACGACTCCGGGTTGTGTCGCACGAGCGAGACGTGCAGCGCGGTAGCGAACAAACACCAGACGGCGTACGGGGTGAGCGCGGCCTGCCGGTCGGTGGCCGCCATACGCCGAATGGCGACTGCCGCAAGCACTCCCGAGCAGTGCCCCAGGCCGCCGGAGACAGGGTGGCCGCCGTGCCCGTGTGCCAGCCCTGACCGCAGTGCCGGTGAAGGATCCACGCGTACCACCAGAACGCAACTCTGATGCATCGTCCCGCCGGGCGGGACTGAGCATCCGCTCAACTTGAGGTCGCAGGGCAGAGGACGGAATAGGGCCGGATGTACTTTCGTGAGAACGGGTCCTTTTCCCAGGACGGGGACGTGCAGTGCACCGCCCTGGCATAGCCGCCGGAACATTGCGGTAACAGCTGTTACCATGCGGGTATGGCGAAGACACAACTGGGCGCTCGCGTGGACGAGGACGTCGCGGAACTCGCGAAGAAGCGCGCCGCCGACCTAGGACTGAGTATCGGCGACTACCTCGCCCGCCTGGTGCAGGACGACGCCAGCGGCCTGCGCGCCCATGCGGTTGACGCAGCTGCCCGCTTCCTGGCCGAACACCAGGCACTCTTCGACGAAGCCGAAGATGCGGGGCAACCCGCTCGGGGAGCGCGCGCGGCCTGATGGATCTGCACATCGACGTCCCCTGGATCTTGCAGGTCGCTGAGGCTGCCGGGGTCAACGATCCGGCCCCCGACGACTACGGCGTCCCGGTCTCGGCGGTGGCCCGCCACCGGGCTGAACTGTTCGAGCAGCCCGTCTACGACGGCCCCTACGCCAAGGCCGCCGCTCTGGTGCACACCCTTGGCCGCTGCCGCTGGCTGGAACGCTCCAACATGGCCGTCGCCGCCGCCACGGGCGTCATGTATCTCGAGGCCGCCGGGATCGCCGTCAAGCCCGCTCGCGCGGACGCCGTCGCCCTCAAAGACCTGCTTCTGGATCCGGCCTGCACCGCGCAAACGATCGCCGCTTTGCTGCGGACCTGGCCTACCGCCACCTGATGACTCGATCACCTGGACGAAGGTGACGGCTTACGACCTTGATGGCGGTCACGATCATGTGCGACCTGTTCGGAATCCACAGGAACACCGCCACTCAGTGGGCGGCTCCGGCCCAGGACAGCTGGGCCGGCTACATCGTGGCTCGCACCTGATCTTTAACTCATTTTGTTCCGCGGCCTGGTGACGTGGTGCGGTCGGTGGGTTATGCCTACCGACTCATTTCGTTCTCAGGTTGCGGTTTCCGGCTCGGCTCTTCGCGATGTTTCGTATCTTCTTGCTGCTGCCTGACTCGGCGAGCGGGGCGAGTACCGCCAGCGACATCGACTCCTCGGCGAGGACGCGCCGCATCCAGTCCGTGACCTTCGCCCACTCGGTCGACGTCGACACGTGACCGTTCTTGATGGACAGGTAGAACTGCCAGTCGTGGATGCGGCAGCGAATGAACTTGCGGTACCCCTCCGTCTTGAGCCGGTCGATCTCTGGCAGTAGTTCGGCCGACCACTGCCGGAACTCGGCAGGAGCCGTCGCCTTCCTCGCAATCCTGTCCAAGAGGGCGACCACCGCCGTCTTGGACCCCATCTCGTTGGGATCCCGCAGGATCGTGGCCACAATCGCGCGGTCTCGGTCGCGGCTCCGCGAGGAAGCGGTTACTGAGACGACGCGTTGGTACGCGGACGATCGGACGTGCTCGTCCGCGACGGCATCGTCGACATCCCCGTCGAGGATACCGGCCCCCGCTAGCAACTCGGCCACATCGGAATGCAATGTCATCGCTTCATCCCTTGTCGCACGGCTGGGCCTTGGCGGCCTCGCGCCGCTCCCGTCCAGCCTGCTCCTCAGCCTGATGCAGAGCCGCCGAATAGCGCACCACCGGAATGTTGCCTCTTCACCAGTACGCCGGCCCCACGGACAGCCGCACCCTCGTCACAGGCATCACCGTCCTCGCCTCGGCCGCCGCCTCCACCATCACCCTCCACGGGCTGAGCCTGCGCTCCGCCTCCTTCGTCCAGGCCGCTCCACCCTCTGCCGCACGCTCGCCGCGTACGACGAAGCCGCGGCAATGGGCCGAGAGCCAGACGAGAGCCGTCCGGCCCAACCCCATCAGGGGGGAACCACTCATGAGGCGCACACCGCCGGCACCTGACCGGCCTCACCCGACGTGCTTGCCCCCGTGCCGGATCATGGCGCTCATGCCTACGGGGCGTCGGCAGGGGCGTAGTCGGTGGAGAGGGTGAGGTCTTCCCAGGTGTCGAGGTCGCGGTCGACCGCGTCCCGTCCGGCCCGGACCAGGCGCAAGGCGTCGGATCCAAGGACCAGGTGGGCCGGAGGGTCCGGTGCGTCGAGGATGCGCAGAAGGGCGGCGGCGGCCTTGGCCGGGTCGCCGATCTGGTTGCCGCTGGCGTTCTGCCGGGCGGCGCGGATGGGCTCGAACATCTCGTCGTAGTCGGGGATGGTCCGCGGTGCGCGGATCATGGAGCGGCCCGCCCAGTCGGTGCGGAAGGAGCCGGGCTCGACGGCGGTGACGTGGATGCCGAAGTTGGAGACTTCCTTGCCGACGGCTTCGAGGATGCCTTCGAGGGCGTACTTGCTGCCGCAGTAGGCGGAGACGCCGGGGAAGGAGGCAAGTCCGCCCATGGAGGTGACGGCCAGAATGTGCCCGCGGCGCCGTTCGCGCATGAACGGCAGAACCGCCTGAACAGTGGCTGCCGCACCGAAGACGTTGACGTCGAACTGCGCGCGCAGATCGGCCAGCGGAGTCTCCTCGAAGGTCCCTTCCAGCCCGTACCCGGCGTTCGCGATCAGCACGTCGACGGGTCCCACCGACTCCTCAACCTCGCCGACCACGGCGAGGACGGCCGCGTCGTCGGTGACGTCGAGCAGGCGGGCATGGGCGCGCTCCGGGTGCAGAGAGTTGAACGCTTCCGCGTCGGCGCACCTGCGGACGGTGCCGACGACCGTGTGGCCGGCGTCAAGGGCGGCCGTGGCGAAGGCACGGCCCAGACCGCTGCTGACGCCGGTGATCAGGAAGACCTTGGGGGTGGGTGTCATGCCTTGCTCTCCTTGTACAGGACGAGGTGCTCGTGGAAGGGCACACCGTCGCGGATGTCGCCGGTGGCGGTGAAGCCGGTGTCGTCGACGTAGATGAGGTGGCTGTCAGTCACGGTGCCACGGCCGGTGCAGGCGTTGCGGCGGGTGCCGCGGGCCTCGTCGTAACGCCCGTCGGGCAGCAGTTCCTGGCGGATGTCCCGTCCGCGGTCACCCACATCCCGACCACGTCCACGTCACCGGTCCCGTGCCCGGGGTTCTTCTGCCGCGGGGGGTTCGACTGGTTTTTCACCATGAGCTCCTTCTCGTGTCGGGGTATTGATCACCAGCCTGCGCGGGCCGGAGGAAGGAAGCCAGGACACCTCGTGCCTGGTATAGGGCACCCAGGCACACGGGTGGCGGGTGCGGCTTGGCCTGGAGGGGTGACCAGCCACGATCTCGGAGATTTCCTGCGCGCCCACCGCGCCCGCCTGCGCCCGGACGACGTCGGGCTCTCGCCTTCCACGGTGCGCGCCGGGTGGCGGGGCTGCGGCGGGAGGAAGTCGCCGTCCTGGCCGGGATGAACAGCGACTACTACGCCCGCCTCGAACAGGGCCGCGAGCGCAGCCCCTCTCCGCAGATCCTTGAGTCCATCAGCAGCGCGCTGCTGATGGATGACCAGGCGCGCGAGCACATGTTCCGGCTGGCCGGCACCGCGCCGGAAGGTGAGCGGCCGCAGCCTCGGGAAACGGTGAGTACGGCGCTGCGGCAGCTGCTGGACGGATACCCGACCGCGGCGGCGTTCGTCCTGAACCCGGCCAACGACTACTTGGCCTCGAACGCACTGGCCGACGCCCTGTTCTCACCGTTCGAGCGCATGGACAGCATGGCCCGCATGACGTTCCTCGACCCGGCCGCGCGGCGATTCTTCACGCAGTGGGGGCGGGCGGCGGAGGCGGTCGTTGCCACTGCGCTACGCCACGGGCCTGGACCCGCACTACCGGCGCCTGCACGACCTGGTCGCCTCCCTGACCGAGGCGAGCGAGGAGTTCGCCGCCCTGTGGTCCTCGCACGCAGTCCACGGCAAGACCCGTGACGCCAAGGACCTCCTCCACCCCGACGTCGGGCCTCTCGCCCTGCGACCTACCAGACCTTCGACGTCCGCGGAGCGCCGGGCCAGCAGTTGGTGATCTACCACGCCGAACCGGGAAGCCCCAGCGGTCAGGCGCTGTCCTTGCTCGGCAGCCTGCACGCCACCCACCGCCAGCAATCCGCCACGGAGCAGTAGCGTCCCGACATGCAGGTGAGCCCGTCGCACGACTGTGCGGTGGGTTCACCTGTGCAAAGGGCGCGGCTACTCGGGAAGCTGGTGGCGCAGGGCCGGCAGGGTGAGCAGCACGCCCAGCACGCCCAGCACGCCCAGCACGCCCAGCACGAGTGCCGCGACGCGCGGGATGGTGCCCGGAGCTCTGGCCGACCTCGGCTTCGTCGGCCTCGACGATGCTCCGGTCATCATCACCGGCCGCAAGGCGCCCCGCTCCCACCGCCTCACCGACGCCGAGAACAAGGCGAACCGGCTGGTCAGCCGCGAACGCGCCGCCATCGAGCACGGCTTCGCGAACCTGAAGACCTGGCGCATCCTGACCAAGGTCCGCATGGACGCCCCATCACACCACCACGCTGCTACGGGCCCTGCTCGTTCTGGCGAACTGCGACGTCCAGCGGTGACAGACGATCACCCGACGACGATCACTCCGCCTGCCAGCACGAGGACCGCACCACAGGCTCACACCAGTACCGCGAACTGCGAGTTCAAGGTGAAACGATCCCGTTGGGTGAAGGTGAGCGAAGCCTCGCCAGCAATGTCCTCAAGCCGGTCGAAATCCTCCGGCAGCACGTCGAGCAGGAAGTGCTCGACTGCCGGCCCCCTTGATCAGGACGACGCAGCGGTAACAGGGTTTGGGAGGATGCTCAAGAAACATCGCTCGCGGAGACCTCGTCGCATCGTCGGTCAGGTACTGATCAAGCCAACCAGGCTCGCGTTCCCTGACGAGGTTGAGGCGCTCGCTCTTGAGTCCTTCTGGCCTGACGCGACGCAGAAGGACATAACCACGAGGTCCCGCCCGGTCGAAGTGATCGGGCGGGATCTGGTCAACCGCTCCCGAGCCGGCTCAAGAACAGCTGAGGTCAGGCAGTAGTGTCCTTGAGGTCACCTCAGCTGCACGTCGCAGGTGGATGCGAAGAACTCGCCCGTCTTGCCTCCGTTGTCGCCGTCGGGGGTGTCGGGGCCGCCGTGGCCGCCCCAGATGTGCACGACGGCTGCCCTGCCGGTCCGACGCGGGAAGGTGGCGAACTCCCACTTGTCGGATTCTTCTTCCCTGTGCGAGCCCTGGACCTCGACCATGAAGGGGGTCGGTTCGAGGTCCTGCCAGCTCAGGCCACTACGCGGATCCCAGCTGTCACGGGTGATGAACCATCGGTGGGACCAGGACTCCGACGTGTGGTAGGCCGTGTAGTCGTAGGTGAAGGTCTGGCTGGGGGCGGAGGTGTCCAGCTCGGTGAGGGGCCACTCTCCCAGTGTGGCGTCCGGCGCCAGGTCCAGCCCGCGGAAGGCCGGGTTGCCCGTAGACGGGACGGTGCTGTCCTGGAAGAACTTGCGGTACTCCAGATACTTCAGGGCGTTGTTCCACGGGTAGTCGGCGAGCATCCGTTCGGCGCCGGGCACCACCTCCTGCCAGACGGTGCTGGTGTTCAGGTTGCGGGCCTCGACGCAGATCTTCGCGGGATCCTCGTCCCGGATCGCGGCGGCCGCGCGGCTGCGCGGATGGTTGACGGTGCCGTGCCGCGGTGCCGCGCCCTTGCCCTGGGGGGTCTGCCGTGGCTGTTGCGGGGACGACCAGGGCCGGGAACGCGCCGGGGTCACGGCCACCTCGTTGGTGAACGGCGTGAACTGGCCGTCGACCTTGGCACGGATCTTCACTCTGTACTCGCGGCCCGGCTCCTCGCCCAGGTCCACCCAGTGGGAGTTGGACGGCGCCCAGTCCCAGGCCGGCCAGTAGAGGAAGACGGTCTGCCTGGCCTTGCCGTTGATCCACACCTCGTAGACGTGCGGGTAGGGCGCCTGGCCGTCGTTCCAGTCCGCCGGGGGAGGCCACGTCCCCTGCTCGGGACTGTTGCCGCCGATCTGCCACCGCAGGCTGATGCCGTACATCGTGTGCGGGCCGTCAGCGCGGTGCCTGACGTCGGCGCGAAGGCCGGACGGTGCCGAGTTCTGAGAGTTGCCGCTCAAGAGGTCCTCTTCCTGGAGATGCGTCCCACGGGGGACTTGATACCTGACGCACAGTGACGCACGTCCAGGCCTCGACACGCCCGGCAAGGACCTGCGGTCACCCATCCGTGTGGCCCATGACCGAATGAGCACCCGTCGGGAGCCTCGCGGAATCCATGCGAGGTAGGCACCGGTTGACCCGGGTGCAGTTGACGGGGAGCCGACCCCTCTTGTGACGCTCCGCTGCCAACTCACAGAAGTTGCGCCAGAGCCCGAGTCTCGACAGCGTTTATCAGCGGCTCGGAAGGTGCCCGGATCAGGCCGGGCCCGTTGTTCACGAGAATGGGAGGCGCCCTGAAGGGTCGGCTTGCTCGTTCGAACAGGGTCAGGACAGCCGGCCGGAAGGGGCCACCAGCCGTGCTCGGGCCGCAGCTGATCATGCGCCACTCTTTGCCGGGTTAGGTGAAAGTGCGTCAGGGCGTCGTGTGGCGCGCTAACGTCCCAGGTCACGCAGTCTGCTCCCCGCGCACGCGGGATGGTCCCCGCGATCAAGGCCGCGAACTATCTGCGGGACCCCTGCTCCCCGCGCACGCGGGATGGTCCCACCGGGGCCGCTGTCGGACCGATCCCCCTGGGCTACTCCCCGCGCACGCGGGGATGGTCCCCCGAGCTACGCCGGCCGCCGAGTGTTCCAGGGCTGCTCCCCGCGCATGCGGGGATGGTTCCGGTTCCAAGTCCGGCACCGTCATCAAGGCCGGCTGCTTCCCGCGCGCTGGGGATGTCTGTCCCGGAGCTGGAGCATGTCATTGGCGGGGGTGGCTGGGCTGTGTATCGCGTATGGGTCATGGTCTGCAGGGGCCGAGCAGGCATGGCGCGGGTTCGGGAAGCCGGCCGAGGGGTTTCAGTCGGTGGTGGTGGGGTTGATGAGGGGCAGCAGTACCTGGTCTACCAGGCGGGCTATTCCGTCGACGTCGAGGACGGCGCCGAGCAGGTCCTCCTGGAGGACCATCACTCCGACGGCTGCGGCGATCTCCATCCTGTCCGGTGCCAGCAGGAGCTCGGCCCTGTCCGCGGTGATCTCGCCGCGTTCTTGGGCGCGGTGGAGGCAGGCGGCGATTCCCTCGCGCTGCCCGGTGATGTAGCGCTCGCGCAGGGTGTCGGTGATCTGTGGGTGGGAGCCGGTGGCGGCGGCCAGCACGGCCGAGAAGCGACGCCCTTGGGGCTGCAGGCACGCGGAGCTGTGGGTGAGCGTGGCGATGAGGTCCTCGCACAGTGTTCCATCGGCCGTCATCTCGGCCGGAGCGGCGGGGAGCATGAGGCTTTCCAGTGCGTCGGCGACCAGGTCCTCGCGTGAGGCCCAGCGGCGGTAGACGGTGGCCTTGGCCACCTCCGCGCGTGCGGCCACCGCGGCCATGGTGAGATCCGCGTACCCGTTCTCGATGATCAGGTCCAGGACTGCTTCGATGATGCGGGTATTGCGCGTCTCGTCGCGGACGGGCCCGAAGGCGCCACTGGGGCGCTGGCGTCCAGCGGGGCGGGTTGTCCTGGTCATACGCACGACGGTACTGCATCCCCTTCCACTGCCACCGGGCCCTCCTGCCCTTCCCGCGGGTAGTCGCGGGAAGGGCCGTGGCACCGCCTTTACATCTTCGCTCAGGCAGACGATCAACTAGGAACACCAAGACTCGATACTCTACAGTCTTTAGTTATCGGGTGTGTTCGTGCCCGTATGCCGACAACACATGACCAACCGAAGGCAAGGCGCGCTATGACACATAACGACAGGGCGAAAGTACTGGTCACCGGAGCAACAGGGATGCAGGGCGGCGCCGCCGTCCAGGCACTCCTGCGCGCGGGACACCCCGTAACCGCATTCGTCCGCAACCCCTCCTCCGCTCCCGCCCAGGCGCTCGCCCGGCAGGGCGTCGCCCTCGCGACCGGGACCATGGACGACCCCGCATCCCTGGAGGCTGCCGGATCCGGACACGACGCGGTCTTCTCCATGCAGATGCCGGGCGTCGACCCGGCCGATCCAGGCGCCGAGCAGCGCCAGGCCCGCAATATCGCCACCGCGGCCAAGCGGGCCGGCATCACTCAGATCATCCACACATCCGTGTCCGCGACCGGATGGCGCAGCCAGCACCCGGACATCGAGGACATCCACCCTGTGACAACGGCGTACTGGGACGAGAAGGAGGCCGCGGAGGACGCGATCCGGCAGTCGGGCCTGGAGCACTGGACCATCTTCAAGCCCGCCTTGTACATGGACAACTTCCTTCCGCCCAAGCGGGACTTCATGTTCCCCGACCTGCCTCAGGGCAAGCTGGTCACCGCTGCGAGCCCGGAAGCCGTGCTGGCGCTCATCTGCGCGGACGACCTCGGAGCGGCTGTCGCCGCCGCCGTGGCCGAGCCCGAAAAGTTGCACGAATCCGAGATCGAGTTCGCGGGCGACGCGCTGACCCACACCGAGATCGCGGACACCCTCTCCAAGGCCACCGGCCGCGAGATCACCGCCGTCTTCATCTCCCGGGAGGAGCAGGATCAGCGCCTCGGCGCACCCACGACGGACAGCCAGATCTGGAACGACCGCGTCGGCTACCCCGCACGCCCCCACCACGCCGCCCGCTACGGCCTGACTACGACCACCTTCGAGCAGTGGGCAGCACAGCAGGACTGGACTATCCCGGCCGCCTGAACTTCGGCAGCCCTCCAGCTTCACTGCGCAGCGGTTTCCCGGAGGCGCTCCGCCGCCGGGACCACCACCTCCTGCGCGAGGACCACCGCGTCCCAGCGGATCCTCGGCACCGGCTCAGTCCTCGCGGCCGTCGTCGTCCTCGTCCAGCTCCGGCGCGTCCGGGTCGCGCAGCGGATGCAGGGCGCCGGCCGCCGGGGTGGAGGCGGTGAAGCTGTAGCGGCCGAGCAGGTTCAGGTTCCGGTGCTTGAGCGGGGAGAGCCGGGCGATGTCCTCCTCCCGGAGCTCGTGGCCTTCGGCCCGGAGCTGGGCGACGGCGGCGTCGATGTACTTCGTCGTCCAGAGGACGATGGCGTTGAGGACCAAGCCGAGCGCGCCGAGCTGGTCTTATCCGAACTAGCCCAGCACAAGGGAGAGTTGCCGATTCCTCGGGCTCCGTAAAGGAACGCGGCTTTAGGCAAGTTGGGCTTCCGCGGCTCGTCGGGCGTGTCGCGGAAGCCTCTTGTGGTGTTACTGAGGTCGCAGTTCAAGGCGTCGACGCAGCGACATCACCCATCAAAAGACGAGGGCCCGCCCCGCGGCATCATTCGAAGATCACCAGTTCATCGCGGACGAGCCCGTCACTCAGGTGCCCCCTCCCGACTTCCCTGGTAGCCTGCGCCGCCATGTCATCGGAACTGGAACGCCCCCCGCGCCAAGCAGATGAACGCACTGCGCTCATCGGCTGGCTGGACCTGCAGCGGCAGATTCTGCGCTGGAGATGCGAAGGGCTGAGCGACGAGGACGCGCGCCGCCCGGTCATCCCGACCTCACCGGACATGACGATGGTCGGTCTATCTCCCACATGCGCTGGACCGAGCACACTCAGCACACACGGTCAACGACACGACCGATCAAGAAGACACGCCATCGCAGACCGCACATGACCAAGCCCTACTAGCCCTTCACGCACATGCCTCCAGTCCCGTTGCATCGAAAACTGTCAGCATAGGCCCGCGTCCGCCCGGCGCGGGAGCAGCCGTAGGCGGCGACTCTCAGCGTGCGCAGGCGGCCCGCGGGGCGGAGGTCGGTCAGCAAATTGCGGTAGGGGTCGAACGCCCGGCGGTCCTGGGACGGCGCGGAGGGATGCTCACCGTGCAGGGTCAACTGGGCCAGTGAGGTTTACCCTTCAAACGTGAGTATGGCATAACCCCATCGGGGGGTGCCGTAATCACCCCAGCCGCGTAAGCCCGCCAGGCGGCACTGGCCGCGGCATACCAGCGACCGGCGACCGACGCCGCCATGGACTCCGGCTTCGGTCGATACGCCGAGATCAATGTACCCGCCGGCCGGAGGCCAAGCGGCTGCGGCTGGCGGACTCCGGCCAGGCCGGGGTCAGCGCCCCGGAGGCTGGACCTGAAGATTTCCTCCAGCGTCGTATCCCTGGACCGTTGCACCTGCCGCTCACAGTGCCTGACATGTGCCAACGCCACCGGTGATGTCGGCATGCTCCACACGGGCGGCGGTCAGTTCACCCGAGGCCCATCGGGCGGGTCGGCCGCGGCGGCCGCATCCCGCAGCGCGTGCAACAGGCCCCGCAGGGACGGCTGGTCGAGGGCGATCTCCCGAACAAGCGCCGAGATCACCCGGACCGGTTCGGGGTTGCGGACCGGGCGTACGACGACGCCGGGGTGTTGGCTGCGCAGCCCCAGCCTCGGCATCAGCCCGACACCGAGGCCGGCCGCGACGAAGCCCTGCGCGGTGGCGTAGTCCTCGCTCTGGATGACGAAGTCGGGGCTGAAGCCGGCCGCGGCGCAGGAGTCGATCACAGGTTCCAGGCATGGACCTGGCGGCTCGCTGCCCACCCACTGCTCGCCGGCGAGCTGGTTGAGGTCGATCACCTCTGTGTCGGCGAGTGGATGACCGAGCGGCAGGACGGCGGCGTACGGGTCCTCGACGAGGCGGATGAGCCGGAAGCCCTCGCCAGTGCGGTCCCGTGCCTGGACGACCACGGCCAGGTCTGCCCGGCCCCGTACCACTCCCTGGAACGAGTCCTCGGAGTCGGCAAGTTCCAGGTCGACGCGGACACCGGGGTGCCCGGCGCGCAGCCGGGCGAGGGCGGGCGCCACCAGCGTGGAGCCCGCCGTTGCGAAGTAACGGACCGACAAACGCCCGGTGCGCCCGGCACGGAGATCAGCGAGGGCGGTCTCCGCCTGGGCGACCGCCGAACTGATCAGGGCCGCGTGCTCGGTGAGCAGCAGGCCGGCCGCCGTGGGCCGCACGCCGCGGCCGACCCGCTCGAGGAGCGCCGTACCGGCCTGCTTCTCCAGTGCCGCCACCTGCTGGCTGACGGCGGATGGTGTGTAGCCGAGGTGCGCTGCCGCGGCGGTCACCGTGCCGCTGGTGACCACCGCACGCAGGACCTGGAGTCGCCTCACATCAAGCATGTAGCACAGCTTAACAAACAAGGTGGAATCATTTGCTTGTCCTCAAAGCCTGGGCGGGGCACATTCGAAGGATCCGGACCGGACCGCACTCCGGCCCTTTCGCCGAACCGAACGCCCGACCACATGGAGGAAGCGTCGTGAACAGCAGTACAGGGAGTTTGCGGGGCGGAATGCGGGTGGCTGTACTCGCTCTGCTGTGGGGATCGACTTTCCTCTGGATCGAGCTGGCACTGCGAGGGCTCTCTCCGCTCCAGGTCACGCTTGCCCGTTGCGTCCTCGGAGCGCTCGTCCTCACCGTCTTCTGCTACGCGACCGGCCAACGCCTGCCGCAGGGTCGTGACCTCTGGCGCCACATCGTCATCGCGGGCTTCTTCTGCAACGCCCTGCCCTTCGCGCTCTTCAGTCTGGGCCAGCAGACCGTCGACTCCGGCCTCGCCGGCGTCCTGAACGCCACAACCCCGCTCTGGTCGATCGCCCTCGGTCTGGCCCTCGGCTCGGAACGCGAACTGCGCCCTGTACGCCTCGCCGGGCTCCTGCTCGGCTTCGGCGGCACCGTGGTCATCTTCGCCCCCTGGCAGACCACCGGAGCCACCGGCTGGGGCACCCTTGCGATCCTCGGCGCGGCCGCCAGCTACGCCGTCGCGTTCACGTACATGGGCCGCACCCTCGTCGGCAAGGGCATCCCCACCATCTCGCTCTCCACAGCCCAGCTCATCGCCGCGAGCGGACTGACCGCCGTCGCGATGCCGATCGGCGGCCTGGAGTCGATCGACGTCGGCCCGACCGTCCTGATCGCGGCCGTCGTTCTCAGCGTCTTCTGCACCGCGATCACCTTCCACCTCACCTACCGGATCATCAACGACGAGGGTGCCACCAGCGCCGCCGTGGTCGGCTATCTGCTGCCCGTGGTCTCCGTGCTCCTCGGCGCGGTCGTCCTGGGGGAGAACCTCAGTGTCCGGGTCGTCCTGGGCATGGCCGTCGTCCTCGTCGGTGTCGGGATGACACGGCGCAACAAGGGGGCCGCGGCCTCGGCGAATGAGGAGGCCCCGGAGAACGAGGCGCCCGGTGCGGGGGGAAGCGGTCGCGGTCGCGGTCCTCTCCGATCCGGCGGCGCCGCGTACGCCGCCGGCGGGCCAAGCCCTCTGAACGTGAGCAGCACGAGAACTCCCGCCGGCTGACTTGCAGGCCTGAGCTGCCCTGAGAAGCTGTTGTCTTTCCGTACTTGATCGCTGACTTTCTGCTGGTCAGGCATGGTGTGGCGGGTTCTGTGGCAGACAGGACACGTCGTGTCATCTTGGTCGTGGAGGTTCGGGGATGCCGTCGGTGGTCGGTTTGCGGGAGGAGCGGGAACGGGGTGCCCGGCAGCGGGTTGAGGTATTGCGTGAGGAAGCGGACCGGGTCCTTGCCGAGCTGCGTGACGCGGAGCTGTTCTGGGAACGGTTCGTGACTGCGCGGGAGGTTCTCGTCGAGGTTCTCGCTGGTCCAGGCGGTGGTGCTGACGTCGAGGAGACGGCCGTGCCGGTTACGGAGAACACTGCCCCGACGCCGACGCCGACGCCGACGCCGACGCCGACGCCGAAGGGCGGGAGGGTGCCGGGGTCGGTGGTGCCGGTCAGGGGTGAAGGCGTCGAGGTGTCGGGGCTGTCGCCGGACTATCAGCGGATCGTCGGGGTCCTGGCCGCCTCTTCGGCGGCGTTGGCCTGCGGGGAGATCGCTTCGGCGCTCGGCCTGGAGCGCGTGCCGGCGAAGGTCGAGGGGGTGCGGTCGAAGGCGGCCCGGACGGCGGAGCGGGCTGGCTGGTCAAGGAACCGTCGGGGCGGTTCACGCTTGTGCCCGGGCTGCGAGGCGGCGGGTCATGAGCATGGTCATCGACCACAGGATCATCGCCTCGGACGTGTCGGGCCGCCGCTCGTAGTCGCGGGCCAGCCGGCGTGAGCGCATCAGCCAGCCGAACGTCCGCTCCACCACCCACCGGCGCGGCAGCACCACGAAGCCGGAGACGTCATCACTGCGTTTGATCACGGTGACGACCAGGTGCAGGACGGCCAGGGCCCAGGTGATCAGGGTTCCGGTATAGCCTCCGTCGGCCCATAGTTTGGTGATCGTGGGGAACCGCTCACGCAGGGCGGGCAGCATGTCGGTGGCTGTCTGTCGGTCGGTGACGTCGCCCGCGGTCACGTTGATCATCAGCAGCAGGCCGGCCGTGTCGCAGATCAGATGCCGGCGCCTGCCGTTGATTTTCTTGCCTCCGTCGTAGCCCCGGCTGTCGGCGCCGACGACCGCGTCGGCCTTTACGGGCTGCGAGTCGATGACCGCGGCCGTCGGTCTGCTTCCCGCCCGGCCTGCTCGCGGACCTTCCCACGCAGCCGGTCGTGGAGCTCAGCGATCAGTCCGGCCTCGCGCAGCTCCTTGGCGAAAAACACGCTGGCAGCCTTCAGGATCTCGTTCGCTCGCCGCAACTCAGCTGTTTCTTTGCGGAGTTGTACGAGTTCGGCTCGCTCGGCAGAGGTGAGCAGATCGGGCCGACTGCCGCGGTCGGCCTCGGCCTGGCGGACCCACAGCCGCAATGCTTCCTTGTGGACACCGAGGTCCCGAGCCACCTGGGCGACCGGACGGCCAGAGTTCTGTACTTCACGGACGGCTCGCTCGCGGAGCTCGTCAGGATACTTCCGGGGTGCGGGCATCAGACCTGTGCTTCCCATCTGCCGGGGCGATCATGCCCGGCTTCAGGGCCGCTACGAAATCCGGCTCAGCTCATTGCATACGTGAGCCCACCAGTACCAAGGCCGTGGCAGGCTTATGCCTTCGGATGGTTCAGCCTCTGCCTTGTTGCCCGTTGGCCGACCACGCACTCCTCAGGCCTCGATCGCCGGGCAGCGGGTTAACGGGGATCTCCTGCAACGTCCTCGGGCGGTGTGGCGCGGGCGAGTTGTTGTTGCTGGTCACCGTCCCACACCAGTCGTGCCGCCTCCACGTGCTCCCGCAGGTGCTCCCGGACGTGCGTGCCGGGAATGGCCACTATGTCGGCACCTGTTCCCAGCAGCCACGCCAATGCAGCCTGCTCTGTGCTCACTCGGTGGCTCCGCGCAATTTCCTCCAGTTGGCGCAGCAACCGCAGGTTCGACTCGAAAAGGCTCTGCTCGAAACGGGGAAACCGAAACTTCAGGTCATCTTCCCGGTGGTGGTCGGCCGCCGAGCTGAGGGGTCGGGTGAGGAGACCGCGCCCCATTGGGGAAGAGGCCACGAATCCGATATCAAGTTCTCGGGTCGCTGCCAACACACCGTTGACCTCGACTCGTCGGCTGAAGAGAGAGAACTCCGTCTGTACCGCGGACAACGGTGCGCAGGCGTGAGCGCGCCGAATGGTGGCCACGGACGCTTCGCCGATGCCGAGGTAGCGGATCTTCCCGGCTGTGACGAGTTCGCTCAGGGCGCCGAAGGTCTCCTCGACCGGCACCTGCGGGTCGACCCGGTGCTGGTAGTAGAGGTCGATGTGGTCGGTACGCAGATGCCGTAGCGCCCGTTCCACACTGCGTCGCACATAGGCTGGAGCCCCAGTCGGGCCGCCGGTCACGTTTCCTTCGTCGTCCAGCTGTGCGCCACCGAACTTGCTCGCGATGATGGCCTCGTCACGGCGTCCGGCCAGGGCCCGGCCCAACAACCTCTCACCCCTGAAGGGCCCGTAGACGTCCGCGGTGTCGAACAGGGTGACCCCCATGTCGAGCGCTGTCCGTACTGTGCGTGTCGACTCGTCCTCATCTGCGGCACCGTGGGCGCCAGTCATTCCCATGCAGCCGAGGCCCACCGAGGAGGTCGCCAGGCCGCACCGCCCGAGTACGCGTTTCTCCACTACCCTCACCACAATCACACTGTTATTCGGATTCCGAAGCTACAGCACACTATGCCGCATACGATGGTGGAGCCGCGGCCCGCATTTGGACCGAGCCCGTTACGGCACGTGTGGGCACAGGCGTGCAGACAGTACTGTGCGGTCCACCGCCAACCCGACGGTGTGATCGTACGAAGGAAGAATCCATGACCATTCCCAACAGATCGTGGCGTGGCGCGGGAGCGTTTGCGGCCACCGCGGTTGTCGCCCTGGTCGGCGGGGCCGTCTCCGCAGGTCAGGCCGCAGCTCACACCCCCATCTGGGCCGTGACCTGCTCCGAGGTCACCCTTGACCTGACGGCCTACTCCGGTGGGGCCGTCAATGAAGTCACAGTCTCTGTCGAGGGTGGTGAGGAACTACTCCCCACGACGAAGTTCGGCCGGGAGTACCGCACGACGACCCCCCTTCAGCTTCCCGCGCACGAAGAGGAGCTGACTATCCGTCTCGTCATCAAGGCGGGCGACGACGACAAGTTCTCGCGCAACGAGTCGAAGGCGGCCCCGGTGTGTGAAGGCAGCACGCCGCCGAGCGCGCCGACTCCGTCGGAGACGCCGAGCACGGAGCCGTCTGTTTCGGTGCCACCCGAGCCAAATGCCACCCCGAGCGAGACCGCCACGGAGACGGCGCCGGCCCCGGCCGAGCCGAGCGCCAGCGCACCGGGCCTGGCCGAGACCGGTTCGTCCTCCGTCACTTCCGTCATCGGCGGCACCGCGGTCGCGGTCCTGCTCGCCGGCAGCGGCATCCTGTGGTCTGTCCGCAAGCGCCGTACCACGCAGGACTGACGCATCCCAGGTAGTACGGCCGACAGGGCGTGCTGCATCAACTCTGATGCAGCACACGCCCCCATTGCGTTCCGCGCTCCCTCCAGCGGGGGAGCGCGGACTGCTCGTTGACCGGCCCGGGGTGCCCTGTGCGCCCTGGCACGGGTCGCTCTGCGTGTCTCAGGGCAAAAGTTCAGTTGAGCTGCCCGAAGGTCACCGCGGTCACTACAGCTCCGAGAGCAGCGCCCGCGATGGTCTGCGCCGTGGTGTGATCACGTAGTGCCACCCGGGACCAGCCGACTGCGGCAACTCCCAGTGCCAGAATGGTCATTTCTGCACCGAACACAATGATGAGGATGACGACGGTCCCGGCGGCCACCGCAGTGTGCACCGAGATTTTCCACATGACGGTGACGGCCGTGGTCGCCATGAGGCCCGCGAGCATCGCCACTACCAGTGCGAAAACCTCGCGGGGTGCATCAAACACGGCCAGGAGCGTTACGCCTACCAGGACCGACCCCATCGCGACGCTCAGCGGAACCGCGCGTTGCGTCCGCTCCCTGAGGTGCTTGTCCGTCCAGTGGCCGAGCCTGACCCCGAGCAGAATGACGGCAAACGGCAAGCCTCCGCAGAACAGGGCAGCGAGAAGCCCCCATCCGACTCCCTCCCAATTGCCGGTGCTGTGCCAGCCTATGAGGGGAAGAACGCCCATCACCAGGTATGCGGGAGCAAGTACGTCGGTCACCGCACGGGCAAGACGGACGGGCTGTTCGGTGCGACTCATGCGATGTCCTGACTCTTTCATGCGGCACAGGCTGCTTTACGGTTGACAGGTGGGCCCCGCGAGGCACCCTTCCGATGCTGGAACTCCGCTCCGGCGTGCCACGCTCCGACGAACCGACGAGCGGTACACCGAGGTTGTACTGCTGCGTGTACCCGTATCGGAAGTGACACGTTGTGGCGTCGTATGCCGAGTCGCCCACTCGTTCTAGGCCATTGATCATACGCGGCGTGCCGGTCCGGCCCAGCTCACGCAGTCGATCTTCCGCATTGCGGAAACTAGGTCCGCAGGACTGGAAGCAGAGGTGTGGCACCGGCGAGTGAAAAAATGTCCGGGAAATGAACATGCTTCGCGCCTTGTGAGCACCCTCGGACCGAGCAGACGTACCAGCGAGGCATCGCACTGTGGCCGTGTGTGCGTGGCGCGAAGCAGGGTGTTCGACGTGTCCGGCTTGTACCTCGAGCTGCTGAGCCGCAGATGGGAGCCAGTGGCCGGGCACCCTCAGGGCTTTGTTTGACCAGATCGTGGGCGATTTTCA
Organism: Streptomyces sp. NPDC002911; assembly: GCF_053591835.1. Taxonomy (NCBI): domain Bacteria; kingdom Bacillati; phylum Actinomycetota; class Actinomycetes; order Kitasatosporales; family Streptomycetaceae; genus Streptomyces; species Streptomyces sp. NPDC002911. Next base: position 348 of record NZ_JBSFUO010000033.1, on the reverse strand, counting down.
TCCGCAGCGCCCAAGGTGGCGTCCCCTCGGACGCCTTGCCCCCAGCGCGGTGCGTGGCCGTAGCCGGCCCACCTGGAAATGCCGCCTCTGAGCTTCTGCGCGCAGTTGCCTTGGGTCTGTTGTTTCGCGTAGTCAAAAGGTTGGGATAACACTGTATGTTGCGTCCAAGTGCAACCTGGATGTTGCGCTGAATGATGGCCGGTCGGACCGATCTCTCCTAGATGTTTCCGTGTTGTTTCCCTATCCTTTTTCCTGCGTTGGGGGGTGTGTGTTGTGGGTGATGGGCCGTCGGTGGATGGGTTGTTGTTGGTGTTGACGGGGATGCGGCGTCCGAGGGCGGATGGGGGG